>NZ_JBHTDD010000026.1:0-104207 GCF_042666615.1 Plantactinospora sp. GCM10030261
TCGGGTCGGTTGAGGTCCGGTAGGAGAAGGCCGGTCCGCCCCACTGGTAGGCGAGCACCCAGATGTTGCGCGGGGCGAAGTAGAACAGCGACGGTGCCACCGCCGCGAACGGCATCTGGTTCTGCGACGCCGACCCCATCTGGTTCCAGTTCGAGAAGACACCGAAGTTCATCGAGCCCCAGGTCGTGCCCGTGTCGTGCGTGGTCGCGTAGACCAGCTGCTGGCCGTTGTACGGCGCGTGGGTGAAGTCTTTCAACGACACCCAGCCCGACCTCGGCTGCGCCAGCGCGCCCGTCGACGACCACCGGTACGACGACGGAAGGTCGCACGTACCGCCTGGCGGCGTCGTTGTCGGCGTCGACGTCGGCGTCTGGGTGGGACCGCCGAGGGGGGCGAGCCGGAATTGTTGGTTGGGTTGTCCGTGGCAGTCGTAGAGCTGCACCTGCGCTCCGTTGTTGGTGCTCCAGACGTCGAGGCAGCGGCCGGATTGGACGCCGCTGATGGTGCCGTTGGAGTTGATGTTCCATTGTTGGTTGGTTTGGCTGTGGCAGCTGTAGATCTGGACTGCGGTGCCGTTGCCGGTGCCTGCGGCGTCGAGGCACATGTTGCCGTAGACCTGTAGTTGTTTGGTGGCGGTGTAGGTCCAGGCCTGGTTGGTTTGCTTGTTGCAGTCGTAGAGCTGTACCCGGGTGCCGTTGTCGCGGGAGGCGTTGGGTACGTCGATGCAGCGGCCGGATTGGGTGCCGACGATCTCGCTGGCGGAGCCGGGCGGATCGGTGGGGGTGGGTCCCGGCGTGGTGGACGTGGGTGTGGGCCCGGGGCCGGCGCTGTTCAGCGCCTCCAGGGTGGCCGTGTAGGCCGGCTTCTTGTTGCCGTTGCACTCGAAGAGCAGTGGGGTGCCGCCGGAGCGCCACGAGTCGCAGTCCCGTACTCCCCAGACGGTGATCCCGTTGCAGCGAGCCACGGCGAGGCAGTCGTTGACCACGTTGCGGTAGGTGTTCGCCTGCGTCGTGCCCGAGCCCTCGATGTCCAGCTCGGTGATCTGCACGTCCACGCCGAGGGCGGCAAAGCTGCTCAGGGTGGTGCGGTAGTTGCTGTTGTACGGCGAGTTGGCGTTGAAGTGCGACTGGAACCCGACGCAGTCGATCGGCACGCCGCGCTGCTTGAAGTCGCGCACCATGTTGTACACGGCCTGGGTCTTGGCCCAGGTCCAGTTGTCGGTGTTGTAGTCGTTGTAGCAGAGCTTCGCGTTCGGGTCCGCCGTGTCGGCGGCACGGAACGCCGCCTCGATCCAGTCGTTGCCGGTGCGTTGCAGGTTGGAGTTGCGGCGGGCACCGCTGTTGCCGTCCTCGAACGCCTCGTTCACCACGTCCCACGAGTCGATCTTGCCGCGGTAGTAGGTGGCCACCCGGGTGACGTGGTTCAGCATCGCGTTGCGCAGGGCGGTGCCCTCCATGCCCTGCATCCAGCCCGGCTGCTGTGAGTGCCAGGCCAAGGTGTGGCCGCGGACCTTCCATCCCCGCGAGATGGCGTGGTTGACGATCCGGTCCGCGTTTCCGAAGGTGAAGTTGTTCTGCTGCGGCTCGGTCGCGTCGATCTTCATCTCGTTCTCGGGAGTGACGCTGTTGAACTCCCGGTTCAGGATCGTGGTGTAGGCGCTGTCGCTGAGCTTGTTCGCGGCGACGGCGGCACCGAAGTACCGGCCAGACTGGGCCGCGGCAGCTCCGAGGGTCGTCTCGGCCGCCTGGGCGAGGTTGGGTAGCAGCGCCACAATGAGCGCCGCAACTATCGCGAAACTTCCGGAAATCAAGACTGCTCGTTCTCGGTTACGTCCGGGGGGACGGGTCCGGGAAATCATGCTGATCCTCCAGTGGGGGACAGGAGATCTCTGTCGCTGTCGGGGTGGGGGGAACTGCGTCGAATGGCGGTGGCCACGACGGGTGGGTCCGGGAAGTGGTTGCGGGTGCGGGCCTCGCGGGATGGGTGGGGGGTTGACGGTCGGTGAGGCACCTCCTGAGGTGGAAGGATCTCGTTAACGTTCACATTGATCGATGGCTTTCAGGCTGGCAGAAAGTTCCAGGTTTTTCAACCGGTAGTTTCGGGCCTGTTACCGAGCAGGAAACGGGGTTCAAGGGCTCGACCACGAGGTGCCGAGTCCGGACCCGACACTCGACGTTGCCCGGGCCGTGAACACCGGCAGTTTCCGGCAGTTTCGCGCGCTGAGGACTCCTAGTCGCCCGCTCGGCGGCGAACCTTGTCGACGGCTACCCCATGACGCCAGAGAGGCCCACCGGCCGGACGCCGGACGGGCAGGCGCCAACGGGGTCGGCGCCAAGAACGGAGTAACCGAGATGTTCAACTTCATCAGGCGTCGTCGCCCACCGCGACGGACGCTCACCAGGGCGGCGGTGGCGGTGCTTGCCACCGCGCTGCTGACCGGCATCCTGGCCGGCCCGGCCGCGGCCGGCCCCGGGGCCGCGGGGAAGCCGGAGCCGTCCCGCGGCGCCGGTCCGGCGTCGGCGACGGCCTTCCAGTCCGGCACGGCGAAGGCCATCCAGGGCAAGGGCGGCGCTGCGAACGCGAGCGTCGACGGCTGGTTCGCCGGCATCGTCTTCATGGACCCGAGCTACGCGAACTGGTCGCAGGCCAATCGCTGGATCCACAGCGACGAGGCGTACACGGGTCCGGGCGGCCACGTCTACCGCACCTTCCGCCTCAGCGGCAGCAACCAGTGCCTGTCCCACCAACCGGTGAACTCCCCGACCCAGGGCATGCTGTTCATCGAGACATGCGACTGGTGGGACAACAGCCAGTGGTGGGCGGTGGACCACGTGTTCGGCTACCGCCCCGAGTGCCCGAGCTGGCCGTTCTGCCCGCCGGACGTCTACTACGACATCCTGATGCCATGGGACGCGTACGGCCAGGCCGCGATCGTGTCGGACAATCTGATCCTGCTGGCGCCGCGAGGTGGGACCCAGGGGTTCGTGGAGCAGCGGTTCGACATCGCCGCGAATCCCAAGCTCCCGGCCTGACCGACAGCATGGAGACGGTGCCGCCGGGCAGTCCGGCGGCACCGTACTGCCACCCCGGCCGAGGGTCGCGCCCGGCCCAGCCGGCCCCGACCCGCGTCGGGCGGCGCGGTCCGCCGGCTGCCCAGCGATCAGAACACCATCGTGAGCAGGTCGGTGAACAGCTCCTGTTCGTCGATCTCGAGCCCGCGGTTGGTGAACCAGGTGGCCATGTTGTGGCAGTCGCGCATCAGGAAGTCCATGCCCTTCGGGTTGCCGACGATGTCGATGACCTGAGGTAGGTCGATCATCACGATCCGGTCGGCCTGGGCGAGGACGTTGTACGGCGACAGGTCGCCGTGCGCCAGCCCGGCGCGGGCCAGTTCACGCATGCCGTCGCGGAGTTGCTCGAAGTACCGACCGAGCACCTCCTTCGAGGGCCGGACCTGGGCAAGCCGGGGCGCCGCACCGCCCTCTCCGTCGTCGATGAACTCCATCAGCAGCTCGGTGCCGTCGACCTGGACGGGATACGGCACCGGGACGCCGGCTTTCCACAACAGGGTGAGGGCGTTCCATTCGGCGTACGCCCACTGACCGGCCGCGACACCGCGGCCGTGCGAGGTCTTCTTCGCCATCGCCCGGGCGTCGCGGCTGTTGCGGGTACGGCGGCCTTCGACGTACGACGTACTGCGGTGGAAGGATCGGTGTTCCTCGGTGCGGTAGCGTTTCGCGGCCAGCAGCGAGGATTTCGCCGGGTTGTCGCCGATGGCTTCGACGGCTCGTTCGAGCAGGAAGACATCGGCTTCCTTACCGGTCTTGAGGACGCCGAACTCGGTGTCGATCGCAGCCTGCTCCGTGACGACCCACGAGGGGCGCGGTTCCGGGCCGCGAGAGCCGCGCTCGACGTCCAGCCAGGTGGACCACCGCTGATCCGGGCCCAATCTTTCGTCAACCGGATGGAAGTCGAAGATGTCGGCCGGATCTGACCGGGGCTCCTCGCGGCTGAGGCCGGATCCGCGGGAATCGAGGTTGGGGGAGGTTTCAGAGAGTTCGTACTCGGAAGACAACGGATGTGCTCCTGAACAGTGAGGCGGAACTGACGCGGACATGCCGCAGCACAGTGGTGGCCATTCGTCAGCCCTCCTTAAGTCCAGGCAGCGTTCACCGCCGCTCGATCAACCCAGCTTGCCCACACGATTCAAACGCCGCAACGTATTTCGGGAGTGGGCCCGTGGTCTGCTCGCCGTCACCGGTGCCTGGACGGGTCGTAGAGTCCCGCGCCCGTCAGCGCGTCGAGCACGTCGGCGACCGCCGGATGGTCGGGCAGGAGCGTTTCCAGGGCGGCGACGAGCGAGTCTCCCGGCGCGAGGTGCCGGTAGTGCTCGAAACTGCGCACCAGGGAGAACAGCTCCACCCGGGCGGCGGTGTCGCGTCGGTGCTGGTGCACGATCACCGGGGGCAGCAGCTCGTAGACCTGTTCACGGAAGGCCGGTTCGGTCATCCGCGGGACGGCGAGCAATCGATCCACCAGTTCGCGGGACAGGTCGGCCGCCGTACGGGGCGGTCGGGTCGTCGGGGACAGCCGATCGTCGGACGGTCTCGGCGCCGGGACGTCGGCCATCGAGAGGGCCTCCCTCAGGTGGCGTTTCAGGGCCACGTAGGAACGATGCCCGTGCGAGTCCGGCTTGATGATCGAGGAGTGGTCACCGGGCAGCACCCCCACCTCGGGGAAGACACTCCTCGCCGAGACGGGTGTGACGACTCCGTCGCGGTCGCCGGCGTACGCGACGATCGGGATCGGGCAGCTGGCGGCCGTGACCGCGGTGGCGTGGATGATCTGGTTGACGACGATCCGGTGCGCGTCGGAGATGGCTTGGTTGAGCGGCCGCAGTTCGCGTTCCTGGGGGTGGCGCCACGGGCCGCTGCGGCGCAGCAGCAGGGCTAGGTCGGAGCCGGTGTTGGGGCAGGCGAACAGGACGATCCGGCGGATGCGGGACAGTTCCGGCCCGTCTCCATTGGCGAGGGTCCGGGCCAGCATCCGCTGCGCCACCAGACCGCCTTGGCTGTGCGTGACCAGAACGAGTCGGGACTGGTCGCCACGGGCGTGTGTCAGATAGGTGCGGAGACTGTCGGCGATGTCATTGATGTCGGGGATCCGTCGCAGCGGGTTCAGCGAGACGGGTGGGCTTGGGTACTCGAAGGTGTACGGGTCGACGGAGGCGAGGTCGGCGTCGGTCTCGATCAGTCGCAGAAATGGTGACCAGGTGGCCGCCGACGACAGAAACCCATGTACGAACACGACTCCGAGGCGCTCGGACATAGGGACAACCTACCGTGGGAGGGCAAATTCCGCGGGTGCCCACAGTGGGTTGTCGACGTCACGTAACGCTTCCGGAATCGTCGTCGGGTGCGACATGATGACTGCAGGGACCGTGACGACGTGAGGAGACGCCGGTAGTGAGCCGATCGATCGACGACATCGAGTCGGACCTGGTAGACCTCACGGAGGTGACACTTGCCGAGCTACCGACGTACGACGAGCGGATTCTCGCTCCGACCATGCGCAGGCTGCTACGCCGCATCGACGAGCCCGAAAGCATCACCAGCGGCTACAATCCACAACGCATCGACTGACATGATTTGCTCGGGGTTCCCGGATGGGCACTGACGGTGCCGTGGACAGACCACCTCGCCAGCACCGACTCGACGAGCAGCACGTCAGCGCCCTCTCCTCCGGCGGCGGTGACGCGGGCACGGTCACTCAGCTCCTCACCGTCGAGCGGAGCTGGCGCCTCGTGCAGTTGCGCGCCCTGCTCGACGTCGTCGACCCCGACCACGACACCGGCCCGCTGCCGTCCGTCCGGACCGCCTGGGACCTGCTCACCGAGGCGGAACGACACGACCCGGCAAAGGTCGACGACCTGCTGCTGCACCCCCAGGCGGGTGTCTGGGCCGGTTACACGTTGCGGCGTCTGCGCGGCACCGCCCGGTCTGCGGCGCCGCTCTGGGTCGATCTCGGCTACCTGCACGCTCTCGCCGCCGCGGCAGCCCTACGTGCCGGTCTCGACTTCGGCATCACCGTGCCGGTCCGAGACGGTTTCGCGGTGCTGCCGACCCTTGGTGCCGTCCCCGTGCCGGGAGCCGCCGAATGGGACAGCACCGAGGTGCGTGGGTCCGCCGGCCACGGTGTCGTCGGTACGCCGACGGGCGAGGTGCGGGTCGGTGGCGACGGCTGGCAGGCCATTCCCAGGGTGCGTGCCCAGGCTGGCGGGCACACCCTCGCGGTGCGACTGGACTGCCTCGACCCGTTCCGGAACCTGCGGGCTCCGACGCCGCCGCGAACGCTTAGCGAACCAGAATTCGATCGTTGGCGAGATCTGCTCACCCAGGCGTGGCAGTTGCTCGTCGAGACCAGCCCGGCGCTGGCATCGCCCATGACGCGAGGGCTCTTCTCGGTGGTGCCGCAGCCGCCGGCGGAGCGGTTCCGCACGATGAGCGCGTCGGCCGGCGACGCGTTCGGCAGCCTGATCATGTCGGAGCCGCGGGACGCCACCGAGCTCGCGGTGACGCTGGTGCACGAGTTCCAGCACATCAAGCTCGGCGCCCTCCTGCACCTGGCTCCGCTGCACACCGGCGAACCCGCCCAGCGGCTGTACGCGCCGTGGCGGGACGACCCCCGGCCGCTGGGCGGCCTGCTGCAGGGGGTGTACGCGTTCGCGGGCATCACCGAGTTCTGGCGGGCGGTACGGCACCTGGCCACCGGCGACGCCAGCACGCTGGCGCATTTCGAGTTCGCCCGGTGGCGCCGGCAGGTGCGCACGACACTCGCCCGGATCGCGACGTTGCCGCAGCTCACCGAGGTCGGTCGGCGACTCGTCGCAGGCCTCACCGCGACCGCGGACCGGTGGCATGCCGACCACGTACCCGCGCAACCGCTGGCCGCCGCCCACGACGCTGTCGCCGACCATCGGGCCCGCTGGCGGCTGCATCATCTGCGCCCGCCCACCGAGGTGGTCGCGGCGTTCACGCAGGACTGGACGGCCGGCGCCGACCGGCCAGACCTGCCTGTCATCGCCCCGGTCCTGGACGCCGACCCGGGCGCCCGGGGACTGGACGCGCGCGCGGTCCTGGAACTCTGGCGCCTGACCGACGCCGCCGGATTCGCGCGCCTTCGACAGGATCCGGCGGCGATCGGCACGCGGGTGACCGGTGCGAACCCCGCGGACCTGGACCTGGTGGCCGGTGATCGGGAGGCCGCTCGTCGGGGCTATCTGCGCGACCTGGCGGCGGATTCCGACCGGCCGGGCTCCTGGGCCGGGCTCGGGCTGGTCCTGGCGCAGGTCCGCCCGGGCCCGGCCGCGGATGCGCTGCGGACCCGACCCGAGCTGGTACGGGCCGTGCACCGGGCCGTGCGCCGTCGCGGCGGTGACGCAGACCCGGTGGAGTTGGCCGCCTGGGTCGGGCCGGGTTGACGGGCCGGTCGCCTACAGCGGCAGCGGGTCCATGTCGCAGTTGGCCCGCCGGTCCAGGTCCACCGCGACCGCCGTGGCCGGGTGATCACCGCCGAGAACTCGCTCGAACCGTGCCACCGTCGCCGTGTGCAGCTCCGCGGACTCCTGCTCGCGGCCCAGTTTGCGCAGGTCCATCGCCAGGTTGCCGTAACCGGCCAGAGTGGTCGGATGCTCCGCGCCCAGCACCCGCCGTAGCCGTTCGGTCGCGTCCACGTCCCGCTCGTACGCCTGCGTGTAGTGGCCCTCGGCGTAGAGGTCGCTCGCGAGGTTGAGCGCCGCGGCCAGGGTGAGCGGGTGGTCGTCGCCGAGTTGTTCCCGCAGCTGGGCGAAGCCCTCCTCGTCCATCTGCCGCGCCTGCGCCACCCGGCCGCGCATCCGCTCGGTGACCGCCCAGTTGAGCCGGGCGGCGATGGTGTGCGGGTGCCGGTCGTTGCGCAGCAGCCGCTGGTAGCTGCCGTAAACCTGCTCGCCCAGCTCGGCGGCGCCGTCGAGATCGCCGGTCTCCCGCAGGTCGCTCGAGAGGTTCAGGGAGGAGGCGATGGTGTCCGGGTGGTTCTCCCCGTAGCGGTTGAGGAAGCCGTCGCGGACCTCTTCGGAGATTTGGCGGGCCGCTTGGTGGTCACCGGCCTTGCGCAGCGCCACCGCCAGCGTCCGCAACGCCCGCAGAGTCTGCGGATGGCCGGGGCTGAGCTGGTGGCGCAGTTGGTCGGCGACCGCCTGCGCCTCGGCGCGGGCGCCCACGTAGTCACCGAGTTCACGCCGGTTGGTGATGAGGTTGCGGGTGCTCTCCAGGGTGATCGGATGGTCGGTGCCGTAGAGCTGGATGCGCAGCCGCTGGTTCTGCTTGTCGATGTCGGAGGCCCGGTTGAGGTCACCGGACAGCCGCAGGCTCACGGCGAGGTTGTGGGCAGCCGTGATGGTCTCCACGTCGTCCGGGCCGAGGGCTCGCACGTGCCGTTGATAGATCTCCTCGGCGAGTTCCAGAGCGCCCGCGAAATCCCCGGCCACCCGGCGGTCGGCGGCGACGGCGCCGAGCGCGCGCAGCAGGTCCTCGTTGTCCTCCTGCACGATCTGCTGGTAGGCGTGGAGCACCTCCTGGTTGAGGCGGGCGGCCTCGTCGAACCGGCCGAGGACAAACAGCAGCCAGCCCATCCAATGGCCCATCCGCAGAGTGGACGGGTCCGTGGCGCCCAGCTGGTCGCGCCGTGCCTCGTATGCCTGCTCGGCCAGGTCGAACGCGGCCTGGTGGTCGCCCCACCAGTAGAGATAACGGGAGACGTTGTCGATCAGCTGTTGCACCCACGGGTCGGTGGACCGGTACGCCTGGGCGGTCATGACGTGCGGGTACAGGTCGGCGTAGGTGCGCCAGCCGTCAGGTGAGTTCGGGTCGTTCGGGTCGCCGTCGGCGAGCATGAGGTGCGCGCTGTGCCGCATCGCGGTCTGCTCGGCGTCGTCGAGCCGGTCGATCAGGACCGCCTGGACCAGCCGGTGCATCTGGATCGAGTTGGTCCGGTGGTCGATCTTGGCTAGGGCGTACCGGTTGATCTCGCGGATGGCGCGGTTGAGCCGCATCGGGTCGCGCCGCACCTCGTCGAGCTCCAGGTGGACGTTGCCGGCGCGGCCGCGGCTGAACAGAGTGCGGGGGATCGGTTCGGGGGCGAAGAACGAGCACACCTGCAACAGTCGCAGCGCTCCGGGGCTGGAGTCGGCCAGCCGGTCGAGGGACACGTTCCAGGCGGCGGCGACCGGCAACTGATAGTCCAGCGGCACCGACACTTCGAGCAGCTCGATGCGCTTCTCCTCGAACAGCCGCAGGTACTCGTCGGTCGGCATACCAGTCTCGGCGAGCCAGGCCGCCGCCTGGTCCAGCGCCAGCGGAAGATCACCGAGCGCCTCGGCCAGCCGACCGGCGTCGGCGTCGCTGAGTTCCGGACCGCGGCGGCGGAGCAGATCGATGCTCTCCTGCCGGGCGAACACGTCCACCTCGAGCTGGCGGGCGATGTTCGACCACTGCGGGTTGCGGGAGGTCACCATGATGCGGCCGGGTCCGCCGTTGGGGAAGTATCGCCGCACCGCCTCCGGGCTCTCCGCGTTATCGAAGATCAAGAGCCAGTTCGCGTACGGCTGCCCCAGCCGCAGTGCCTCCCGCACGGCCGGGACGGCAGCGTTGGCCTCCAGCCCCACCGGCAGATGTAAGCGCTGGGCGAGCTCGGCCAACGCGTTGCCGATCTGGGCCGGACGTTCCGACGGGATCCACCAGATCACGTCGTACTCGTCCTGGTGACGGTAGACGTATTCGACCGCCAACTGTGACTTCCCGACGCCGCCCATGCCGTGCAACGCGTGCGGCAGCACCGCCGTCGTGCCCACCCGCATCTGCTCGTGCAGGTGCTCCAACAGCGACTCGCGGCCGGTGAAGTTGGGGTTACGCGGTGGGACACTGCCCCAGATGACAGGCGCGCCGGCTGGTGTTCTCTGCGGTGCGACCACGTCCGCCACCCTGCTCGACACCACTGGCGCTCCTTCTGACGTCCGATCATCGGTGTCCGCTGCCGTCTCCATTGTCACAGCGGGCATGCTCTGCGTAGTAGTAGCCGACGGCGTTTCCGCGTCGATACCGAGCGCCTCGTGCAGGTGCCGCGCGCGGGCGAGATAGCGGCCGGACAGGGCATGGAGTACGGCCTGTTCGACCCGTACGAACGGCGCGGTCTCCGGAGTCACCGGGGGCACCGGCGTGGCGTCGGGGTCGTCGAGCATCCGGCTGAGTCCACGGACCGCCGGCACCGTCGGCCCCAGTTGCTCATCGACCACCCGCAGCACCCGTACCGCGTCCGCGCGGCGCCCGGCCGCCAGCAGTTCCTCGCGGACTCCCCGGTGGAACTCGTAGGTGACCTCGGCGCCTCCGGCCGTCGGCGCCGCGGCCGCGACCGGGTGCAGCAGCTCGCTGTTGAGGATCTCGGACAGGTGTGACGTCTGCGAATCCGGGATCAGGGCCCGCTGTACCCGCCTCATCACGGCCAGGTTCAACGGGGCGGCGGCGAGCTGCGTGGCGAGCGTGACCGCGGTCGGCGTGGCCCACGCGGTGAACTCCCGCACCCGCATCCGCGCGGACGGGGCCACCTCCGTCACCGGCGGCACGACCGGGTCCGGAACCCGGGTGGCGGCCAGCACCGCGGGCAGCTGCGACTCGCCGCCGGTGAGCAACCGGACCCAGGCGGCGAGCCAGCGGGGGTCGAGTTCGATTACCGGCACCGGGACGGGGTCGTCACCCGCGGGTTCGGGATCGTCGAGAACGTCCGGAACCGGGTTGAGCACCTCCCACGCGAGGTCGGCGTTGGCGGCACCGCCGGGCGCGGTCTGCCACATCCGCAACCGCCGGGGCCGGATTCCGGTCCGGTACCACTGCAGTTGCGGCAGCAGGTGCACGACGGCGACCGGCGCGCGCAGCCCCCACCCACGCAGCAGGGCCAGCATCGTCCCGGCGTGCCAGGCCGGGCCGGCGCCGTCGGACAGCACCAGCATGATTCGCCCGTCGACCGCGACCCGGCCGCCCGGGCCGGGCTGTTCCGTGTCGGAGGAGTCGAACGGGACCACCTCGACGTCGGTGAGCTCCTCGTGATCGCGCAACACCGCCACCACGCGGTCGACGGTGTCGCGCCACACCGCCATCGACGGGCCAGCATCGACAAGCACCGTCACGCCCCACCTGGTCGTCGGGGTGGGCGGGTCACCGGACAGCGGCCGCAGCGCCTGAGAGATGCCCTCCCAGGTGCCCTCCGCGTCATCCCGGGTCACCAACTCTCCCCTGTTCCTCGACCAGCGGAAGCGCCCAGCGCGTCGGGCCTGCGCTCCGGGTCGTCCCAGAGGATCGTCAGGTGGTGGCCGATGTGGCCGTCCCGCGAAGCGGGCTCGAGCCGTAACGCCTGATGTCGCAATTCTTGAGCACGCGTCGGCAGCTGTCCCAGGCCTCCATCGGATACCAGACGGGTGACCGCTTCCCGGAACTCGGCACTGGTACAGTCACCTCGATGCCAGATGATCACCGGCAGACCGGCCCGGAGGGCCGCCTCGATCTCCTGCTGGCCGGTTTCCCCACGCTGCGTCGGTGGCTCGCTGAGAACGAGTGACACCACTCGATCGTCGGCCTTGAGCTCCGACTCGAGCCGGGTGAAGTAGTCCTTGCCGCTGGGGTGGCTCCAGAAGACGACACTGTGGGCCGGAGCCGCGAGTAGCTGCCGCCAGCGCTGGTGCCAGGGACGGTGCCAGCGCCGGGTACGCAACCGTTCCAGGCTGCGGACCACCACGGGATAGTCCATTGCCAAAGCGATCGGCCGGGAGCTGTCGATCTCCTTGCGCCAGTGGTCCACCCCGACGTTGAGCAGCTCCCACGGCAGGACGAACTCGACCACCACGGTGCCGGTCCGGTCCGACCAGTCGATCTCCATCTGCTCGATTACCCGCTCCACCTCACGTTCCAGGTCGTGGAGTCGGACCAGGCGGGGCTCACCCCGCCGGGAATGCCAGGAGTCCGCCCCGTACCACTGGCGGAAATGCGACAACGCGTAGGTGTCGTCGCTGCCGCCGGGATCCAGGTGCGGCTCGACCTGGACGACCAGATACGCCGTGGTGTCCATCGGCTGTTCACCACCGCGGTGCAGATATACCCGCCGATCCTCCAACTGTCCCGTCAACCCCTGCCCGCTGGCCAGCCGACTGTTCCGCAGCCGGATCCACCGGGCGTCCTGCGCGTCGACCTGGTCCTCGAGCAACACCAGGAAGGCCATGCTGGGCGGCAGGCCGTCGGGGCCGGCGTTCTGCCCGGCCAGGTGGACGAACGCCTGCCAGGCGTCGACGCACCACGACGGCGGTCCCGGCGACCGGTGCTCGGTGGCGCGCTGGTACAGCACCGTGAGGTTGGTGGGCACGAGGTTCCCCAGGAGCGGACGCAGCCGGGTCCAGTCCTCCTCGGCCAGGACCTCGACCGCCTCCCACTCGTCCCGCAGCCGCTGCAACCGGACGACCTCCTCCGTGCCCGGTTCCAGATGCTCGACCGTCTCCACCAGGATCTGCAGCCCATCGGTGAGCCTGCTGCAAGCACGCACCAGTTCGGCCGTCTGCAACCGCAACTCGGGATGCTCACGCAACGGGAACGGACCGAGCCGATCCTGGAGCTGCTCGACGAGGAGCTGGCGGCTGGCCTGCCCCCGCATCAGGCGGGTGCGTTCGAGCACGCTGACGAGCACCGTCTGAATCCGGTGCCGCACCGTGTCACCGCTGGTCTGCGCAGTCTTCATACACTCACAGGTTCAGGGCATGGCGATTCAAGCCGGGCGGGGGCCCCGGTCGTCACAGGCTACCGTCTAGCGATCCCCGACGGGACCTACGAGCACGATCGGGAACGTGTCACCTCCGGACCTGAACGGATCCTGTCAGTATCGCCATTGACGCCGGGGGAGGAGCGCACCCTCGGCTGTCCATCCAGGGCGACCCGACCAACGTCCGCAGTGGCGTCACAGCGACAACGGATGCGTATGCGGCGGTACGCGGCCGAGGGGGGCGATGGCGTGCCCGTTCCGGGTCCCACTGCCGGCGGCCAGCGAGATCGGCAGCAACCATGGTGCACGGGGCGTGCTGCGCGCGACCCTGATGTTGGGAGGAGCGTTGACAACACACGCATCCGCATCCAGGCCCGGGTTCGCGCGCCTCACGGAGGCGGACGTCACTCGGATTCATAGCCTTATCGCTGATCTGGTCCGTCGGGACATGGCCGTCGGCGCCGACGGACTGGCACACGCGGCAGGTCGGGAGTGGCGCCGGGCCCGGCAGGCCCTGACCGCCGGCCGGTACCCGGCGGGGTGCCGGCGGGACCTGCACGCCGTCGTCGGCGAGCTGGGGGAGGTCACCGGATGGTTACTGTTCGACGCTGGTAGGCCGGGCCTGGCCCGGCGTGTCCTGTCGGACGCGCTGCTGGTGTCCCAGTCGGCTGGGGACAATGGGATGGTCCAGTTGCAGCTGTCTCTGCTCGCCATGCTCGACCAGCAGGAAGGCCGGTTCAAGGCGGCCCGGGTCCGGGCCGGGCGCGGCCTGGCGCTGGGCGCACGGGGTGGTCGGGTGGAGGCGATGCACCGGCTCCGGTTGGGTCGCGCACTTGCCTCGCTCGGATCGCGAGAAGGCTTGACCGAGTTGGATCGGGCGGCGGTCCTGCTGGACCATCCACGGATGGACGAGCCGGTCTGGACGTGGTGGCTGACCGGCGCCGAGTTGGCGTTGCACCGAGGACAGGCTGCCGGTGCCGTTGGTGACCGCACGGCGGCGGTCGAGTTGACCCGCCAGGCGGTCGATCGGCTGCCCGCGACACAGCCGCGCGACCGGGCCATCTACCTGGTTCGGCACTTGAGGACCGCGATGGCGGCTGGAGCCTGGGATGCCGCTGGTGTTGCGGCCGGTGACCTGGTGGCGGTGTGCGATCAGCTGCGGTCCGGGCGACTGGTGACGGCCACCCGCCAGGCGCTCGGGCAAGCGCGGCGGGTGAGCGCTCCCACCGCGGTGGTGGACACGCTGCATGCCGTGACGGGTTAGGACACGGGTCGAACATCGGACATTGAGTCATCGCCATAACGGAGACAGGTGCGTACGGGCGACTCCCTTGGGCAGCCTCACATCCGGGTGGTGGTTGGTTCCTGTTCGGTCCACGCTGATCAGGGCTCGCCGGCGCCGTAGAGGCGCAGGATGCTCTGGCGTAGCGCCAGCGCCGTCTGCGCGGTGGTCATGCGGCCGGCGGCGACCTCGCCGCCGGCCGCATGACCGAGCGCGACGGTCGCGGAGACCAACCAGGCCGGGCTGAGGGCTTTGTCGAACTCGCCGGTGGCCTGGCCATGCCTGATCAGCCGCTCCAGGCGCTCGTTTACCGCGGCATGCTGGCGGTCGGAGTCCGCCTGTTCAACCGCGGTCACCGAGGAGTGCAGGAGCAGCGGGTAGCGGTCAAACAGCCGCCAGGTGACGTCCAGCCAGCCCAGCAGCGCCTCGGTGACGGTGCCGCTGTCAACGGTGGCGGCGTCGAGGGCGGCCACGGCTTCGGCGGTGATGTGGTCGACGACGGCGGCTACCAGCAGCGGTCGGGACGGGTAGTGGGCGTACACGGTCTGGCGGGTGACGCCAGCCGCGGCGGCGACCTGTTCCACCTTGGCGTCCGGATGCCGCCCGAGCACCTCGACGGCGGCGTCGAGTACGGCGGCGGCGCTGCGCTCGGCGTCCGATCGTCGCCGCCGGCGCCGACCACCCGTTATCTCTGACATGTTGTGTAATCTATCGCCCCGGCATTAACCTAGACGCAATGTCAAAGATAATGTATTCAGGGAGATCTACATGACGCCCCGTACCGATCTGACCAGCTACCTGATCCGCTACCCGCGGGAGGCAGGACTGGGCGACGAGGATCCGGCGACCGTGCTTGACCGCTACCACACGCCGGACTACGAGCTGGTCAACGACGGCGTGCTGCTGGACCGGAAACGGCTGCTGGATCACATCCGTCCGGCCCGCAGACGGGCAGCTGGTCTCCGTGTCGAGGTCGAGCAGGCACTGGTGGACGGCGACCAGGTCGCCGCCCGCTACCGGCTCATCGCGGAGCTACGTAAGGGCGGCACCCTCACCACGGAGATCTACATGTTCGGGGAGTTGGCTGCCGACGGTCGGCTACGCCGCGTCACCCAAGCCACCCGGACGATCCCGTCCGAATAGCTCCACCGTCAAGCGGCGCTTGACCGTGATGACCTCAGTAAGCGCGAGGGCCACCGGCGTCGCACCCCAGATCGCCAGCGCCGGCGGCCTTCATACTTCCGTCAGGGCAACTGACGGCGACGTCCTTCTGCCGGACACGAGTTCCAGACTACTCAGGCCGCGGCATACCGGTCATAGCTGCGGTACGGCCCGACGGGTCCGTCATGTCGGTGGCGAAGGTTAGGGTCCGCGGCGTGGATGACACCTCGATATCCCGGCGTACCGCCCGTGCCTACGTTGATCTCCTGGAGCGCCGTGACTGGACCGGGTTGGCCGCCCTTCTCACCGATGATGTGGTTTACGAGATGCCGCAGACCCGGGAGCGCATTCGCGGCAAGGACGGGTTCCTGCGGTTCAACGCCGAGTATCCCGGTGATTGGCACCTACAGGTGCGGCGGGTGATCGCCGATCGTCGCTTCGCCGCCCTGTGGCTCGACGTTCAGGTTGGCATCGGGCAGCAAGACGCGTGCGTCTGGCTCCAGATGTCCGAGCATGGATTGATCAGCAAGATCGTCGACTACTGGCCCGAGCCGTACGATCCGCCGCCGGGCCGGGAACATCTCGTGGAGCGGTGGTGATCACAGGGTCGGCGCCATGACCGACTCGGCTCGAACGACGAGCACGCGATACGTCGCAGAGTCTCAACCGGCGGTTCAAGGATACGATTCATGGGCATGGCCCAGAGCACTCGCACCGTATCCGGCGACTTCGACCTGACGATGGACGAACTGCGGGCCGTGGCCCGCTATGTGGCCTGGCATGCCGAGGATGTCCTGCCAGTTTTCGAGCGGTCCGTTCCAGACGATCCACGCCCGCGTGCGGCGATCGACGCGGCTTGGACGTTCGTCAACGGCGCCAACCGGACCAAACTGCAGCGCGTCATGTCCCTGGACGCTCATCGCGCCGCCCGCTCCGCACCCTCCGAGGCTGCGCGGCTGGCCGCGCGATCCGCCGGTGACGCCGCATCGGCCGCATACCTGCACCCGATTGCCAGGGCCAGCCAGATCGGCCACATCCTGCGAGCCTCCGCAAGCGTCGCCCGCATCGGGGAACTCGAGGCGGGCGGTGACCACACGATCGGGAACGCCCTGCTGGAACGGTCGCGGCAGCGGGCAACACCAGTGCTCATCGACGTTCTCCGCCGCTACCCGATCGCGCCAAGCGGCGGCAGTCGCGTCGCCCAGCTGATGAGCACCTTGGACCGCTTGCTGAGGCAGCTGGCTGACCTGCCCCCGGGACACTGTGCGTCGGGTGACGCCGACTCGGCGGGGAGGGTGGGCAAGTCATGATCCTTCCGAAGGTCCGAGACCCGCGCTTCGTGACCATCCGTCGTGGAGGGACGCTCACGGACGCCGATCACCGTCTCCTCGCCCTCTGGGCCGCCTCGTGTGCTGAGCACGTCCTTGGCCTCTTCGAGTCGGCCCGGCCCGGGGACCTACGACCACGTCACGCGATCGAGCATGCCCGCGCCTGGACCCGGGGCGAGGTCAAGATGATGCAGGCTCGCGCGGCGGGCGGCCACGCGATGGCAGCAGCCAGAGACCTGCGAGGGGCAGCACGGCATGCCGCGTACGCCGCAGGCCAGGCCGGCGTCGTCGCCCACGTGGCCGCACATGAGCTCGGCGCGGCCGCCTACGCGATCAAAGCTGTGCGTGCGGCGGCGCCGGAAGGTCTGGGCGAGGCCGCGGGCCGAGTCGAGTGCCAGTGGCAGCGTGACCAGCTCCCCGAGGCGATCCGCGAACTGGTGCTTGATGACCAGGCGTTGCGCAACGACATCTGCTGGTCGGTGTTCCACTGCTGAGGCGGGCGTTGCCGCGAGCGATGACGTGACCCGGCACAGCTACACCGTCGCTCGACGCGGGACCTCGACGTGTCCACGAAGCGTGACGGCCGTGATCGCCCGCTGCGCGGACAGCCGTGATCGCCCGCTGCGCGGACAGCGGCCAGATCAGTACGCCTGACAGGCAGACCCGCGATGAGAGTTTGTGTGAAAACGATCTACCCAGACAACGGTGCTGGCGGCCGGGAGGCCCACCCCGGGGCCGTGCCCGGCCTGCGCCCCGAAACCGAAGGTGCGGCCCACGCCAGGTCGTTCACGCGCTACCGGCGATGTCCTCGAGCGCGCGTATGTGGGCGGCGAACGCGGATCGTCCGGTTGGGCTGAGTGACAGCCAGGTCACGCGCCGAGCATCGGTGCGATTGGCAGACGCGGATTTGCTGATCGTCACGTAGCTCGCGTCCGCGAGAGTCTTGATGTGCTTGGACAGGGTCGCGTCCGAGATGCTTAGTGCGTCACGTAGTACAGCGAAGTCCAGGCGGTCGGCCTTGTTCAGCAGCCCGCAGATGCGCAGTCTTGTCGGGGCGTGGATGGTGTCGTCGAACCTTGCCTCAGCCACGGCGCAGTTCGGCGATTGCCGAGCGGTAGGCGACTCCCGCCAGCCAGGTCGTCACCAGGAACGCGGTGGTACTGGTCACGGTCACGGCCCACCGCAGGTCGAACGAGACCAGCCCGAGCGAGATGCTGAACAGCACCAGGCAGGTCACGACGATTCCGGCGACAGCCCAGCCGGCGCGTGCGCCCATAACCCGGAAGCGGATACCGCTCTCGCGCCGGATCAGATACACGATGACGAGCCCGCCCACCAGCGCGAGCCAGCCGGAAGTCGGTGGTTCGTAGTTGGCGCCTGGGTCGGTGGTGGCCGCCGCGGCGACCCACCACGCGCCGAGGGCGCCGAAGGCGACCAGTAGCAGTCGAGGCACCTCGACGGTGTTCGCGAGTCGCTCCCGGTCGGAGTGCAGCGTGTTCAGGGCCTCGACAGCGGCCTCTCGTGTTGGACGGTCGAAGTCATTTTCCATGGCGGCAAGCCTATGGGTGGCTTTCCGGTTCGGCAAGTGATGCCGCGCGCCCCTCCAGCGGAGCCGACCAGGTGCCGTGTGTCACACCACCGCTGCGGCGGCAGGATCCCGACGGCGAGGTAAACCAGAGTCAGCACCACCCGTACGACACGGTCCCCAACCACCACCAACCAGGCAGACGTCACTGGACCTAGCGACGTCGACTGAGCACCACCAGATAACGGCAGGGCTGGTCGGTGGGGTTGCAGTACGTCCCTGGAGTCGGTGTTCCGAGTTCCAGGCAGTCGCCCGAATTCAAGTCGTGCTCGACATCGCCCTCTCGGAAACGCAGGCTGCCCTCCAGCACCCAAATTTGGTGATCTGCTAGCGCGAATGATTCGGCCGGATAAGAGACTTCCGCGCCAGCCGGCAGTTCGACGTCGACCAACTGGACCGAGCCTCCGGCGGGCGATACCGAGCGGCGCCGGTAACCGGTCGTCGGATCAACCCAGACAGTCTGATCCGCGATCCGTGCCAGCCGCGGGGTCTCACCCTCGGTGCGGGCGAACAACTCGGAGAGGGTGAGGCCGAGCGCCGCAGTGAGGCGGCCCAGGAGCACGGCGGTCGGTTGCACGTCGCCGCGCTCGATCTTCGCGATCATTGCCCGGGAGACGCCGGAGCGCTCGGCAAGAGCGGTGACCGACAGGTCCCGGTCGATTCGGGTGGTACGCAGGATCGCGGCGATGTTCGCGGTCAGGCTGTCCGTCATCCAGCCACTATAGTGGAGGTGATGTCTACTATAATTGCACAATGCTGACGATCCGTGACGCGGACCCGGGCGACGCCACCGCCTGCGCGGCCATCTACCGGCCGTACGTGTTGACCACCGCCATCACCTTCGAGACCGAGCCGCCGACTGTGTCCGAGGTGTCCCGGCGTATCGAGGCGGCCGTCGGCTCGTACGCCTGGCTGGTGGCCGAGACCAACGACCAGATCATCGGGTACGCGTACGCCGGGCCGTTCGCCGTCCGCCCGGCGTATCGCTGGTCGTGTGAAGTCAGCGTCTACCTTGAGACCGGGCGTCGCCGGACCGGTGCTGGCCGCGCGTTGTACCAGGCCCTCCTGCCTCGGCTTATCGAACGCGGCTACCGCATCGCGGTGGCGAAGATGACCCTGCCCAACGACGCCAGCATGGGACTGCACGCGGCACTGGGGTTCCAGCCGGTGGGCGTACACCGGCGAATTGGGTGGAAGGGCGGCGCATGGCACGACGTCGCTATCGCTCAACTCGACCTGATCAGCGACAACTCGCCGCCGACCGAACGTGACGAGAACTGCGCCTCGCAGTTCCTGCGCCAGCGCCCAGGGCAGGGCGCTGGGGAAGCGGAGAAGTAGCGCCCGTTGGTTTGCCGAAGGATGCTGACGGCCGGATCGCAGGCGCACTGACATCGGCAGTTCAACCCGGCATCCATCGTCGCGCTCGTACGCCTGTTCGCCAGGGACGCCACCTCGATCGGCGATGGCGGAGGGAAGGTGTCGGCCCGCACCAAGGCGTTCGAGGGGTCCGTCGCGGTCGCGAGGCTTCTGTGGGGCCTGTTCAAGCCATCCGAGGCCAAGCGCGCCATCGTCGGCGGCTCGTCCGAGATATACGCCTGGACCGCCAATGGCGAACCCGCCGTTGTGGCCGTCGCGGCGGGCAGGGGTCGTCGCGATCATGTGCCTGGAGGTCACCGCCGAGGGCATCACTGCCTGTCGTAGGCAGGCTAACCCGGACAAACTCGAACGCGCGACCGAACAATGGGCGTCGGCCAACCATGGGGCTCCGCTGTTCCTGGTATGACGGGTGTCACCTGGGGTTCCTGTCAGGTATCGGTGGGCTGTCCGGTTCAAGTGACGAATCCGAACCGGACAGCTAGTGTCCCGCGCCGGGAATTCGTTGAAGATATGAGGCGAGTCGGTCGAGGATCTCGTTGGCTGTCTTGGTCCAGATGAAGGGTTTGGGGTCGTCGTTCCATGCGGCGGTCCAGGTGCGTAGATCGTTTTCCAGGGCCCGTAGGGAGGTGTGCGTGGCGCGGCGTAGTTGTTTGTCGGTCAGCAGTCCGAACCACCGTTCGACCTGGTTGAGCCAGGACGAGTAGGTGGGGGTGAAGTGCATGTGGAAGCGGGGATGTGTGGCGAGCCATCGCTTGACGGTGGGGTGTTTGTGGGTGCTGTAGTTGTCGCAGATCAGGTGGATGTCGAGGTCGGCGGGGACTTCGGTGTCCAGCTTGGCGAGGAACTTCTTGAATTCCACGGCCCGGTGTCGGCGGTGCACCGCGGTGATCACCTGGCCGGTTGCCACGTCGAGTGCGGCGAACAACGGGGTGATGCCGTGCCGGACGTAGTCGTGGGTGCGCCGCTCGGGCAGGCCGGGCATCATCGGCAGCACCGGCGCCGATCTGTCGAGGGCCTGGATCTGGGACTTCTCGTCCACGCACAGCACCAGCGCCCGCTCCGGCGGGTCCAGATACAGTCCGACCACGTCGCGAACCTTGTCGATGAACTGCGGGTCGTTCGACAGCTTGAACGTCTCCACCCGGTGGGGCTGAAGGCCGAAGGCCTTCCAGATCCGGCCCACCGTGGAACGGGACAGCCCGGACTCGGCCGCCATCGACGCCCGCGACCAGTGCGTGGCATCGGTCGGTGTGCGTTCCAGGGTGGCGACCACGACCTGCTCGACCTGCTCGTCACTGATCGTCCGTGGTGCGCCCGGCCGGGCCTCATCGACCAGGCCCTCCAACCGGCGGGCGACGAACCGGTTGCGCCACTTGCCCACCGTCTGCGGCCAGATTCCCAACTCCGCGGCGACGTCCTGATTGGACTTGCCTTCCGCGCAGCCCAACACGATCCGACACCGCTGAGCCAGAGCCTGCGACGACTTGGCCCGCCGTGACCAGCGCACCAACGTCACACGTTCCTCATCTGTCAACGTCACCGCGGCCACCGGCCGACCTCTGCGCGCCACTCACCAATCCTACAATTATTCAACGAATTCCCGGCGCGGAACACTAGGAGCTCGCCGAGTGGCCAGTACGACACGGACCGCTGACCGAACACCGTCCGAACTCCGCCATCGCCCCGTCGAGGCGGCCCTGCCCGGCGAGTCGGCGTGTGAAGTCGGTGATCACCGAAGGATCACTGCTGTCGATCGCCCGCCCGATACACGGCGATCACCTCGTCAACGCCGCCGAGCTTACCGAGCGCCCCGGCGAGGTCCGCCCGGGCGCTCCGCCAGCCAGCATCCATCCCCCCTTCCAGCATCTGCTGGTGGTCCCGGTCATCGCTGGCGGCCAACTCCCGATAGATGGTATGGCCTCGTCGACCCGGACTTGATGGGCCAGTCAGTCGGCGTGGTCAGAGGGGTCATCGGGCGGGTCGCCGCGGTCAGTCATGCCATTACGATAGGCCCTGTTCCGTCGGCGATGATGGCGTGCGATGGACCGGAGCGTTGCTGGCCGGTTGGGACACTGCGGGCCCAGACGGCAGGTCGGGTCGACGATCCTCACGTGGGACGGCCCGAATCAGGCTGGTGAGGCTGCGCCCGAGCCATACCCCGCACAGCCCCTGCAGCAGGGCGCTCAGCAGGGTTACCACGATGATCAGCAGAGCGCTCGGCGGTAGGCCGGCAAGCGCCGCGGTCACCTGGGCGGCCCCGCCGATCGGCTCGCCGGACCAGGCGCGCCACAGCAACACGAGGGCCCACCCACCAACGGCGGCCATCGCGGTCACCGGCACGACGGCCTGGGCCCGGCCGCGGGCCAGCGGGCCGAGCACCAGTCCGGCGACGAACGGCAGGAACCACAAATCCGTGACGGCGGTGAGCACCGCCGTCAGGGCGGTCGCCGCGACCGGGACCAGGAAGCGCGGTACGCGACGGGGGACCGGGGGCGTCGCCGTCTCGCCGCTGGCCGGAAGGGATCTCGGGGTCGTCATGACGCTCCTTCTGGACGCAGAGTCCAGCGCGCGCCGGTGGACCGGTTGCCGGCGAGGGGGAAATCGCGGAGCCTGCCCTGCTCCCAGTCCGGCAGGAGGTTCCGGTACCACTCCGAGACAGGGTTCTCGCTCTGCCCGCCGGGATAGATTGACCATGCCTGAGCGCTGCTGGGGCCGGTCCAGTCCACGATGAGCCGGTAGCTCGGCCCGAACGACGAGGACCGTTCGCCCTCTGCTGAGTTGACGGTCCAGCGGTGCCCGCCTGCGGGTGAGGGCCCGTATCCCAGCGGCCCTGCTTCCAACAGCGAGGGGATCTCTACGGTGTGCACGCGGTCCCAACGCCACGCAGCCGGATCGGCGCCCAGTTCTACGGTGAGCTGCTGGACGGTCTTGCGGAAGGCGTCGCGCATGGCGCCGGCCGCGTCGCGCCGCGCCGCCCCCGGCGGGGTGAAGACCGCGTTGCCGGGGTCGCGCAGCGTCCAGTGCTCCAGGTTCTGGTTGAGCCCGGCCCGGGCGGTCGTCACCTTCAGCGAGCTGACGTCCTTCACGCCGGTCCACCATGGGTCGAACACCTCGCGCAGATAGGTGTCCCAGAACGTCCACCAGATCGTGGCCCCGGCGGAAGCACCGGTCATCCGCACATCCCAGCCGGTCAGCACATCGAGCGCGGCGCGCTCCGCCGGACTCGCGCTGGCCGTGAGAGCGTCTCGAAGCTTCGGGCGGATCAGGCTCGCCAGTTCGTCGGTGAGGTCATTCTGCAGCGCGCGGAAGTCCTCGGTAGTCAACCCCCTGCGGCCCTCCAGCGCATGGTAGATGCGCCGCGCCCGGTAGCCGGAGTCGTACGCGGCCAGCGACGTGCCAAGGTAGTAGGGGTAGTTCGCGCCGACCGGCCGTTGGTTGGCTGTCGCGACCACGTGACCGGGTGGATTGTGCACTTCGGGCGTGGCCCCATAGGGGATGACGCCCACGATGTCCTGCTCCCCGGTGCCGGAGAGCGGGAACCACGGCTGGTCGGCCTGGATGACCGGGAAGTAGCCTGCCGCGAGGACCGCGATGTCGCCGCGGTCGTCGGCGTACGCGAAGTTGACCGTGGGGGAGTGCCATTGGGCGAGTGCGGCGCGGAACTGGCCGTAGTCGGCGGCCTTGTTGACAGCAAGGATCGCGTCCACCGAGGAGGAGTGGTAGTTACCCATCCAGGCAACCGAGGTGGTCATACCCTTCTGCGTCATGACGGGGCCGTGGACGGTGCGTTGCACCTCGAGTCGCACCGGCGCGGCACCACGTACGTTGATGCTGTGCCAGGTGGACTCCATCTGCCGCCAGGCGCCCTTCCAGAAATACTCGCCCGGTCGGTCCGGGCTGGTCTTCTCGACGTAGAAGACCGTCGACTGGTTCTGCACGTCGGTGATCGACCAGGCGATGTTCCGGTTGCGCCCGATGACCACGCCGGGCAGCCCGATCAGCGTTGCGCCGGCGACGTCGGTGCCGGGCGCGGCGAGCGCCATCTGATACCAGAACGACGGCAGGGTGAGCTGCAGGTGCGGGTCTCCGGCGAGCATGGCGGCGCCGCCTTCCACCACGGGGCCGTTCGCCGCCCACGCGTTGCTCATCGGGTAGGTGTGCACCCGCGGCTGCGGTAGTCGGTCCACCGTAGCGAGGATGTCCGCGGCGGCGGTCGCGGTCAGTGCCGTGCTCCGCGGGTTGGGCGCCGGTGGGGGTCCGGCCGGCGCCAGAGCGGGTGTGGCGGCGTTCGCGTTCCCGCCGGCTGGAAGCGGGTCGACGCCGAGGTTGCGGTACGGGCCGGGATCGTACGGTCGCTGCTCGTTCGGCGGGTTCACCGGAAAGAACTGCATCGTGCGCGCCGTGCCGAAGGCTTCCTGAAGCAGGGCGTAGTCCAGTGACCGGGTGCTGTAGGACAGGTTCTGGCTGAGTAGTCCTTGCACCGCGAGGCTGTCGACCGGCGTCCAGTCCTCCGGGTAGACGCCGGTGAGCGCGAACACGGCCGGCCACTCGCCACTCTCGCGCACCTCCGCGAGGCGGGCGTTCACCCCGCGGCTGTACGCGGTGAGGGCCCGTGCCGCCGGGCTGTCGGGGGCGGTGGCGGCCCACTGGGACCGGGCCGTCCGCAACAG
Organism: Plantactinospora sp. GCM10030261; assembly: GCF_042666615.1. NCBI lineage: Bacteria > Bacillati > Actinomycetota > Actinomycetes > Micromonosporales > Micromonosporaceae > Plantactinospora > Plantactinospora sp. GCM10030261. Next base: position 24,238 of record NZ_JBHTDD010000026.1, read on the forward strand.
GCCGCTCTGCAGCTCGAACGTGTCGGACTCGACGCCCGCGGGACCGACCAGCTCGGCGAGTCGCCCGTGCGCCATCCGCCGTTCCAGGTCCAGCTGGGTCAGCCGAAAGCTCGCGTGCAGGTAGCCCTGTGCGGCGAATAGGTCGTCGTCGGAGCCGGCCCGCACCGCGGGCGTACCGATGGCGTCGAAGTCGACGGTGACCGGCGCCGTCATCCCGGTGATCTGGACGGTGCGCGACTGCACCGGCCGCGCGTCCGCTGCGGAGCCCCACACCCCGGCACCGGGGTTGAGGGCTGGCCCGAGCGCCGGCACCGTCCCGGCGCCCACGGCGAGGACTAGGAGCAGCAGCGCGGAAACCGCGGCCGCCAGGACTGCGTTGACCCATCTCATCGGCCGGTCTCCCCATGATCGACTGCGACCATGCGCAGCTCGGACGTGTAACGGTTGCCTTCGGCGTCGTGCAGCCAGGCAGCATGCGGACCGGGTAGCATCTCGCTGAGAGTGACGGTCCCGCCCTCCGTCCCGGCGGTCCGCCGGACCGCCTTGGCCATCGCGTTGACCAGCACCAGGCTGGTGAAATCGACGACGCTCGGCTTCTCCTCGACCGGCACCTTGACGAAGACCCGGTCGGGAATGCCGCGAACGGAGGTCCAGGCCCGGGCGGCGGCGAACCGGTCCCGTTCGTCTTTGACGAACGCCCAACGCATGTCGTCCGCGGCGCTGGTCCACGACTCCCGGCACAGCACCAACCGGTCCAGCGTGATGCGCGGGCGGTGCGGGACGTCCGGGACCGGACGGAAGGCGTTGGCCACCGCCGCGGTCAGGATCTCGCCGATGACCTCGAGCAGGTCGAACTCGGCGTCGCCGGTGCGCACGACGAGCTGCTCACTGGACAGGTGGACGGTCATGTCCGCTGAGTGCAGCGGCGGCACCGGACACTCGATCGACTCGTCACCGGCGGTCCAGTAGGTGAACGACGGCGACAGCAATGCGCTGGGCGGTGACACGCGCGAGGTGACGAACGGCGAGCTGCGGCGCTGCACCGCGTAGACCCGGCGTCCCGCGGCGTCCCGCTCGGCCAGCGCCAGCAGCCGGGCCGGGTCGTCGTGCTGCTCGACGAAGAGGCGGCTCTCCAGCGTGTTCATCGCCAGGTGGATCTCCCCGAGCACGAGCTGGAAGTCGCCCCGGCGGATCGCCCGCGGATCCGCGGCGTCGATCATCAGATCGGGGGTGTGCTGCCGGGCGTTTGCCCAGCGCGGCGGCAGCGGCGGGAACAGTTCGGCGGCGAGCTCCGCGACGTCAGCGACCCGGACGTGGTGGCGGCGGCCGTCCGGTGGTAAGCCGAGCAGCCGGGCCCAGCGCCGCTGGAACTCGGTGACCACGTCGGTGACCGGCGGCGGCAGGGTCTTCGCGACGGTCGCGGTAAGGTCAGGGGCGGCGACCATCACGAGCCGTACCAGCGGCATGACCCCGTCGTGCCGACGGACGATCCCGGCGAGCAGCTCGTGATAGCGCTGCGCGACCGTGCCGGTCAGCCAGCGTCCGCTGTCCAGTACGAGGCCGAGCGGCGCCGCCAACGCGTCGAGGACCGGGCGGCCCACCCGGACCCGCACGTCGCGGACGGTGTCGTGATAGAGCAGGGTGCGGCCGGCGTAGGCACGCCCGTGCCGCCGGGTCTGCACCTCGCCGGTGAGCCGGTGGAACGTCTCGCCCAACGCCTCGATGGCGGCGAGCACCTCTTCGGAGTCTCCGGCGGCGGCGTTCACCGCGTCCCGGGCCGCCACCAGGATGGCGAGCGGGGCGAGCGCGGAGCGGCGCACCTCGGGGTCGGTGATCTGCTCCAAGCGCTGTTGGAGCTGCATCTCGGGGCGCGCGTGTACCGGACCGCGTAGGTCCATCCTCAGTGCACCGAGGTCACGCAGCCGGTACAGGGCCGCCAGAACGGCTTCCGGATCGGCGAAGGCCGGGGTGGGTCGCTTCGGGTGCGGGGTGGTCGCGGCCGCGACGATCTTTCGTACGCTCCGCGTGCCGTCGCACAGATGCAGCAGCAGTGCCTCCGGTACGTCCAGCCGCGTCGGCCGGCGCAGCGGCAGCCGCAGTACCCGCCCTGACAGCGCGGCGGCCGGGCTGAGTACCGGAGTCAGCCACGGCACCGTCTCGGGACGGGCCGTGAGCAGGTCCGCGACCGCGTCTACCGCCCACGTCTCGAAGTAGGTGGCGCGCCGCCGCAGCAGTCCCGGGCCGGGCTCGGTCTCCAGCCCGGCGGCGTCCGGGTCGAGCGACGCCCAGCCCACCGGCCCGAAGAAGCCGACGGTGTCGTTCTTGTGCGTGTAGCGCTGCACGTAGCCGGCGACCGCGAGCTCGTGGTTGCGGCCCCGCACGTTGCGCGGCTCGCCCCGGGCCGCCTTGTCCAGGCAGGTGCCGACCAGCGTGGGATTTTGCCAGGCGACCGCCTCGCGCAGCAGCGGGTCGGCGGCCGCCCGGCGGACCGCGGCGCTCAGGCGGGTCTCGGCCGCGGCGAACTCGGCGTGGTACCCCGTGCGGTCGTGCGGTCGATCGGCGGCGCCAGCGAGCGCCGGGTCGCAGAAGCCGTCGAGCCCAGCCACCGGGAAGCCAGCGCTGCGCAGCGCGGCGTCCGGCCAGAGCCGCCAGCCGGTGCCGCCGAGTGCGACGAGGTCCGGGGCGGTCATCGCGTCCCCTCGGTAGCAGTGAGGACGGGCCGGTCCGGCAACGCGTCCGGCAGTTCATCGTCGGCCCGCCGCAGGCGGGGGTGGAAGTAACCGGCTATCGACGCGCCAACTACCAGAATGCCCGAGCCGAGCAGCAGAAGCGCGATTGCGCGGTCCGGTCCATTGCCGCCGATCAAGGAGCCCGTCACGTGGGCGAACGCGGTGTCGCTGCTCAGCAGTGGTCGGCAGACTTGTTCGATGGCCGGCCCGGCCAGCAGGTACGCGATCGGCAGCGGCGCGGTCGCCACCATGTTCTCTAGCGACAGCACCCGGCCCTGCATGCCGGGCTCCACCTTGAGCTGCCAGAAGCTGCGGTTTGCGGCGTTGATGATCGCCGAGCAGAACAGGAAGACGAACGCGGCACCGGCGATCAATCCAAGATTCGGCCTTAGTGCACCAGCGCACAGCGCGAGACCGAGGATGAGCGAGAACAGTAGGACACCGTGGATTCGCCGGTCCGGTCCACCCCAGACGCCCATGGTCACGCTGCCGATCACCATGCCGAGGCCCCCGACTGCCAGCACCGTGCCCAGCGCCGATGTGGACGCAAAACCCAGCACGAGCGGGGTGATGAGCACGTCGACGAAGCCCACCCCGAAGTTCAGCAGGGCATAAAACACCAGCAGCGCGACCAGTCCGTGGCGGGCGGCGACGTAGCGCCACGCGACCGCGGTCTCGGCGAGCAGACCGATGCGACCGCTGGCACCTTCGCCGAAACCGGTGGACGTACCGGTGCCGCTGCCGGGGCCGGCCGGGGCGGGTCGGGGCAGACGCAGCGTGAGCAGGCTGATCAGCGCGATCAGATAGCTGGCCCCGTCGATGATCAGTACTCCGCCCAGGTTCACTGCCTGGAGCAGGAACCCGCCGGCGAGCGGCCCGGCGATCTGGGCAACCGAGTGGGCCAGCATCACCAGACCGTTGGCCCGTCCCAGCCCGCTGCGGCCGACCAGCGGTCCGACGCTGGCCGCGAACGCCGGGGTCTGCACCGCGATCAGCACCGAGGTGACCGCGGAGGTCAGATAGACGTGCCCGGAACGCAGCGCGTCCGCGTGATGGAGCGCAGCCAGCGCCAGTACGTTGAGCAGGCCGCCGGACACCGTGGTCAGCAGCACGGCGCGCCGGTCGAGCCGGTCCACCAGCGCGCCGGTGAAGGGCGCGACCAGGATGCCCGGCAGGAACACCAGCAGGTAGACCAGGCCGAGGCGGGTCACCGACCCAGTCTCCTGGTAGACCCAGACGCCGAGCGCGAAGCTGGTCAGCGCGGAGCCGACTAGGGATACCGCCTGGCCGGACCACAGCCGCAGGAAGGTGCGCACGTCAGAAGATCACTCGTGCCGCGCTGGAGGCTCGCGCCTCCCGGGAGCCGCGCAGGTTCCGGGTGATGTTGAGCCGCTTGAGCCAGCGGTCCCGCCCGTCGAAACGGGCCTCGAACGGCTGCCGGCCGTGCACCGCGCGCAGGTTGTCGATGAAGCATGAGTCGCCCGGCTGCAGGACCACGGGCTTGAGCACCTTGTCGATCGCGGCGGTCAGCTGCTGGAACGCCGCGCGGCTGCGCTCGTCGAGGTGGTCTGTCGACATGAAGTAAGGGTCAAGGCACATGTACGGCAGCGTGCGGTCGCCGGTGAGCACCGGTCGCCGCGGCGGGTTCTCCTCCAGCCGGGTGATCCGGGCGTAGGCGTTGTCGAGCAGCGCGGCCCGGGCCGGATCCCCGCCGGCGTCCGCGGTGCGGTTCTTCGGCAGGTGCGACTCGTCCGGGCGGATCGTGTAGTGGGCCGCGAAGAGCGCCTCCAGGTCGAGCTCCGCCCACGGGATGTCGTCCACCTCGGCCACCGTGGTCGCCACCCCGTCCGGGTTGCGCAGGCACATCAGCGAGACGTAGTCGCCCTTGAACGGGTGGAACGCGTCCTCGGTGTGCCACCACAGCACCTGTTCGCTGCCGGTGCCGACCTGCTGCTTCTCGTGCCCCTTGATCGGCATGACGTCGTGCATGAGAAAGCCGTTCTGCTGGGTGGACCAGCCGAACACGTCGCCCAGCAGAGAGGCGCAGAGCAGGAAGAAGGCCTCCTGCCGGAAGGTGGGCGAGAGCGCGTCGGCGCGCTTGTGCTCCCAGTGCGACGGGGTGTCGCCGATCTGCTCGTCGTCGACCGGGAAGCCCGAGACCAGGCAGATGCCGGACGGTTCGTCGAGCCGGAACGTGGCCATGAACTCGCGTAACGTCCGGGGCAGCTCGTGCGCGTAGAGATTCGCCGCGCGGACCAGCTCGGGATCCTCGACGCTGTGGTAGCGCGCCGTCACCTCGTCGATGACGGCCGCGATCTCGGCGTTCTCCTGCTCCGTCAGGGCCTTCGTGTGCATTCTCAACTCCTCATGCGGTGCGGATGGCGTCACCATGCGTGCTCGACGATGGCCGCGAGTTCGGCGGCGTGGTGCTTGACGAAGTAGTGGCCGCCACCGCGGACGACCGCGAGATCGACCGAGCGGCTGAACCGTTCCCACTCCCGGAAACGGCGCCGGAAGTGCCGGGTCTCCGGGTCGGCGTCCCCGGCGACGAAGGTGATGGGGGCGTCCAGGCGGACAGGGCCCTGGTCGTACTGCGCGGTGAACCAGCGGCCGGCGCCCTGCCCGTCGTGCCGGAAGGCGGCCATCAGCCGGGTCAGCTCACCGGCGTCGACGACGTCCTCGAAGCCGCCGAGGGACTGCAGGTAGCGCATGAGCTGCTCGTCACTTTCCCGGCGGCGAAACGGCACCAGCCGGATGAGCTCGAAGCCGAGCACCTTGCGGGTGGGGAACGGGAACGAGCCGCCGAGGAAGACGCGGTCCACCGGGCGGCCGGCCTCCTGCAGCAGCTGGGCTGTCCGGGTGGTCAGCGCCACGCCGATGCAGTGCCCGTATAGGGCGAGCGGCCCGTCGACGCCGTCGAGGATCTCCCGGACGACGCCCCGGGCCACGGTCTCGAGCGGCTGCAGTTCCTCGTCACCGGCGTCGCGGCCGGGCAGCCGGACGGCGCGCACCGCGGTCGTCTCCGGCAGCCGTTCGGCCAGCGCGCGGAAGGCGATCGGGTGCCCACCGCCGTACGGGACGCAGATCAGCGTGCGTAGCGCGGCGCCGCGCTGCGGGGTGAGCGGCACGAGCAGGTCCTCGGGCCCGCGAGCAGGATCGTCGAGCGCCGCAGCAAGGGTGCGAGGGCTGGGGTGCTGCAACAGCATCGCCACGCTGGCGCCCGGTATATCGCGCACCGCACGGATCGCCTGGAACGAGTCGCCGCCAAGGTCGAAGAACTTGTCCTCGGCGTCGACCGGGCCGCTGCCGAGCACGTCGGCGAAGACCGCGGCGATCCGCGCCTCCGCCGGGCTGAGCGGGCGGCCGTCGCGGGCCGGGGCGGTGATCGTCGCCGCCGGCTCCGGCAGCGCCGCACGGTCCAGCTTGCCGTTGGCGGTCAGCGGCAGCGCGTCGAGCGGCACGAACACCGCCGGCACGAGGTGGGCCGGCAACCGCGCGGCGAGGTGAGTGCGCAGGTCGCCGGCGCCCGGCCGGGGATCGGCCAGCACGACGTAGCCGGCCAGCCGTGGGTCGCCGCCGTCCGCAGCGTAGGCCACCACCGCGGCCGCCTCGACCTGCGGATGCTGGCGCAGCGCGTCCTCGATCTCACCCGGCTCGATCCGCAGCCCACGGATCTTCACCTGATGGTCCAGGCGGCCGAGGTAATCCAGCGCGCCATCCGGCAGCCGCCGGGCCAGGTCGCCGCTGCGGTAGAGCCGTCGAGGCCCGTCGACGAACGCGGCCCGGTTCAGCTCAGGGCGGTGGAGGTAGCCGGCGGTCACCTGCACGCCGCCGATGCACAGCTCGCCGGGGACGCCCACCGGCACCGGGCGGGACTTATGGTCCAACACGTGGATCTCGGTGTTCCCCACCGGGAAGCCGATCGGCACCACCCCGTCGGGAGCTGGGCGGGAGCAGTCCCACCAGGTGACGTCGACGGTCGCCTCGGTCGGGCCGTACAGGTTGTGCAGAGCGGCGGCGGGCAGGTCGCGGCGCACCCGGTCGCGCAGGTCGGCGGGGAGCGCCTCGCCGCTGCTGAATACCCGCCGCAGCGTGTCGGACCCGCCGGCGCCCGGCTCGTCGAGGAAGTGGCGCAACATCGACGGCACGAAATGGACGGTGGTGATCGCCTGTTCGGCGATCGTCCGCACGAGATAGGCGGGATCGCGGTGCCCGTCCGGTGCCGCGAGCACCAGCCGGGCACCCGTGATCAGCGGCCAGAAGAACTCCCACAGCGAGACGTCGAAGTCGTAAGGCGTCTTCTGCAGCACGCGGTCGTTCGCACCCAGACCGAACGTCTCCTGCATCCAGAGCAGCCGGTTACGGATCTGCCGGTGCGCAATCGGTACGCCCTTGGGCGTGCCGGTCGAGCCGGAGGTGTATATAACGTACGCCAGGTCGTTGCCGGACACCGCCGGCGGTGCACCGGCAATCGGCGTATCGGCGTCCTGCATCAGCAGGACAGGGTGCCTCACCGGCAGGTCACGATCAGCGAGCACCAGGGCGGCGCCGCTGTCGTCCAGCATCAGCCGCATCCGTTCCGCGGGCAGCCGGGGGTCCAGCGGCAGGTAGGCGGCCCCGGCCTTGAGCACGGCGAGGAGGCTGACCACGAGGTCCAGCGAGCGCTCCGCGCTCACGGCGACAATGCTCCCGGGCCCGGCGCCGTGGGCCCGCAGCGCCGCCGCCCGGCGTTCGGCGCGCGCGTCCAGGCCCGCGTAGGTCTCCTCCTCGCCGTCGGACCACACCGCGACCGCGCCGGGGGTACGGTCCACCTGGTCGGTGATGAGCCCGTGCAGGGTCGCCGCTCCCGAATACTCGCGCCGGGTGTCGTTCCATCTCGCGGAGTCACGGGCGTAGTCATCCGGAGTGACCAGGGCGATGTCGTCGACCGTGCCGTCGGGGTGCTGGATGAGATGTTGCAGCGCAGTGTGCACCTGGCGGGCAATGGCGGGGATTAGCCCACGGTGGAAGCGGTCGGTGTGGTACAGCAGGCGGATCGTGAGGTCGGGCTCGGCGGAGGCCACCACGGTCAGCGGCTCACTGGTCCGCTCGACCGAGATGCTGGTGCTGATCCGCAGGTCGCCGACCGCCTGGCGGACCTCGGCCGGCACCGGATAGCTTTCGAACACCACGATGCTGTCGAACAGGGGCCGCCCCTGCGGCGCCCCGCTCCAGCACCGGATCTGCGGCAGCGAACTGTACTCGTACTGCCGGGTTGCGGACTGACGCTGCTGCGTCTGCGCTAGCCAGGCGCCCACCCGTACGCCGTCGCCGGGCACCGTTACCCGCAGCGGCAGCGTGTTGATGAACAGGCCGATCATGCCCTCCACGCCCGGCAGGGCCGGAGGGCGGCCCGAGGTGGTCATCCCGAACACGGCCTCCTCGCCGCCGGTGTGCCGAGCGAGTACGAGCGCCCAGCACGCCTGCACGACAGTGTTGAGCGTGACCCGGTGCCGGGCGGCGAGGTCCTTCAGCGCGGCGGTGTCGGCCGTGGATATCGTGATCTCCTCGACCGCGACCGTCGCGCCCGTGGCCGCCGCGCCCGCGGCGTTCCCGCCGGCAAGGAGGTTCGCGGTCGGCACCTCCCCTAGCGCCGTGCGCCAGAAGCGTTCGGCCGCTGCCTGGTCCTGGGTCTGTAGCCAGGCAATATAGTCCCGGTACGGCGGGGCTGGTCGCAGCGCCGGCCCGGACGCGACGCCCCCGGCGGTGAGTTCGGCGTAGCGAAGCATGATCTCGCGGACGACCAGCGGCACCGACCATCCGTCCAGCAGGATCATGTGGTGGGTCCAGACGAAGTGGAACCGCTCCTCGGCCAGCCGCACCAGGGTGAGACGCATGAGCGGCGCCTGTGCCAGGTCGAAGCCGGCGGCCCGGTCGTCGGCCATCGCCCGTTCCAGCCGCTCGCGCTGCTCCGGCCCCGGCACGTCGCGCCAGTCGAGCACGTCGAGGTCGACGGTGGCGTCGCGGTGCACCACCTGGAGCGGCTTGTCCAACCCCTGCCAGTGATAGGTGGTGCGCAGCGCGGATTGCCGGGCGACCACGTCGCGCCACGCCTTCGCCAGCGCTTCCGCGTCCAGCCGGCCGTGCAGATCGTAGCCGCGCTGCGCGACGTACATCTCCCGGTCGTCGGGCGCGGACAGGCAGTGAAAGAGCATGCCCTGCTGGAGCGGCGACAGCTCGTAGATGTCCTCGATAGCGTTCGCGGTCATCGGTCGTCTCCCTGATCGCCGGTCAGCCGGGTAAGGAAGCTGTCCAGCGCGGACTGGCTGAGCCGCGCCTGGGGGAAGTCCGAGGGGGTGAGCGCGGCCGGCGTGCCGGCCCGGGTGTGCTCGACCAGCGCGGTGAGTTCGGCGATGTAGTCGTCCAGCAGCCGCTGCACCCGCTCCCGGCGGTGGGTGCGGCCGCCGTAGCGGCAGCCGAGCCGCAGCTGGCCGTCCCGCACCTCTCCGGAGATCTCGAGCAGGTGCGTGCGCCGGGCCCGGGGATCCTCGACAGGGCCGGGCGGCTCGTCGGCGGGGGCGAACGGCGCGTCGGGCGCGTACGCCTGGTCCATCTGACCGAAGTAGCTGAACGCGACGTCCGGCTCCACCGCGGGTGGGGGAAGCGCGCCGGACTGCCGCAGTGCCAGGTAGCCGATGCCGCCCGCGGGCACCGAGCGCAGGTGCTCCTTGGCGCGCTTGACGGCGCTGGCCTGGTCTTCGTCCGCGGGCGTGTCCAGGAACACCGGGTGGACCGCGGTGAACCAGCCGACGGTGCGGGACAGGTCGACACCGTCTGCGTGCTGCCGGCCGTGGCTCTCGAGCTCGACGAGGTGCCCGGCGTCGCCGGTCCACCGGGCCAGGGCCCGCCCGAGCGCGGTGAGCAGTAGATCGTTGATCCGGGTGTGGTAGGCCGCCGAGGCCCGGTGCAGCAGGTCGTCGGTGAGTTCGGCGCCCAGCTCGGCGGTGACCACCTTGGCCGTGCCGGCCGTGTTACGGGCCCGGCCGTGCGGCAGGTCGAGCGGCAGCGGGGATGCCGCGGACTCGTGTACCGCTTTCCAGTGGTCGGCCTGCGCGGCCAGCTCCGGCGACGCGGCGTACCGCTCCAGCCACTGTGCCCAGCCGATGAAAGAGGTCGTTCCAGGCGACAGCGACGCGGGCTCACCGCGCTCGAGCGCCGCGCAGATGGCTACGAAGTCGGCCAGCAGGATCCGCCAGGACAACGCGTCGACGACCAGGTGGTGGGCGGTGACCAGCAGGCGGTCGGGTTCCGCGCCGCCGAGGCGCACCAGCACGGCGCGGGCGAGCGGGCCGTCACGCAGATCCAGGCGGGTCTGCAGGGCGGCGGCCACCTCGGCGAACCGGGCCGCGCGCTGCCCGGCGGGAACGTCGGACAGGTCGAATACCTCGAACGGGAACCGTTCGCCGGACTCGACCACCCGGCCGGCGACCGTGCCGTCGGGCTCCTGGAGGAACCGCTGCCGCAGTCCGTCGTGGTGGTGCAGCAGCCGGTCAAGCGCCTCTTGCAGCAGCTCAGGCGGGTAGCTGGCACGGACCTGCAGCGTGACCGGCATGGTCCAGTGCTGCGGTGCCGGGCGGCGCTGGTCGAAGAACCATCGCTGCAGCGGCAACAGCGGGAACGGGCCCGTTCGCGGGCCACGGTCGGCGGCCTCGCCGGAGCCGGCCACGGTGCGCGGGGCCAGCTGGGCGATGGTCGGGTACTGGAAGATGTCCATCGCGGTCAGCTGCAGGCCGGCGGCCTGTGCCCGGCTGACGATCTGGATGCTGAGGATCGAGTCGCCGCCGATCTCAAAGAAGTTGTCGTGCACGCCGACCCGGTCCACGCCGATCACCTCGGCCCAGATCCGGGCCAGCACCGACTCCGCCTCGCCTTCCGGCGCGACGAACCTTTCGGCCAACCGGGGGCGGTTACCGTCCGGGGCGGGCAGCGCCGCCCGGTCGAGTTTGCCGTGGGTTGTCACGGGCAGCGCGTCGAGCGTCACGAAGATCGACGGGATCAACGGAGCGGGCAGCAGCGGCTCGAGGAAGCGGCGCAGTTCCCCGGCGTCGGGCTCGTGCCCGACAATCGGCACCACGTAGGCGACCAACCGCCGGTCACCCGGTGTGTCCTCGCGGGCCACGACGACCAGCTCGCGCAGGTACGGATGACCCGCCAGCGCGGCTTCCACCTCGGCGGGCTCGATCCGGTGCCCACGGATCTTGACCTGGGTGTCGATCCGTCCGATGAACTCGAGGTCACCGCCGTGCCGCAGGCGCACCAGGTCGCCGGTGCGGTAGAGGCGGGTCGCCGGGTCGGTGGCGAACGGGTCCGGCACGAACCGCTGCCGGGTCAGCTGGGGCCGGTTGAGATAGCCCCGGGCGACGCCGACCCCGCCGATGTAGAGCTCGCCGCGCACGCCGACCGGCACCGGCCGCATCCGGTCGTCGAGCACATAGATCCGCATGTTGCGCCAAGGCCGCCCGACCGGCAGGTTCTGCCGTACCTCGGGTCCGGCGTCGGCCGGCACCCGGAACGTGGTCGTGGTGACCGTGGTCTCGGTGAGCCCGAACACGTGCGTCATCGGCACGCCGGTGCGCAACCATCGCTCCAGACGGTCGGGCAGCACCCGTTCGCCGCCGACGATCACCAGCCGGAGATGCCCGGGGAGCGTCGTGCCGGTCTCGACGAGCGTCTGCACCCACTCGTGCCAGAACGAGGTCGGCAGCTCGAACAGGGTCAGCCGTTCCTCGCGGATCAGGCGCAGAAACGGTTCGCCGCCGCTGAGCACCCGCTGCGGCACCATCACCACGGCCGCCCCAGCCAGCCACGTCGGGAAGAGTTCCTCGACCAGCACGTCGAACCCGAGCGAGGCGAACTGGAGGAACCGGTCCACCGGCACCAGGTCGAACGCCTCGACCGCGGCGAGCGCGTAGCCCACCAGCGACTGGTGCTCGACCTGCACCCCCTTGGGCTGCCCGGTGGATCCCGAGGTGTAGATGACGTAGGCGAGGTCACGCGGCCCGGCCAGCGGCGCCGGCGCGGTGCCCGGTTGCTCGGCGATCTCGGCCCAGCCGGAGTCGAGCGCCACCACCCGCGCCTCGTGCGGAGGCAGTCGATCGGCGAGATGTCGCCGGGTCAGAATCACCGGCGCGGCTGCGTCGGCGAGCAGGCCCGCCAGCCGCTGGACAGGGTAGTCGGGGTCCAGCGGCACGTAGGCGCCACCGGCCTTGAGCACACCGAGGATGGCGACCGCCAGTTCCAGCGAGCGGTCCACGCAGATGCCGACCAGCGTCCCGGGCCTCACGCCGAGCCCGTGCAGGTGGTGGGCCAGGCGGTTGGCGCGCTCGTCCAGCTCGGCGTAGCTCAGCGTAGCGCCGGCCAGGGCCACGGCCAGGGCGTCCGGCGTGCGGGCCGCCTGCTGTGCGATCAGCTCGTGGATCGTGGTGGCCGGCAGCTCGGTTGCCGTGTCGTTCCACGCCGCCAGGTCGCGGCGGTCGGCGTCGGTGAGCATCTCCAGGTCGCCGATCCGGACCTCGGGCTCGACGACCGCCTGGACCAGGACGTTCTCCCAGCGTTCGGCGAGCCGGCGGATAGTCTCGGCGTCGAAGACGTCGGTGTTGTACTCCCAGGTGGCCCCCGCGCGGTCCGGCGCGGCGGTCACGCTCAGCGTGAGGTCGAAGTGGACGACGTCCATGTGCACCGGCCGCAGCCGCAGCCGGAGGCCGCCGTGCTCCATGTCGGCGTGCGGTGTGTTGTCGTAGTTGACCACCATCTGGACGAGGGGTGCCTGGCTGATGTCACGGTCCGGCTGCAACTCCTGGACGAGCTTGGCGAACGGGAGCTCCTGGTGCTCGTACGCGCCGAGCGCCGCGCGCCGCACCCGGCCCAGCAGCTCGCGGAAGGTCGGGTCGCCGGAGGCGTCGACACGCAGCGCGAGTGTGTTGACGAAGTTGCCGATCAGTGCCTCGGTCTCGGCCCGGTTCCGGTTGGCAGTGGTCGAGCCGAGCACCAGGTCGGATTGGCCGGTGCTGCGGTGCAGCACCGCGGCAACTGCGGCGACCATCACCATGAACACCGTGGCGTTCTCCCGGACGGCCAGCTGCTTGACCCGGCGCACCAGGTCGGCCGGCACCGGCCGGTCGTGGGAGGCGCCGGACCGTGCCTGCCCCTCCGGCCGGATCCGGTCGGCCGGCAGCTCCAGTCGCGGCGGCTGCTCGCCAAGGTGGTCGCGCCAGTAGGCGAGCTGCTCCGCGAGCCGTTCGCCCCGGAGCCGCTTGTGCTGCCACGCGGCGAAGTCGGCGTACTGGATCGGCAGCGGGGCGAGCGGTGAGGGCGCGCCGGTGGTTGCGGCGGCGTAGAGCGCGCCCAGTTCCCGGACGAGCACGCCGAACGACCACGCGTCCATGGCCATGTGGTCGGTGGTGAGCAGCAGCAGGTGACGCCGGTCGGCGAGCAGGATCAGCCGGACCCGCAGCATCAGGTCGCGGGTCAGGTCGAACGGGTGGTAGGTCTCCTCCCGCACGGCCAGCGCGACCGCGACGTCCTGGTCGGCCGGGGTCGAGTGGCGCAGGTCCTGTACGGGCAGGGGCACCTCGGCGGGCGGCAGCACCCGCTGCTTCGGCGTACCGTCGTACACCTCGATCACGGTGCGCAGTGCCTCGTGCCGCTCGACGACGCCGCTGAACGCCGACCGCAAGGCGCCGACATCGAGGTCGCCGGTGAGTTCCACGACGCTGGGCGGGGTGAACGGTGGGCGTACCTGATGCAGGAACCAGATCTGGCGCTGGGCGAAGGACAGCTCGGCAGGAGCCGCCGGGTCGTCACGGCGCGCGATCCGGTCCGTGACGGTGGTCTCGGCGCCGGCCCGCAGCCGTCGCTCCAGCTCGGCACGCTTGTCCAGGGGCAAACCCTGGATGCGCTCGTTCAGCGTGGTCACAGCGACTTCACCAGCCCTTCACCGGCGCGGCGGACGAAGGCGGTCAGATGCTCGCGACCCATGCCCTGGCCCATCAGGTAGGGGATCGACCAGAAGTCGAACATGTATCCGGGCATGACCAGCGAGCCGTCGACGGTGCGGTACATGGTCTCGACGGCGGCGCAGGCCTCCTCGGCGGTCATCGTGTCGTGCCGCCAGTGGTAGCCGGTGCCCCTGATCCCGTAGGCGTCGGCCTGCTTCGCGATCGGCACCGCGGGATAGTGGTAATACATCTCGGCGCGGTAGAAGGTGGGCCGCGTCTCGGCGATGAACTCCATGGTGGTGCGCACCGACTCGTCGGTCTCCCCAGGGAAGCCCACGATCAGCGAGGCGAAGCTGAGGATGCCGCGGTCGTTGAGCTGACCGATGCCGCGCCGGTACTTCTCGGCGCTGGCCGACTTGTTCATGTTCTTGAGGATCCGGTTGTCGCCGGACTCCAGGCCGAGGAAGACGCCGGCGCAGCCGCTCTCGGCCATCAGGTCGAAGGCCTCGTCGTCGGAGTTTGCGCAGCGGAAGAACGAGAACCAGTTGAACGGGAACCGATTCTTGATCATCATCCGGAGCAGCTTCTTGAACCGCGGGAACGGCACGTTGAACGTGTCGTCGATGAAGACGACGTTCTGCACGCCGGCCTCGGCGAAGGTGCGCAGCTGCGCCTCGACGTCCTCGATGGCGTTCAGGCTCAGCGGCCCGCCCAGCTGGGGATACTGGCAGAAGGCGCAGGAGTAGGCGCAGCTGCGCGCGGTGCGCATCTGGACGGTAGGCGAGTAGAAGCCGGGGTCGAACAGCGACCAGTCCACGACCGCCTCGGCGATCGGGTTCTCCTCGATCGACCGGCGGGTGTGGGTGAAGCTGTGCCCGTCGGTGGTGTACGAGAGGTTGGGTACGAGGGTCAGGCCGGACCGGCCGGTACGCAGCGCCCGCAGCACCTGGGTGAACGTGTGCTCGCCCTGGGAGTCGTTGATGTAGATGTCCGCACCGATGGTGCGGTAGATGAACTCGCGCGCATCGACGTCGTAGGCGTTGTGCACGTTGAGGATGTGCGGTCCGCCGACGATGATCGGAACCTCGTCGTCGTGCTTGCGGACGAACGCCACGATCTCGGTGAGCGCAGTGTTGTCGACGTAGAACGTGCTGGTGATCGCGACCGCCCGGGGCCGCTGCGCGAGCAGGTCGACCAGGCGGTCCTTTTCCCAGGTAAAGAAGTTGACCTCCTCGGCCACCATTCCGGTGCGGTGCACGGCGGTCTTCAGGTGGGCGACCGCCAGCCCGGGCAGTTTGCAGACGTGCAGGCCCGGGTTCGCGCCGGTGTCCTCAGCGAGCATCCGGTTGAGCAGGTCGTAGTAGGTCATCCGCCGGCCGCGGTGCACCGTCGAGTTCGCCTTGAGCACGCGGTAGGCGATCGAGTCGGTGCCCATCTCGCGCAGGCTCGCCTCGTACTCGTCGAAGTCGAGCTCGTGCGGGCCGATGAGAACGCAGTCCAGGTCTCGACGCTCGTCCATCTCGATTCCTCCGGATTGTCAGCTGTGTGCTTCGCCCAGGTGACCGGCGAGGTGATCGAGCGCTTCCACGAGATTGGCCCGTGGCCCGCCGAAGCCGAGCCGGGCGAAACCGGGATGTCCGAAGCATTCGCCGGGCACGAGCAGCACCCGGTGTTTGGTGGCAAGCCGCCGGCAGAACTCGGCGCCGTCGCCGACGTGCGGGAACCGGACGAACGCGGTCACCCCGCCGTCCGGTGGCACCCACTGCACGTCGGCGGCGTGCTCGGCCATCCACTGCGCCAGCAGCGCCCGGTTCCGCGTGGCAAGGTCGCGGCGCGGCGCCACGAATCGGTCGCCGTTGCGGACCACCCGCTCCGCGATCAGTTCGATCAGCGGAGACAGGTGCAACGAGACGTAGTCGCGGACGCCGGCGAGGCGTTCCAGGGTCTCCGGCCGGGCCAGGCACCAACCCACCCGCAGGCCGGGGAGGCCGTACACCTTGGAGAAGGTGCCGAAGGTCAGGGCCCGTGCATACCAGCCGCCCGGGTCGGGCAATGGCTCCCGGCCGTAGGTAATCTCGGCGAACGCCGCGTCCCACACCAGATACGCGCCTGCGCCCTCGGCGATCGTCACCAGCTCCCGTTGCTGCTCGGGGCTGAGCGAGACGCCGGTTGGGTTGTGCGGGAAGTTGACGACGATCATCGCCGTCCGCACGGTCACTAGTGCGCGCAGCGCGGCCAGGTCAGGGCGGAACTCGTCGGCGAAGCTCAGCCGCCATCGGCGCAGCGTGCAGCCGACCGCGGCAGCGACCCCGGCGAGCTGCTGGTAGACCGGGTCGAGCACCACCACCTCGTCGCCCGGGCGCAGCAACGCGGTCATGCTCAGGAAGATCGCCTCGCTGGAGCCGTGGGTCACCATCACCCGCTCGGCCCGGCCGCTGGTGAAGCGGTCCGCGAGCTCGTGCCGGATGCCCGGCCCGCCGAGCGTCCAGCTGTCCCCGAAGGTCACTGCGTCGAGGTCCGTGCCGTTCAGCCCGGTGAGCCGGCGGACGTCGGCGAAGGAGTACGGGTGCACCCCGCTGCTGCCGATGTCGAGGTCGGTGTCGAAGTAGAAGTCACGCATCCAGCTTTCGAGCCGGGCTTCCTCAAAATACACGGGCACCTCGATCGGAGTTGTCACATAGCGTCGTCGCGGCAGGTGCAACCAGTCGGATGTGCAGGGTCGGACTCGGTATACGGCCGGATCCGGAGGTGTCTCGTTAATGACCCTCGGTGCGGATGCGCACAGCGGGTCGCGGTGCGCGGCATTCGTGACACTCCCCGTTTCGCATCCGCCTCGGAGACAGGAAAGCACACCTTGTGCGGCCACACCAGAGCGCTTGTTTCCAAAAATTTGGCAATGATGGCCAAGCGGGTCGCTCGGGGACTTCATCGAGGCCCTGATCACTTAGAAAATGCCTGACCAACCGTGACGGTTCGACCCGGCTGAGTATGATTTTAGGACACATGTACGAAGCTATCACCCGCCCTGATTGCGTCAAATTGGACTCTGGCGCGCCTCGGCTAACTGTGCTTAGCTGTTCCCCGGAGCGCCACGCGGCGTCCTTTCCGGTCCGTTCCGAAGAGTGGCTACATGAGCGTGTCGCCACCGACAAAAATGGTCGATCACCACAGCGGACGCTGTCGTGCGAGCTCCGATTAATCAGTATATCGAAATCTCGAACTAGGTATTGTTTAAATGCGCGCCGCCCTGGGTGTCCGCGCCCGATGAATTGCCTCCTGAGCTGAATGGATTGGCAGGATCTCGCGTGAACGATTCCAGTTCCCAGACCGTCGTGACGCTGCTGCGAGCCCGTGCCAGGCAGCGGCCCGGGCAGACCGCGTACACCTTCCTCGCCGGTGGCGGCAGCACCCCGGGAACGGCCACCTACGCGGAGATCGATCGCCGGGCCCGGCAGGTCGCCGCCCAGCTCGTCGCCGCCGGCGCTCGCGGCGAGCGCGTGATGCTGCTCTATCCGCCCGGGCTCGACTACATCACGGCCTTCTACGGTTGCCTCTATGCCTCGGCGGTGGCCGTGCCCGCCTATCCGCCCGATCCGGCCCGCCTCGACCGCAGCCTGCCCCGGCTCGTCGCGCAGGCCCGCGACTGCCGGCCGCTCGTGGTCCTGACCACGACGGAGATCGCCGAGGCGGTGCCGGCACTGCTCGCCTCGGTGTCCGAGCTGGCCCACGTCCGCTGCCTGACCGCCGGCGATCCGGACGACCCGGACGCGTTCGATCCGGACGCCGAGGCCGACCCGGAGACGGTCGCCGTGCTGCAGTACACGTCCGGCTCGACCCGCGACCCGCGCGGCGTGATGCTTACGCACGCCAACCTCATGCACAACTCCGCCCTGATCCACGGCGCCTTCGGCACCACGCCGCTCAGCCGGGCGGTGGTGTGGCTGCCGCCCTACCACGACATGGGACTGATCGGCGGCATCCTGCAACCACTGCACGGCGGCTTCCCGGTGAGCCTCATGTCGCCCGCGGCCTTTCTGAAAGACCCGATGAGCTGGCTGCGCGCGATGTCCGAGATCCGCGGTACGGTCAGCGGCGGACCCAACTTCGCGTACGACCTGTGCGTACGCAGAACCACCCCGGAGCAGCGCGCGACGTTGGACCTCAGCTCGTGGGAGGTGGCGTTCAACGGCGCCGAGCCGATCCGCCCCGCCACCCTGCGTCGCTTCGCCGAGGCGTTCGCACCCGCCGGCTTCCGGCCGGAGGCGTTCCAGCCCTGCTACGGGCTCGCCGAAGCGACGCTCATGGTGACCGGAGCGGTGCCGTGGACCAGCTCGCGCAGCACGTCCTTCGACCCGTCGGCGTTGGCCGAGGGCACCGCGGTGCCGGCCGGGGCAGGGTCGGGCCGGCCCCTGGTGTCCAGCGGCGAGACCGGTCCCGGCCGTACCGTGACGATCGTGGACCCGGAGCTCCGCACCCCGCTGCCACCGGGCCGCGTCGGTGAGATCTGGGTGTCCGGGCCGGACGTCGCGGCCGGCTACTGGCGGCGGCCGACGGAGACCCACGACGTCTTCCGGGCCCGGCTCACCTCCGGTGAGGGTCCCTTCCTGCGCACTGGCGACCTCGGTTTCGTGCACGCCGGCGAGCTCTTCGTCAGCGGCCGCCGCAAGGACATCATCATCATTCGCGGGCGCAACCACTATCCGCAGGATCTGGAACTCACGGCCGAGGGCAGCAGCCCGCTACTGCGACCCGGCTGCGGTGCCGCCTTCACCCTCGACGACGACGGCGCCGGGCTCACCATCGCCTACGAACTGACGCGCGCAGCCGATCCCGCCACGCTCGACGTCGAGGACGTCGCCGGCCGGATCCGGGCGGCCGTCGCTCGCGACCACGAGGTGAGTGTCGACTTGGTGGTCGTGCTGCCGCCCGGCGCCCTGCCCAAGACCTCCAGCGGCAAGATCCAGCGTGCGCTGTGCGCCGCCCAGGTGCGCGCCGGCGAACTGCCCGAGGTGGCACGCAGCGCGCTGTCCCGGGCGGTCTCGGCCGCACCGACCGAAGTGGATATCGACCGGTTGCGCCACGCCGCGTCCGCGGAGCGCACAGGGCTTGTACTTCGGTACGTGCAGGAGCGGGTCGCCGCTGCGGGCGTGGCCGCTCGGACCGATGCCCCGCTGCTCGCCCTCGGCCTCGACTCGCTGGCTCTGCTCGGCCTGCAACAGGGCATCGAGAAGGACCTGGGCGTGAACGTCGGCGTGAGTGAGCTCGCCGACGCCACAGATCTGGCCGACGTGGCCGCGCGGTTGTCCCGCCGGTTCGACACCGGCGACGCGACAGCCCCGGTCTCGCACGGGCAGACCGCCCTGTGGTTCCTGCAGCAGATGGCTCCCGACAGCACGGCGCACAGCATCGCCGTGGCGCTGCGGCTGCACGGCGAGTTCGACATCAGCGCGTTCCGGCACAGCGTAGAGGTGCTGATCGAGCGGCACGACGCGCTGCGCACCACCTTTCCCGCGCCGGAAGGCGACCCGGTGCGGCGCATCGCTGCCACCGGGGCCGCGGCGGTCCACGAACACCCGGCCGGTCCGGATCTCGTCGGGCACCTGGAGCGCGCCCACCGCGAACCGTTCGACCTGGCCACCGGCCCGCTGCTGCGTATGCACGTCTTCCACAGCGACAACGAAGAGACCGTGGTCCTGGTGGCCGCGCACCACATCATCACCGACTTCTTGTCGATGAGCCTGCTCGTCGGCGAGCTGGAGACGCTCTACGCGGCCCGGGTCACCGGCGCCCCGGCCGCGCTGAGCCCGGTCGCGGCCACCTACACGGACTTCGTCGCCGCACAACACGGCGCCCTGGCCGGAGCCGGCGGCAACCGACTGCGCGGCTACTGGCAGGAGCAACTCCGCGGCGCCACACCGCAGCTCCGCCTGCCCGCGGCCAGCGCCCCGGCACGGCCGGCGGGCAGCACCCGGCTGCGGCTCGGGCCGGAACTCGCCGGCCGGCTGCGCGAGCGCGCCCGCGCCGAGGGCGTCACCCTGTCAATGCTGCTGCTCGGCGCCTACCACTTGCTGCTACACCGGTACACCGGGCAGGACGACCTGCTGGTCGGCATGCCGGTGGCCGGGCGTGGCCGGGCCAAGTTCGAGCGCCTGGTCGGTTACTGCACGAACCCGGTGGTGATCCGCAGCCGGATCGAGCCCGGCAGCACCGTCCGGGAGCTACTCTCCGCGATCCGCTCCCGGGTGGTCGGTGCCCTCGAGCACCAGGACTACCCGCTGCACCTGCTGGCCGGCGATCGCGGCGAGCGGGAGCCGTTCCGCGCCATGTTCGTCTTCAACCGCCCACCGGTGCCCGGCTCCGGCGACGCGGCTCTGCTGATGACCGGGCACCCCGGTCTGCGGCGCCCGTTCGGCCCGCTGCAGGCCGAGGCGGTGCCGCTGCCCACCCGCGATCTCGCCTGTGACCTCGAGTTGACGGTCGTCGACGCCGGTCCTGAGCTCTACGCGGAGCTCCGCTACCGCGGCTCGGTCCTCGACGACCGGGCCGGCGCGGCGATGATGCGGCAGTGGCGCCGGGCTCTCGCCGAACTGGCCGACCACACCGGGCAGACCGTCGACGGTGTTGTGCTGATGGACGACACGGAGCGGCAGGCAGTCCTGGAGCTGGGCAACGGCGCCGTCGAGCCGTTCTCCGTGGCCGACGGACCCGCGCGCCGCTTCGCCGCGCAGGCCGCCGCCACCCCCGACGCGATCGCGGTGGAGAGCGGGGCCGAGCGATACAGCTATCGCCGGCTCGACGAGGAGGCAAACCGCCTCGCCCGATTGCTGCGCGCTCGGGGACTCGGCGGCGCCCGGGTCGGGGTCTACCTCGACCGGTCCCCGCGGCTGATCGTCACACTGCTCGCCGCGCTCAAGGCCGGCGCGACCTACCTGCCGGTCGACTCGGCCCACCCGCGCGGCCGGGTCGCCGACGTCTTCGCTGACGCCGGGGTGACGGTAGCCGTCTGCGAGCGCAAGCTCGCCGACAAGCTGCCCAGCGCCGTCGATGCCCTCCTCGTCGACCACCTGCCGGCCGATGAGGACGGGCCGGTCGGCGAGCCGTCGCCCGATGCCGCACCGTTTGTCATCTACACCTCGGGCTCGACCGGCACGCCGAAGGGCGTGGAGATCGATCCGGCGTCGCTGGCGAACTACGTGGGCCATGCGGTGCGGCACTTCGGACTCGGCCCGGCCGACCGCGTGCTGCAGTTCGCCTCGCCCGCGTTCGACGCCAGCGCCGAGGAAATCTTCGCAACGCTTACCTGCGGGGCCACCCTGGTGCTGCGCAACGACTGGATGCTCAGCTCGCCCCGGGCGTTCCTGGAGCAGTGCGGCACCTGGGGCATCACGGTGCTCGACCTCCCGACGGCGTACTGGCACGACCTCGCCGCCGGCATCGCGGCGGGGGAGGCGTCGCTGCCCGCCTCCGTCCGCCTGGTGATCATCGGAGGCGAGGCGGTGCGCGCCGACCGGCTGGCTGCCTGGCAGCGGCACGTGGGCGACCGGGCCCGCCTGGTCAACACCTACGGGCCGACCGAGACCACGATCGTCGCGACCATGCAGGACCTGACGCACGTCGATCCGCACGGCGAGATCCCGATCGGCACCCCGGTGGCGAACGTCCGTGCCTATGTGCTCGACCGGGAGCAGCAGCCGGTGCCGGCGGGCGCGGTCGGCGAGCTACACCTGAGCGGGGCCGGTGTCGCGCGGGGCTACCTCAACCACGACGAGTTGACCCGGCAGCGGTTTCTCCCCGACCCTTTCGGCGGCGGCCGCATGTACCGCACGGGCGACCTGGCCCGGTGGCTGCCGGACGGCACGCTGGCCTTCCTGGGTCGGGCCGACCGGCAGGTCAAGGTCAACGGCTACCGGGTCGAGCCGGGTGAGATCGAGGCAGTGCTGTGCACGCTGTCCGAGGTGGCCGACGCGCTTGTGGTGCCCTACCGGAGTGGCCGGCTCGCCTGCTACCTGGTGGCCGCCGCCGGCCATCGGGTGGACTCGATGCGGCTGCGCACCCTGCTCGGCGAAAGACTTCCCGGCTATCTGGTCCCCGCCGTGTTCGTGGAGATCGGAGCCCTGCCCCGCAGCGCCAGCGGCAAGATCGACACGGCGGCGCTGCCCGAGCCTGCGGAACAGCCGGAGAAGATATCGGTCGCCCCGGCGGCGCCGCGCAACCCGGTCGAGGACGTGGTGTGCCGGAGCTTCGCGGACGTGCTGGCCCGCTCCGACATCGGCGTGCACGACGACTTCTTCCACCACGGCGGGCACTCGCTGCTGGCCACCAAGATGATCGCCCAACTGCGGGAGCACTTCGGCGTGGACATGCCGTTGCGCGCGGTCTTCGAGCACCCCACGCCGGCAGGTCTGGCCACGGTCATCGACGCGGCGATCGGACCCGACGCCGCGCCCGGACTGCCCCCGGTGCGGCCCGTGCCGCGCACCGGTCCGCTGCCGTTGACCTTCGTGCAGGAACGCATCTGGCTCATCCAGCGGATGAACCCGGAGACCACGGTCTACAACGTCCCCCGGGCGCTGCGCATCCGTGGCGTCTTCGACCACGGCATCGTCGAACAGGTCCTCGGCGAACTGGAGGTGCGGCACGAGATCCTGCGTACGACCTACCCGGAGGTCGACGGCACACCCGTGCAGGTGACGCATCCGCCGCAGGGCCTCCCGGTGCGCCTGGTCGACGTGGGCGACCTCGCGGAGCACGAGCGCGAGCAGCGCATTCGAGAGATGATCCTGGAGTACGGCCGGCAGCCGTTCGACCTGGTCAACGGCCCACTGATCCGGCTGACGCTGGTGCGGATCCGGCCCGACGAGCACGTGCTGATCGTCATCGAGCACCACCTCATCCACGACGGCTGGGCGCAGGGCGTCTTCCTCCGCGACTTTTTGGAGCTGTACGAGGCGCGGATGGTGGGCCGTTCGCCACGGCTGCCCGAGCTGCCCGTCCAGTACGCCGACTACGCGGTCTGGCAGCGCGAGAACCTCCGCGGCGCCGAGTTGGAGCGGCTCCTCGACTTCTGGCGCAGCGAGGTGGACGGTGCGCCACGGGTGCTGAAGCTGCCGACCGATCGTCCCCATCCCGACCAGCTGACCTTCGCCGGCCGGCTGGAGACGCTAATCATCGACGCGGAACTGGGCGCGGCGCTGCGCCGGTTCGGCCGTGAGCACGGTGCCACGTTGTTCATGACGATGGCGGCGGGGTTCGCGACGCTGGTGCACCGCTACAGCAGCCAGAACGACATGCTGATCGGCGTCGGCATGGCGAATCGGCAGCGGGCCGAGACGGAGCACCTGCTCGGCATGCTTATCAACACGCTGCTGCTCCGGGTCGGCTTCCATCCGGAGATCACCTTCGACCGGCTGCTCGATCAGGTCCGCGAGCGGAGCCTACGCATGTACGCGCACCAGGACATGCCGTTCGAGAAGCTGGTCGAAGACCTCAATCCGCGGCGCAGCCTCGGCCGGATGCCGCTCTGCCAGGTGATGTTCAGCTTCCTGGACACCCCGATGCCGGCCCTGGAGATTCCGGGCCTCACCTTCGAGGTGGTCGACGCACACAACCGCACCGCCAAGTTCGACCTGAACATCGTCGTGGTGCCGCGGGCCGAACAGCGTACCGGCGACGCTGAGGCGCAGCTCAACACCGAAATCACCATGCTGACGGAGTACAACGCCGACGTGTTCGACGTGGCGACGATCCGGCGCATGCACGACGACTACGTGGCGATTCTGCGTGGCGCCGTCGCCGATGCCGGCCAGCGGATTGACGCCTTCCTGCCGGAGCGGTCCGCGGCGATTCCCGCGGCACCGCCGCCCATGCTCGATGAGCCCGAGATCGGCCTGCCCGACCTCGACGACCTCGACCTGGAGGACTGGGAGACCGAGTACGCGCCACCGCGCACCCCGCTGGAGGAGAAGCTCGTGGCGATCTGGGAGCAGTACCTCCCGGTCGAGCGGGTTGGGATCAACGACGACTTCTTCGACATCGGCGGGCACTCGCTGCTGGCCAACCAGGTGATCTCGCGTGTGCAGCAGGAGTTTCGGGTGGAGCTGCCGTTGCGGCGGCTGTTCGAGGCGCCGACCGTGGCCCTGCTCGCCGTGCTGATCCTCGAGGCGCAGGCCCAGCAGGTCGGCGGCGACCAGGTCGCGAAGATCCTCGCCGAGCTGGAGGGCTGAACCAGTGTGCGGGATCGTCGGCTATGCCGACCTCCACCGGCGACAGTTGCCGGAGCGGCGGGTCCTCGAACGGATGGCCGGCGCCCTGCTGCACCGCGGACCCGACTCGGACGGCTACCTGATCGACGGGCACGTCGGCATGGCCGCCCGCAGGCTCAGCATCGTCGACCTGCACACCGGTGACCAGCCGATCAGCAACGAGGACGGCACGGTGACCGTCTGCTGCAACGGCGAGATCTTCAACCACCAGCAGCTGCGCCGCGAGCTGCGCGCGGCCGGACACGTCTTCCGTACCGCCGGCGACGTCGAGGTTCTGGTCCACCTGTACGAGGAGCACGGCGACCGGTTGGTCGACCGGCTGAACGGCCAGTTCAGCTTCGCCCTCTACGACCGGCGGCGGGACCGCCTGCTGCTCGCCCGCGACCAGGTCGGCATCACGCCGCTGCACTACAGCGTCACCGGCGGCGAGCTGGTCTTCGGCTCCGAGATCAAGGCCTTGCTGGCGCATCCCCGGGTGCGGCGCGAGGTCGACCTCGGCGGCCTGGACCAGGTGCTGATGCTGCCGGGACTGGTCAGCCCGCGCACCATGTTCGCAGGGATCAGGAGCCTCCCGCCCGGGCACCTGATAGTCGCCGAGGACGGCCGCGTCCGGGTCGAGCAGTACTGGGACCTTGTCTATCCACCCGCCGAAACGCTCACCGAGACGGTCACCCTCGACGTGGCCGACCACGTCGCGCGCCTGGAGCATGCCCTGCTGCAGGCCGTCGACCTGCGGATGCGCGCGGACGTCCCGCACGCCTACTACCTCAGCGGCGGACTCGACTCGTCGCTGATCGCCGCGGTCGCCGGCAAGCTTGCATCGGATCGGCTGAACACCTACTCGGTGACCTTCCCCGACGCCGACCTGACCGAGCGCCCTTTCCAGCAACTGGTGGCCCGCACTCTGGACGCGCGGCACACCGAGGTCATGGTCACCCCGCAGGATCTGGCCGCCGGCCTGTCCGATGCGGTGCGGCACAGCGAGTGCCCGCTCAAGGAGAGCTACAACGTCGCCTCCATGCGGCTGTCCGCGGCTGTCCGCGCCGACGGCGCCAAGGTGGTGCTCACGGGCGAGGGGGCCGACGAGTTGTTCGCCGGCTACCTCGGCTACAAGTTCGACAAGCGCCGCCGGGTCGCCCCCGACGAGCGCATGCTCAACCGCCGGCTCTGGGGCAACCCCCGGCTCACGTACGGGCAGGGCCTCGCACACCGCGCCGGGCAGCGCGCACAGCTCTACTCGCGGGACGTGGCGGCACGCCTCGACACCTTCGACTGTCTGCGCGGGCCACTGGTCGACCAGCGCATGCTGGCCGGTCGGCACATCCTGCACCAGCGCTCCTACCTCGACTTCAAGCTGCGGCTCGCCGACCACCTGCTCGGCGATCACGGCGACCGGGTCGCGATGGCCAACTCGGTGGAGACGCGATACCCCTACCTCGACATCGGCGTCATCGACGTCGCCCGCCGCACCCCGCCTGACCTGTCGCTGCGTGGCTTCGAGGAGAAGTACCTGCTCAAACGCCTGGCGGACCGGTACATCCCGGAGCAGATCATCAACCGGGAGAAGTTCGCGTTCCACGCCAACACCAGCGCCGATCTGATCCGGCTGGCGGAGTCGCCGCTGGCGAGCTACTTGAGCCCGGCGCGGATCCGGCGCGAGGGCTACTTCGACCCCGACGCCGTGCAGGCGTTGACCCGGCGCTACGCCGACCGCGAGCACGACCTCAACGTGCTCTTCGAGGATGACGTCCTGATGGTGGTGCTCACCCATGGGCTGCTCCTCGAGGCGTTCGGGCTGCCGCCGGCATCCTGAGATCACCGAGGAGACAAAATGACCCAGATAGGAGTGGTGGGCGCCGGAACCATGGGCACCGGTGTGTCCCAGCTCTTCGCCGATACGGGCGCCGACGTGGTGCTGGTGGACACGGCCCAGGAGGCGCTCGACCGGTCTCGCGACCAGGTCGCCACCGGCCTGCGCATGGCTCACCTGGTGCGGCGGGCCACCGCGCCGCGCCCGGCCGACGAGGTGCTCGGCCGGATCCGGTTCACCACGGACCTGAAGCAGCTGCGCGACGCGGACTTCGTGGTGGAGAACATCACCGAGGACTGGCCGGCCAAACGGCGCCTGTACGCGGAGCTCGACGACGTCTGCCCACCGGATGTGCCGTTCGGTGTGAACACCTCGGCCATCCCGATCTCCCGGGTCGCCGCCGTTACCCGACGCCCGGACAGGGTGATCGGGACGCACTTCATGAACCCGGCCCCGCTCAAGCCCACGGTCGAGGTGATCCGCGGCTTCCACACGTCCGACGACACCGTACGGCGCACGGCGGCGCTGCTCGCGGCGGCCGGACGTAAGCACATCGTGGTCAACGACTCGGCCGGCTTCGTCACCAACCGGGTCGCGATGCTCACCGTCAACGAGGCGATCTTCCTGCTGCACGAGAGGGTGGCCGACGTGACGGCGATCGACCGCCTGTTCAAGGAGTGCTTCGGGCACCCTATGGGTCCGCTCGCCACCGCCGACCTGATCGGCCTGGACACGGTCCTGTACTCGCTCGAGGTGCTGTACGACGAGTTCCAGGACCCCAAGTACCGGCCGTGCCCGCTGCTGCGCCGGATGGTCGACGCCGGCCTGCACGGCCGGAAGACCGGCCGCGGCTTCCACACCTACGAATCCATGGGAGGAGAGCGCACCGATGCCTGAGTCCGTACGCGAGAAAGTCCGTGAGGTCGTCCTCCGGCACAACGACGGCGTCCCGGTCGGCGACGACGAGGATCTGTTCGACGGCGGCTACGTCAACTCCCTGTTCGTGGTGCAGTTGGTCGCCTGGATCGAGCGCGAGTACGACGTGCGCCTGGCGCTCAACGAGTTGGTCCTCGACGACCTGCGCACGATCACCGCGATCGCCGGCGTGATCGAGACCAGCCCGGCCGGGGAAGAGACATGGACTTCGGTCTGACCCGCGACCAGCGGCGGCTGCGCCGAGCCGTGACCCGATTCGCGCGGGAGCAACTCGGCGAACACGCCGCCGAACTCGACCGCGCGGCCGTCTTTCCCCGCGAGGACTGGCGGCGCTGCGCCGAGTACGGCGTGCTCGGCTGGCCGGTGCCGCAGGAGCACGGCGGCAGCGGGTTCGACCCGCTGACCACCGTGGTCGCCTTGGAGGCGCTGGGCTACGGCTGCCGCGACAACGGGCTGGTCTTCGCGATCAACAACCACCTCTGGGGTTGTGTGGTCTACCTACTGGAGCACGGCACCGAGGAGCAGCGCCGGCGGTTGCTTAAGCCGCTGGCGGCGGGCGAGCTGATCGGCGCGCATGCGCTTACCGAGCCGGCCGCCGGCTCCGACATTCTCGCCATGATCACCACCGCGCGACGCGACGGCGACCACTACGTCCTCGACGGCGAGAAATGGTTCGTGAGCAACGCGCCCGTCGCCGACGTCTTCGTGGTCTTAGCCCGTACCGGCGGAGCCCGCTCCGCACAGGAGCAGCTGTCCGCGTTCCTGGTCACCGCAGACCTGCCCGGTGTGCGTCGGGTGCGCGACTTCGACAAGCTCGGGCTGCGCACCGCGCCGATGGGCGTTGTCGCGTTCGACAGCACCCAGGTGCCAGTGGAGAACCGGCTTGGTGGCGAGGGCGACGGCTACGCCATCTTCACCTCGACGATCGACTGGGAGCGGTCTTTCATGTTTGCCGCGCACGTCGGCGCGATGCGCCGGCTGCTCGAGGGCGCGACCGAACGGGCCGCGACGCGGCGGCAGTTTGGCCGGCCGATCGGCACGTTCCAGGGCGTCGCCCACCAGGTCGCCGACATGCGCATCCGGCTCGAGCTGGCCCAGCTCATTCTCTACAAGACCGCCTGGCTCAAAACGCAGGGACAGAGCGCATTGCTGGAGTCCACGATCGCGAAGGTCTTCATTAGCGAGAGCCTGGTCAAGGATGCGATGACCGTGGTGCAGATGCACGGTGCCCGAGGCTACCTCACCGAGTTCGGTGTCGAGCGGGAGCTGCGCGACGCCCTCGGCGGCCCGATCTACGCGGGCACGTCAGAGGTCCACCGCGGCATCCTCGCCGAACTGCTCGGGCTCACCGGGAGCCTCTCGGGCGGCAACCACGGGAACGGCGGAGCGAGATGACGACAGTGTGGCACGGACACGCCCGCCATCGGATCCCTCTCGACCCAGTGGTGCCGCGCGCACACGCCGACGAGCTGGGCCGCCGGATCTTCTTCGTCTCCGACGCGATCGTCGACTTCGACCTCGTTGGGCATGACGACGTCACCGCGCTCGACGTGACCGTTCCCGCAGACATTGACGTCGCCGAGCTCGCCCGCAAACTGGGTGCCGTGGTAACCCGCGACGTGCTCGCCCAGGCGCCATTGCGCTCCCAGACGGTGTGGAAGGCCGACCACCCGCCGGCCACCGACGTCTTCGCCGAACTGGTCGAGCGCGGCATCGCCATCGAGGTGGGCAAGGGGCAGGTCGCCTTCGGCGAGCCGGTGCTGGCGCTCACCGACTACCTCGACGTCCGGATCCGTGACCTTGTGGTCCGCGAGTTCGCCGCGACCGAGTATCGTTACCCGACGCTTATCGCCACTGAGGTCATGCGCCGCTGCGGCTACTTCGGGTCCTTCCCGCAGCTCATGATGTTCGTGTCCCGGCTGCACACCGACGTCGACGCCTACCGGGACTTTGTCACCGAGCTGACGGCCAGGGACGCCGACCTCGCAGCGCTGCTGCGCGAGCGGGCCGCCGACGTGGACCACTGCCTCCCACCGACCATGTGCTTTCATACGTTCGCCCAGCTCGCCGATGCTCGCCTCGCCGGACCGGCGGTCCACATCGCGCGTGGCAAGGCGTTCCGGCACGAGGCCCGCTATCACCGCACACTGGAACGGCTCTGGGACTTTACAATTCGGGAAATCGTCTTTCTCGGCTCGCAGGAGCAGGTGCTGCGGCAGCGGCGGCGGCTCATGGAGCTCACGTTCGCACTCGTCGGGGAACTCGGTCTGGGGGGACGATGCGAGGTGGCCCACGACCCGTTTTTCGTCAGCTCCGATACCCCGGACCGGAAGTGGTCGCAGCGGCTGCTCGAGCTCAAGTACGAACTGCGGATGCCGCTCGATGAGGAGCGTGACGTCGCGGTCGCCTCATTCAACTACCACGAGCAGTTCTTCGCACGATCGTTCGGCATCGCCGCAGACGGCGAAGTCCACACTGGATGCGCGGGTTTTGGGCTAGAGCGCTTCGCGTATGCGTTCCTCTGCCGGCACGGGCTCGATCCGAAGCGTTGGCCGGCTGACGTGCGCCAGGCGGTGGTGTCGTGAATGGTTCATACCGTCAGCCGCACCTGCTCGTCCTGTCCGCGGACACGCCGGGGGAGCTGGACGCTGTCACCGATGAGCTGGCCGCTAAGCTGACCGGCGGCGCGGACCTCGCAGACGTCGCCGCGCACCTGCGCACCATGCCTGAGCTGCCGTACCGTCGTATGGTCGTCGCGGTGAATCCGGCCCGGGCGGCGCAGCATCTCCAGCGCCGCGACCCACGACACACGGCGACCGAACACGCCCGCCCGGAACGTCCGGTCGTGTTCCTGTTTTCAGGCGTCGGCGACCATTATGTCGGGCTCGGCGCCGGGCTGGCCCGCGTCGTTCCGAGATTCCGTCACGAGCTCACCCGCTGCCTGCGGGCGATGACCGAGGAGACCGGTATCGCACTGGCCGAGGTCCTCTATCCGGCCGGCGGGGCGACCAGCCGGGAACGCAGCCTCGCCCAGATGCTGTCCCATGACGACGGCCCGGTCGCGGACATCCACCGCACCATCGCAGCCCAGCCGCTGCTGTTCGCCACTCAGTACGCGATGGCCGTCACGCTGCAGGCGTTCGGCGTGCGCCCAGCCGCGCTGTGCGGCTACAGCATCGGCGAGTACGTAGCCGCCTGCATCGCGGGGGTGCTGCCGCTTGACGATGCGCTGCGACTGGTCGCCCGGCGGGCCTGCCTCGTCGCCGACCTGCCCGGAGGCGGCATGCTCGCGGTCGCGGCCGCGCCCGGGGCGATCGCGGCCGCGATCGATCCCGGCTTGGTGGCGGTCGCGGATGATTGGGCGGCGGTGGATGGGCGTGGTGCGTTCGAGGTCGGTTTCGGGTCGACCGCCCCTCTGCGCGACGGCGTGGCAGTGGCGGCGCTCAACGGGCCTGCCCTGACCGTGCTGTCCGGGCCGGTCGAGGCGCTCGCGGCGGTCGCGGCGACGCTCGCCACGCGGGGCATCGCCAGCCAGCGGCTGTCCACGTCGCATGCCTTTCACTCGCCGATGATGGACCCGGTCGTCGAACCGCTGCGCAACCTGATCGCCACGATCCCGCTGCGGGAGCCGCAGATTCCCCTGCTGTGCAATGGCACCGGAGGATGGATGGGTGCCGAGGCCATCGATCCCGGCTATTGGGCGGGACACCTGCGCAACCCGGTGCGGTTCGCCGACAACGTGGCGCAGATGTGGTCGCTGGACGATCCGATCCTCGTGGAGCTGGGTCCGGGCGCGGCGCTGACCCGGCTCGCCGCGCAGCATCCGGCGCGTCCCCTCGGCTGCGGGACCACGGCCATCACGCTGCCGGGACCCCTGGAGAAGCGCCCGGACCTGGTGGTGTTGCTGACAGCGTGCGGCCGGCTCTGGGCGGCTGGCTGCCCGATCGCGATCGATGCGCTGTGATGAGCGCCAGGACGACCCACCTCGATCTGGCCACCGCACGGCGGCTCGCAGTGCGGGCCCAACTGCTCAGCGGTCCGGCGCCGACGGTTACGACCGACGGCGTCAAACAGGTGCTGCGGGCTGTGCGCTGCCTGCAACTCGATCCGATCAACGCGGTGGTGCCCAGCCACCTACTCGTGCTGTGGAGTCGCCTCGGCAACTTCGACCGAGCGCACCTCGATCGCCTCCTGTGGGTCGACCGATGGCTGTTCGAGTACTGGGCGCATGCCGCCTCGATCGTGTTGACCGAGGACTATCCGTTGCATGCGGGCACCATGCGCCGCTATCCGGGGCCTTCGGCGTACGGGACGAGGGTGCGGCAGTGGCTGGAGGCGAACAGCAAGCTGCGCGCCCATGTCCTGCGACGCCTGGCGCAGGCGGGGCCGCTGCCCAGTGGCGGCTTCGACGATCTCGCCGAGGTGCCGTGGGAGTCGACCGGCTGGACCGGCGGCCGCAACGTCGAGCGCATGTTGGAGCACCTGCTGTTGCAGGGCCGCGTGATGGTCGCGGGCCGGACCGGCCGAGGCCGGCTGTGGCATCTCGCGGAGCAGTGCCTGAGCGAGGAGCAGCGCGGCCCGTCTCTGCCCGACCGGGTGATCGTGGTGCGGGCGGCGGAACACGCCCTGCGAGCGCTGGGTGTGGCGTCGAAAGCGGAGATCAGACGTCATTTCACCCGGGATCGCTATCCTGGTCTGGAGTCCGCGCTGCGCGAACTGGAGAACGCCGGGCGGATCGTGCGGGTCACGGTCGAGACGATCGCCGAGCCGATGTACGCCCATGCAGACGAACTCGGTAACACCGTGTGGCAGCCTCGTACGGTGGTCCTTTCCCCGTTCGACAACTTGGTCTGCGACAGGGATCGCACGCAGCGGCTGTGGCGTTTCCGCTTCCGCAACGAGATGTACCAGCCCAGAGCGAAGCGCGAGTTTGGCTATTACGTGATGCCGCTACTGCGCGGCGAATGCCTGGTCGGTCGGATCGCGGCCCGAGTCGACCGCCGCAGCCGGGCGCTCACTGTCGAGGGCTTGTATGCCGAGCCCGGCGCTCCGGCCGACGACGCGTGCCGGCACGATCTGCGACAGGCCATCGAGGGCCTGGCCCACTTCGCTGGAGCGACCGGCATCGCCATCGCCGGACCGGTGGCATCTGCCTGGAGGGGGGTGCTGCGCGGGAAGGAGATGCCGGCCGGCCCGACAGCCGCAGCGCTGTGATCTCGGCGTCTCGGTTGCCCATACTCGGTCATCCGACCGTCCGCTGGACGGATGTCGGAACGTCGCCGGCAGTCGTCCCCGAGATCAGTCCCACCAGACCAGCAGTTCGATCCATGATTGGGGCGTACTTGGGGAAGGGGTTGGTGTTGCTCTGCCGGGTGATGTCCAGACAGAACGCGACGTGTTCGGCGGCCACTCGCAGCGCCAGATCGAGGATGGTCGGTGGCGCGGCGATGCTCAGGTGCAGGGTGTCGAAGCCCAGCCCGAGGACGGCGGCGCCGAATCGGCGCGCCAGTCGCGGACAACGGCGGCGAAGCGGGCGATGTCGTTGTCGTTGAGTGGGCTGGTCCAGCCGATTGCTGTCAGCGCGTGTGCGCCGTCGGTGGTGAGAACCAGCGTGAGGCGGGCTCGACCGGTGGCGAGCAGCCTACCTGTACTGGCGCAACGCCCACGCCCGCAGAGTGAGGTACGGGGGCAGGGCGTGCCATGTCGGCTGCATCCACAGGACGAGCGGTTTTGTGTGCTACGAGTCCAAGGCCGGGTTCTTGTGCCGACATTCGAGCTGGTGGATAACTGTCCTATGGTCAGGCAATCATTTCTGGAGCTGCTGGAAGCGGAGGCACCACCGGATGCATTCTACGAGCAGCTGCGTATCGCGGAGCGTGACGGCGGACAGGCGGATGAGCTTGAGCGGTTGCGTGAGGAACTCGCGGTGGCGATGCGGGTGCGGTCGAACATGGCCAGGCAGCGGCAGCGCCAGTCGGAACTCCGCGCACTGTTCGAATCCGCGAATGACCTAACCGCCATCCGGGATGTGGATGCAGTGCTGTCGGCGATTGTGCGGCGTGCCCGCCAGCTTTTGTCCTCGGATCTTGGCTATCTGAGCCTGGTTGATCCTGAGCGCGGTGACTGCTACATCAAGATCACGGAGGGTTCACAGACGCCGACGTTTCCGACGCTGCGCCTGCCGCTGGGTTCGGGAGTGCTGGGGATGGTGATCCGTACAGCTACCCCATACTCCACCGACGACTACCTGGGCGACCAAGATCTTATCCACCTTGATCATGTGGACAGATCGGCGGGTGAGGAGGGGATTCGGGCGGTGCTGGGGGTACCGCTGGTGCTCAACGGTGCGGTGATCGGGGCGTTGCTGGCGGCGCAGCGGACTCCTCGCCGATTCTCGCATGACGAGGTGGCGCTGTTGGAGTCGCTTGGAGCGCACGCGGTGGTCGCGCTGGAGAACGCTCGTCTCTTCGAGGAAACGAGCATGGCGTTGCAGGAGCTCAATGACGCCAACGCCGAGGTGCGGGCGCATTCGCAATCGCTGGAGCTGGCCGCAAGCGCCCACGACCGGCTGGCACAGGTGTTGTTGGAGGGTGGGCGAGTCGCTGATGTGGCCGCGGTGATCGGTGGGGTGCTCGATGGACGAGTGTGGGTGCTCGACTCGGACGGGATGGTGCTGGCGGCGGTTGGGGCGGACCCGGCCGATTGCGCCGCCTCCACCGTGGCTGCCGCCGTGGCTCGGGCGCTGGTCTCGGGTGGGGTGGGCGAGGTGGTTTCCGATGCTGGTGAGGTGCGGTATGTGGCTGTCGCTCGGGCGGGGTCGGAGCATCTGGCGACCATGGTGCTGGGCCGAGCCGTCCCGCTTTCGGACGCCGACCGGCGAGTGCTGGACCGTGGTGCGGTGGTAACGGCTTTGCTGATGATGTTTCAGCGAAGTGTTGCCGAGGCCGAGCATCGAGTGCGCGGCGAGTTGCTCGATGATGTGCTGTCGGCGCCACGTCGTGATCCGCACAGGTTGCGGGATCGGGCTCGCCGGTACCGTGCCGATCTGGATGTCCCGCATGTGGTGCTAGTGGCGAGGCTGGAGGGGGTGGACCGGCATCGGGGGGCGGCGGTGGCGGCTCGGCTGGCCGCCGAGCGGCATGGACTTGCGGGGCTGCGCGGGGATGATGTGGTCCTGGCTGTTCCTGGCCAGGAGGTACTGCCGGCGGGCAGGTGGTTGGCTGAGCGGCTGCGCGGTGGAGTTAAGGCTGTTGTGACCGTCGGGGTGGCGGGGCCGGCTAACGGCCCGGACGGGATCGCTTCGGCGTTTCGGGAAGCGGAGCAGTGTCTGGCGGTGCTGCTGGCGTTGGACCGGCGCGGTGACGTGGCCGACGGGGCGGGGTTGGGTGTGGCGCGGTTCCTGCTGGCGGGGGCCGGCAAGGACGAGGTGGATCAGTTCATGTATCGCATGCTGGGTCCGGTAATGGATTACGACGCTCGGCGCGGCACTCAGCTTGTGGCCACGCTGGATGCGTGGTTCGCCGCCGGCGGCCTTGCTGGTGCCGCGGAACGGGTGCATGCGCACGCCAACACCGTGCGGCAACGGTTGGAGCGCGCCACAGTGTTGCTGGGGCCGGATTGGCGTCAATCACCGCGAGCGCTGGATATCCAGATTGCCCTTCGTGTCTGGCGGCTGCGCAACGTCAGTCGTTAGATGCTAGTCGGTGGTGCATGCCTTCTCCGGTAGCGGCGCCGATCATGCTCACTGACGATGAACGCGAGCAGTTGCAGGCGTGGGCGCAGGCCGACGTCGGTACAGGCCCTCGATTTGCGGTCACGGATCGCGCTGGCGTGTGCGGATGTCGCCGGGTGTCAACGGTAAGTTGAGCAGGGCTGGGCATTTCGCGGGCGACGGTGACCAAGTGGTGTAACCGGTTCGCCGGCTGGTCACCGATACCGCGTCGTGTCCGGTGGACTGGCGGTTGTTTCTGCCTGAGTCGTGGGTCCCGGCTCGCCGGCCGCCGCGCATCAACGGGGAGGCCCTGGCCATCGGCGGGGCGGTGAATGGCCGTCCATGGGGGTCTTCCCTGGCCGCCGACAAGCCTGGTGTGACGAACACACAGGACTGCGGCGACTGTACGCCGCGTGCACATAGCCGGCAGACTGGCGTGTCTTTACGTTGTGGAACATGACATCGTATTCCCGGTGCGACGCCAGTCTGCGGCCTGTCATGGTGATGAGGCGCTCGTCATGACAAGAGTTGCGGAGCGTGTCGCCGAACTGCGCTCGATGTACGACGCGCCAAAGGCATGCGCCGCGGACCTGTTGTGTGACCGGCATCCCGGTGATCGGGTTGCCTTTAGAGTGGTTGATGTCGATCTGACATTCCGCGATGTCACGTTCGCCGAGTTGGCGGACCGGTCGCGCCGGGTCGCGGCCGCCTTGGCCGAGTTAGGGGTGCAGCCGGGCGACCGCGTGGCCACCGTGATGGGTAAGTCGTTGGATCTGGTGGTGGCACTACTGGGGATCTGGCGGCGCGGCGCGGTGCATGTGCCGCTGTTCACCGCGTTCGCTGAGTCAACGGTCGCGGCGCGGCTGGCTGCTAGCCGCGCCAAGGCGGTGGTTTGTGATGCCGCCCATCGGCACAAGGTCGGATCTGGAAAGGATCAGGGGCCGGCAGGTGTCCAGGTGATCATCGCTGGTACGCAGCACGGTCATGTGCAGCCAGGCGACGTCACGATGGGGGAGTGGATGACCGCCTACCAGCCTGACGCGGGGGCGGCGGCCTCGGTGGCGGTGGGTGGTCACGGGGTGCTGGTGCAGCTGTACACCT
This sequence comes from Plantactinospora sp. GCM10030261, assembly GCF_042666615.1. Lineage (NCBI taxonomy): Bacteria > Bacillati > Actinomycetota > Actinomycetes > Micromonosporales > Micromonosporaceae > Plantactinospora > Plantactinospora sp. GCM10030261. The sequence goes on from NZ_JBHTDD010000026.1 coordinate 59,763, forward strand.
CCGGAACTACCGGCACTCCCAAGGCGGTGCCGCTGCCGGTCAAGGGTCTGGCCGCGCTGCACACCTATTTGGAGTATGGCCTGGACATCAGCGATGACGACGTGTATTGGAACGCCGCCGACCCTGGCTGGGGGTATGGGTTGTTCTATGGCATCATCGGTCCGCTGGCTGCGGCAAGACGTAACCTGTTGCTCGCCTCCACGTTTGACCCTGAGTTGACGTGGGAGGTCATGGCCCGGTTCGGGGTGACCAATTTCGCTGCCGCCCCCACCGTGTTCCGGGCGTTGCGTGGCTGTTGCCCACCGAACGCGCACGAGCTGCCGTTACGGCGACTCTCGTCGGCAGGTGAGCCTCTCACAGCCGATGTCATCTCCTGGGCCACCGAAACACTTGGCGTACCGGTGCGCGATCATTACGGGCAAAGCGAACACGGAATGGTTGTCGTCAACGGCTGGCATGGCGACATCAAACGCCCGTTGAAGAACGGGTCCATGGGATGCGACATGCCCGGCTGGAGAACCAGGGTATTGCTGACCGACAAGGACGAGATCGCCCCGCCCCTCACCGTCGGTCGCATAGCGATCGATGTGCCAGCCAGCGCGCTGCTGTGGTTTCCCGGCTATTTCGACGCCAGCGTCCAGACAGCCGAGCGGTACAGCCCGGACCGGCGTTGGTACTACACCGGCGACACCGGTTGGCGTGACGAAGACGGATACCTCTTCTTCACCGCTCGCGACGACGACGTCATCATCATGGCCGGCTACCGGATCGGCCCCTTCGAGGTGGAAAGTGCGTTGGTCAGCCATCCGCATGTCGCAGAGGCCGCGGTCGTCGGGGTACCCGACGCGCTGCGCGGGGAGGTCATCGAAGCATTCATAGTGCTATCCGAGGGTGTCGCGCCGTCGCCAGCGCTGGCAACGCAGCTACAGCAGCATGTCAAACAGCACTATGCCGCGCACGCCTACCCAAGGAGCATTCACTTCGTACCGGCACTACCTAAGAACCCCAGCGGCAAGCTGCAGCGGTCCGTTCTGCGGCAGCAACGTAACCACGGGGTCAACGGCAGCCCCTACTCGAACCCTGGATCTGAGGCGGCCGTGGCCTGATGTGCCCGAGCACAAGGACACCGTTTCCGGTGTGGTCCACAACGCTGGTCTGCGCCAGACCCCTAACCTGTCCCCGTAGAAAGGTTGGTCAGGTGATAGGGCACCTGACCTGCCGCCCTGCAGCGGACTTCTGACGGCACCGTAGCCCGCCCAGCAACGAAGGGCTGGCGGCATCCCGCTCTGCCGGGCCACCGAGTGCTTCCGTTGCCCGGCCGCTTCAAGGAGAGGCCTCAATGGATATCAGGGGTGCAACAGCACTCATCACCGGCGCCGCGAGCGGCCTGGGTCAGGCGACCGCTCACGCGCTGGCCGGCGTAGGCGCCAATGTGGTCCTTCTCGACACCGACACTCAGAACGGCCATCAGATCGCGAAGCAGGTCGGCGGAGAGTTTACCCCCGGCGATGTTCGCAACCCCCATGACTTGGCACGTTCGGTCCAGGTCGCAGCTGCCGCAGGACCGCTGCGCGTCGTGGTCAACTGCGCCGGAGTCGGTGACGGGGGCCGGATCCTCGACCGCGAGGGCAGCCCCCACGACCTCGCCCGATTCGAACGTGTCATCGGGATCAACCTGACCGGCACCTTCAACGTACTACGGCTGTCCGCGGCCACCATCGCCAAACTCCCCGCCAACGGTGACGGCGAACGCGGAGTGATCATCAACACCGCCTCCATCGCAGGCATCGAGGGCCAGGTTGGCCAGGTTGCCTACGCGGCGTCCAAGGGGGGCGTCATCGGGCTCACACTCGCGGCCGCACGCGATCTCGGCTCACACGGCATCCGCGTCGTCACCATCGCACCCGGCGTCTTCGCCACCAGCATGGCCGACCTGATGCCCCAAGCAACCCGTGACACGCAGACCAGTAACCTCGCCTTCCCGCACCGTCCCGGACAGCCGGCTGAGTTCGCCGCCTTGGTCTTGGCCGTCATCGCAAACCCGTACCTCAACGGCGAAACCATTCGGCTGGACGCCGGCCTGCGCATGACCCGCAGGTAGCCCATGAAGCCAGTCGGCCGACGACCAACTGGGTGTTGACCCGGTGGCAACGGTGCTTGCCTGCGTAGCGGTGTCGGGCCTGTTCGTCGCTGAGCCGGTTGAGGCGGATCAGCGTGCCGTCGAGGATCGTGCGGGCCAGCTGCCCGATGCGCTGCATCGCTTGCGGGAGGGCGCGTGCCTGGGCGGCGCGACTCGGTCGGCCAGGCCACCTACTCCGCGATGCCGGTGCGCGAATCCGGCAACCTTTGCTTACTACTCCTGGCGGACCGCGTAGGTGCGAGGTCGGTGGCCAGGTTCCGCTGACCAGCCCGTGCAGAGGGCGACCGTTGCCGGTGCCCCACGCACACACGCAGCTGTTCCTTGTATTCATCGATGTCATATCTGTCATGTGAATATCTTGTTACGTTCTTGCAACGCGGACCCCCCACCGCTTACCGCAAGGAGTGGATATGTTCTCGAACCAGCGCACGAAACGGCGTCACAACAGAGGCGGTTCAGCATTGTGGGCCAGCCTCTGGTCGTTGCTGGCTGCCGTTGTGGCTGTAGCCCTACCCGGTCCGGCCCACGCCGCGTCGCTGCAACCTGTGCCCGACTTCGGTGACAATCCAGGAAATCTGCTGATGTTCAAGTACATCCCGGATCAACTGCCCGCCAACGCACCGCTGGTGGTGGCGCTTCATGGTTGTTTTCAGTCCGCCGCCGTGTACGACGGTGAGAGCGGCTGGGTGAAGATGGCTGACACCTACCGGTTCGCGCTGTTGTTCCCGCAGCAGCAGGAAGCCAACGACCCTGGCCGGCGGTGTTTCAACTGGTTCCTCGCTGGCGACAACAGCCGTGGCCAGGGCGAGGCGGCGTCTATCATCTCGATGGTCGACAACATCAAGACCAATCATTCTGTCGACGCCTCACGTGTGTTTGTCACCGGCCTGTCCGGTGGCGCGTTCATGGCGTCCAACATGATCGCCGCATACCCCGACGTGTTTGCCGGCGGCGGCATTGTGGCCGGGGGCCCGGCCAAGTGCGCCAACCAATCGTGGGAGGCGTTTGCGTGTGCGAACCCCGGGGTGAACAAGACGCCGCAGCAGTGGGGCGACATCGTCAGGGCGGGTTTCCCGTCCTGGTCTGGTTCATGGCCTAAGGTGTCGATCTGGAATGGCACCGCTGACACGGCGGTCAGCATCCAGAACTTGACCGAACTCATGGAGCAGTGGACCCACGTCCATGGCGCTGACCAGATCGCCGACGAACTGGCCACGGTTCAGGGCTATCCGCGCACGCGCTACCACAACGGGGAGGGTGCGCCGGTGGTGGAGACCTGGTCGCTGACCGGGCAGCCGCACGGGCAGCCACTGGACCCGGGCACGGGTGAGACGAAGTGTGGCGTCGCCGGTGGGGCCGGCATGGTGGACATGAACATCTGCGCCGCATACCAGATGGTGCTCTTCTTCGGCCTCAACGCTGCCGGCGGCGATACCGAGGCGCCCACTGCCTCGATCACCTCGCCGGTCAGCGGTGCCGAAGTTACGGGTACTGTGCAGGTTTCTGCGGCTGCCACGGACAATGTCGCCGTCACCACGGTGGAGTTCTACGTGGACGACGGCAACCTGATTGGTACCGACACCACGGAGCCGTACAGCATCGACTGGGACACGTCGGCCGAATCGAACGGCAGGCATACCCTGACGGCAAAGGCGTACGACGCGGCCCACAACGTCGGCACCTCAGGGCCCGTGACAGTCACTGTGACCGGGGGCGGCGGAGGCGACCCGGTTGCCTTCTCCAGCGGCACCGACGACGGCTACGTCAAGGCCTACTCCAACGGCACCGGTGTGGAGGTCGGCGCGAGCAAACACATCCTCGGTTTGGCTGTCGGCCGCGGGATCGACGCGAAGATCAACCGGGCGGTGTTGTCGTTCGACACCTCCGCTCTGCCCGACAATGCCGTGATCAACCGCGCCTACCTCACTGTGACCCTCAACTCCTCGTACGGTAACCCGTGGGCCAACCCGGCTGGCAACCAGTTGCTCGTAGAGGTGCAGACCGGATGCCTAGGCCCCAGTTGCGACATCGAGACCGCTGACTGGTCAGCCGCCGTTACACAGCCGGGAGTCGGGCAGATCGCCCAGTGGGCCTCGGGCACAACCAGGTCGACCAATTGGAGTTCCGCCGGCCTGTCCGCGATCAACAGGATCGGAAAGACCCAGGTCAAGCTTCGTTTCTCCGAATTCCAGACCAGCACCGCCTACGTGATCCTCGCGCCTGAGGTGGGCGCAACCCTCACCGTCGAATACAGTGCTGCCTAACGGCAAGCGCGTGTCCGCTTCACCGCCACGCGTAACGGGTCCCAGGCGCTTGCGATCAGGGATCCACGGCGTAGCGGGTGGGAAGGCTCTGGCCAGTCGGCCGCCAATCGCCGGCGACCGGATGGGCGGCCGGGTGGCCGATCGGGCATGTGTCCGCCTATCGCCCCCCGCATGGGGTCAGTCGATCCAGTGCGCCGATGGGAGCACCTATACCAGTCGACGATGGCGGGCGATCACATGGCCCGCTACCAGCGAGTTTTCTTATTGTCGGACCTGCAAATCCAGTTCCATGCTGTCCACGCAGGAGGGTGAGCCGGACGACCGTCCCGCAAGTGACGGGCGGGACATGCCAGAGTCCAAAAATCTGTCGGGCAGTGGAACGGCCGGTGGGCGCTGGGGCCATGCGCCGCCGACGGCACCGTAACGCTCCTGCCAGTAGGTGATGACCCACACGTAACGCACGGAAAGGTGGGCCGATATGACAGAAGTGCGGCGTTTCGCAGAACGGATCGTCATCGGAGCAGACGGGGCGGAGATTGCGGTTGCGCGGTGGCCCGGCGCCAAGGGGCCGCTGGTCTGCGTGCACGGATTAACCTCGCATTCGCGCGCGTTTGCCGGCCTGGCGACCGAGCTCGCCGACTACGATGTGGCCGCGGTCGACTGTCGCGGTCGGGGCCGCTCCAGCAAGCAGGCCCCGTACGGGCTCGAGCAGCATGCCGCCGACCTCGCAGCGGTGATGGACACGTTGGAGATCGACACGGCAACCATCGTGGGGCACTCGATGGGGTCCTACGTCGCGGGGGCTTTCTACGCCCGGCACCCGCAGCGGGTACGGCGGCTTGTCTTCGTTGATGGCGGATTCCCGCGCCAGCTCCCATCGAAGGTGACCCCGGAGGACTTGTTGGAGTCCACCCTCAGTGTGTTCCTGACCAAGATGCGGCGTACCTTTGCCAGTTTCGAGGAGTACCTGGCCTACTACGAGAACACCCCCGTCTACAGCGATGGGGTAGATGCCTACGGCCGGGTGCACTTCGCCTACGACCTGGTCTACCGAGACGACGTCCTCGAAGCCCGGGTGGGTGAGGCGTGCGTGGCCGCGGACTGGCGCGACGTTCTCGATCACGACTTGGTCGGTAAGCGTCTGGAAGGCGTCGCGGTGCCACTGCTGCTCATCCGGGCGCTCGGTGGGCTTACCGGAAGTGGTGATCTCGTCGTTACTGACGAGGTGACCAAGGCGATCGCGGAGAGGGTGCCGCACGTTCAGGTGGCTGAGGTCCCCGACGCCAACCATCACACGATTCTGCTTTCCGTTGCGGGCGCGCAGGCCGTGGCCCGTCTCATCGAGGAGTTTCTGAAATGACGCCACGGTCGTCACGACAGAGGGCACTAGCCTGGGGCGCCGCCGCCTTATCCGCCCAGCTGATACTCACCGCGTGCGGGGCGGCCACCTCGGGCGCCGAAACAGGCGTGGACGGACAACGCATCGTCATCGGTTTGCACGGACCGAAATCTGGTCCAGCGGCCGCACTCACCGAAGGCGCGATTACTGGTTTCCAGCTATACATCGACCAGCTCAACAACAATGGCGGCATCGCCGGGCGCAAGGTGGAGGTGGCACAGGCAGACGACCAGTACACCGTCTCCGGCGGTGCGGCCGCCGCACGCCACCTGTCCGACAGGGCCTTCCTCGCCTACAACATCATCGGTGCGGATCCGGCGATCGGCGCCCTCCCCGAGTTCGAGCGGAGGGGCGTCCCATACATGTCGGTGGCGCTGCCGATGGCCCTAGCGCAAGACAGCGACGTGGCATTTGTGTTACCTACCCCGCTGGAGCTGCTGGCCGAAGCGGTGCCCTCCTTCGTGCGGAACAAGCTGGATCCACAAGGGCAGGCCAAGATCGCCGTCATGTGGGAGAACCAAGACATCATGCGCGACATGCATGACCGTTTCATCCGAGCTGCCGACCAAGCCGGATTGCGCATTACCGCCACGGAGAGCTTTGACCGCGACGCTGCCACCTATGTGCCCAACGTGCAACGCATCCGGGACGCGGGCGCCGACTTGGTCGTGCTGCTCGGCGGGGTCGCGGTGCCGCAGATCCTCAAGGCCGCCAAACAGATCGGCTACGAGCCGACCTGGACGGGCGCAGGGGCGTGGACCTTCGACCTGTTCAACGCCGCCTCCGGAGGCCTGATGGAAGGCATCGAGGCACTGCGAGCAGCACGGGTCGCCGACGCGGCCGACTACAGCGAGTTCCTGCGCCACCTGCATAAGACCAGGCAACCCGGACCTACTGACGAGATCGCCTACGCCGGCTGGTCAGGCGCGAGATTCATCGAACAACTCTTGCTGCGCCTTGACGGAGAGTTCACCCGGAAGCGCGTGTTCGACGAGCTCACATCGCCCACCTTCAAGGACGCCCCGATCATCGTCGACTCGATGGCGCCACTGTGGTGGGGCGACGACCGCCGCTTCGGCAGCGCCGAAGCCCTACCCAGCAAAGTGGTTGATGGCCGCTGGACCGTGACCGGTGAACCTGCCAGCCGGTTCTGACAAGTCATCGGCTATTCCCGGCCACGCTGACGCGCGGTGGGTGAGTCACGTTCCAGAGAGGAGGTGAGGTCCAATGAGCACCCTCGTGCTCAGCGGCGTCATCGCCGGTCTGATCTACGGCCTTGTCGCTTGCGCCATCATCTTCGTCCATCGTGCCAGCCGGGTCGTCAACCTCGCCCAAGGCGACATCGGTATGGTCGCCGCGACCCTTTATTTCACCACGACCGCAATCTACCGTTGGCCCACCTGGGCAGCCGTCGTCGTCGCTTTGGTCACCGGTGCCGTGCTGGGATGGCTCATCAACGCAGCCGTCATCAGCCCACTCGGGCAGCGCGACCCCGGCACCGGCCTCGTCGCCACCCTGGCCATCGCCACCATCCTGCAGCTTGCCACTTTGCAGTACTGGGGCGGCAGCGCCCGCCATTTTCCGCCGTGGATCCCGGGCTGGGATGGAATCACCCTGGCCGGTATGGCCCTTGGCGGGCCAGAGATCCTCGCCGTGGCGATCAGCGGCATCCTCGTGACACTAGGCTCGTTGGTCTATCAACGATCCAGGCTTGGCCTACAGCTACGCGCGGTCTCGGAAAGCCGCACCGCCTCGGCGACTCTCGGGGTCAATGTCAAGAAGGTCAGCGGCTGGGCCTGGATGGTCGGAGGGGCTATCAGCGCCACCGCCGCATTGCTGATCGCCCCGATGACCCGATTCGACCCCTACTTCATGTTCGCCGTCATGACCAGCGCCCTGGTCGCCGCGCTGGTGGCCGGATTCACCTCGTTCCCTGTCGCCATGGCCGCCGCACTGCTGATAGGCGTCATCAAGAGCATCACCGAGTTTCACATCACCGCCCCCGGCATCAACGACGTCCTCCTGTTCGCTGTCGCCCTGATCCTGCTGCTGGTCAAGCCCCCGGAGACCCTAAGGACGGCCGCATGAACAACCACACCAACCGCCCCCAGGCCGGAAGCTACGCGTGGCTGGCCGGCCCGATCATCACGTTCACCGCCCTTCTCGCGGCCGCGTCGGTCCTCGCCGCGCAGGGCAATACCTACGTGGTCTATCTGTACGGCGTGGGCCTGGTGTACGCCACCGCCACCCTCGGGCTGCACCTGTTGTTCAACGACTGTGGAGAGATCTCGCTGGCCCAGGCCGCGCTTGTCGCTCTCGGCGGCTTCGTCGGCGCCCACATGTATACCCTCGTACCCGGGCCGATCGGTCCATTCGCGCTAGTCGCCGGATCGGTGCTTGCGGGCGCCATCTGCGGAGCTGTTGCGGCGATTCCAATGCTTCGGTTACGTGGTATGGCCGTCGCCGTGGCCACGTTGCTGCTCAACGCCGCCGTCTTTCACTACGTGCTGCGCCTTCCCGCCTTCGGTGGCGGATCTGGAGGGCTGCGGCTTCGCTCTGCCACCTGGCTACCCGACGATGATCTACACGCCATCAGCTGGCTGACCGTCATCACCATCGTCACCACTGTGGCGATCCAGTTCCTGCGCCGCGGCCGCTTCGGGCTCGGGCTGCGCGCCATTCGCGCCAACGATGACCTCGCCCGGTCCGTCGGGGTCGCCACCCAGCGGTACCGCGTCACCGCCTACAGCATCGCCGGCGCCGCAGCGGGTGTCGCCGGGGCCATGTGGGTCATCCTCCACCAAGGCATCGCCCCATCCGCCTTCACTGACGCGTCCTCACTTGTTCTACTCACCATGGCACTACTCGGCGGACGGGGCAGCATCGTCGGCCCGATAACCGCCGCCATCTCCACCGGGCTGCTCACCGGACTTCTCGGTCGCTACGGCATCCTCATCAGCTTCCTGGCTCCAGCGATCCTGCTTGTGGTGCTCATCAAGTACCCCGGCGGTCTCAATGAGCAACTTCGCCACCTGCGCGAACAGGTCGAGCCGCTTCGCCGTCATCTGCAGCTCCGCGCAGCGCGACCAATCGCCGCATCGCCAAGCCCGGTGACCGACCCAGCCGCACCACCACCCCCACCGCCTGGCCCGTCCGTAGACCATGGCAGGCCACACACCGCCGAACGTGCGGCGACCGGACCGCGCGCTGAGGTGTTGCGCTGTTCCAACATGCACATCGCCTTCGGCGGACTCGTCGCCGTCGCCGATGTCTCGCTCACCGTGCAAGCCGGTGAGATGCTCGCCCTCGTCGGCCCAAACGGCGCAGGCAAAAGCACATTACTCAACTCCATCAGCGGCCACCGGCCTCCCACCCGCGGCACCGTCCACCTCACCGGAATCGACATCAGCACGCTGCCCGCACACCAGCGCGCCGCCCTCGGCCTACGCCGCACCTTTCAGGTCGGCGGTCACATGAGCACCGAAACGGGCTACAACCATGTACGCCTGGGAATGCACACCCACGCCACCTCGCCCATTCCGCAGGCCGTCGGCCACCTCGCCGGCAGGTTAGGCATCGCCGAGGCAGACCTGCGCGCTACGATGCGCGACCTGCCCGCAGGCGTAACCAGACTTGTCGAGATCGCCACCGCGCTGGCCGCGCCTGGACACCTACTTCTGCTGGACGAACCCACCGTCGGGCTAACTCCGCCCGAACGCGACAATCTCGCCTCCATCCTGAAAGACCTGGCCAGTGAGGGAACTGCCATCATCCTCGTCGACCACGACACCTCATTTGTCGCCAAAGTGGCCCACCGCGTTGTCGCACTCGACACCGGCCGTGTCATCGCCGACGCCGCACCCCATGACGTGTTCAACAACCCTGCCTTCGTCGACGCCTACCTCGGCGGTGGTCTGGAGGTAAGCCCATGACCAGCGGCGTTGTCCTGCGAGCACACGGGCTGATCGCGGGCTACCACAGCAAACCCGTCATCGGCCCCATCGACCTGGCCGTCGCCGACAACGAAACCATCGCACTGATCGGCCCCAACGGCGTCGGCAAGAGCACCCTCCTCAAAACCCTCACCGGACTCATCACGCCGCTGGGCGGCACCATTAGCCATCAAGGCCGATCGATCACCAGCGCCGGTGTCCACAACCACACCCGTAACGGGCTTGTCTTCGTCGGCGAACACCGCGCCAACGTGCTGCGTACCCTAACCGTCCAAGACAACCTCGACCTCGCCGCAGCAACGCGAAAGCGCTCCTACTCGGTCGATCCCCTTGACCTTTTCCCCAAGCTCGGCCAGCGACGTCGGCAACTGGGTGGCACCCTCTCCGGCGGCGAACTGCAAATGCTCTCCCTGGCGATGGCCCTCGCACTGTCACCGACCTGCCTGCTGCTTGACGAACCGTCCGCCGGACTCGCCCCGGTCGTGCTGGACGACCTCCGGCAAGCCCTCACCAACCTTCGTAGCACGGGGCTCGCCCTGATAATCGCCGAACAGCGTCCAGACGTCGTCCACGGACTCTGTGATCGCATAGCAATCGTCTCGGAATCGAAACTCACGTATTTGCCGCCCGGCACCGACTTGTCTAGCCAAGCCGTCATCGATCGATACTTCAGCCACACCTGAACGAACTTCGTGTGTGCCCTTGACGGACCTGCCTGTTCAAACGCGCTGTGCGGCGCTGGTATCGCTCCAGCACCCCGGGGACCTGTTCGCGGAAGCTGTGGCGGCAGCCGCGCGTGGGGCACACCAGACGCCGTACCCGCACGCGGACCACCACCCGCCGCCCGTCGAGCGGAACGTCGGCCACCGTCCGCCAGTGATAGCCGTGGACCCGCCCTGACGGAGCCCCGCACTTCGGGCAGGCCGCGGTGTCCTGCGGCGTCCGGGCGGGCACCAGGATCTGTCAATCCCCTGGAATCGTCGAGGGCTCCGTTATGCGGCCTGGGCCTCCAGGGGCGCGGGTCGCTGATCGTTCGTAGTCGATGGGTGAGCGCCAGTCGCAGACGGAGTGCCGGCGGCGCCGGTTGTAGAGGTCGGTGATCCAGGTGGCGATCTTCAGGCGTGCCTCGGCGCGGGTGCGGAAGTGACGGCGGTGCACGTACTCGACCTTGATGGTGGAGAAGGTTGCCTCGGCGACGGCGTTGTCGAAGCACGACCCGACCCGGCCCATCGACTGGCGTACCTTCCATCGGGCGCAGGTCCGGGCGAAGTCGGCTGAGGTGTACTCACTGCCCCTGTCGCTGTGAAGGATCACCCCTTCGACGCTGCCGCCGCGGGTGACGGCGGCCATGTTCAGCGCTGCGACGACCAGCCCGGCGTCGTGGTGGGTGCCCATCGCGTAGCCGAGGATCCGACGCGAGTACAGGTCGATAACGGTGGCCAGGTAGAGCTTGCCCTCGTCGGTGCGGATCTCGATCATGTCGCCGCACCAGGCGACATCCGGCGCCGGTGCGGTGAACACCCGCTTGACGAGGTCCGGCGCGGCCGGACGCTTACCTTGGCGGGTCAGGCCCGGCCGGCGGCGCTTGGACCGGGCGGCCAAGCCCAGCTCGGCCATGAGCTGCGGGATCGTGTTGTCGGAGACCTGTCGGCCGGACTCGCGCAGCTCGATGCCGATGCGCGGGCTGCCGTAGGTGCCGCCCGAGTCGTCGAACACCTTCCGGACCGCGGCCGCCAGTCGGACACGCCGGTCATCGCGGCGCGTCGGCGGCCGGTCGCGCCACTTGTAGAATCAGGACGCGGACACCCCCAAGGCCCGGCAGGCCACCGCGTGCGGCACGCAATGCTCGGTCCTCTGGGAAGCGATGGAGGCGGCCACGCTCACCGACCCGTCGCTTCCTTGACCCACAGGAACACGGATCGCTTGAGGACATCACGTTCCATCGCCAGCTCCGCGTTCTCCCGCCGCCACCGTGCCAGCTCGGCCGCTCGTCCTCGGCCAGCTGCCCGGCAGCGGCCTCACGGCGAGTCTCACGGTCCCTCTTCACCCAGTTAGCCAGGGTCCTGCTGGGCCCTCATCATTGGGGCGGTCGGCTGATCGTCATGGGCCGGCAGCCGCCCACATCGCGGATGCGGATGCTCTCGATCGGCCGGAGTTCTGTGAGGATCGGTGCATGGCGTACGTCTGGTCCGGTGTGACGATCGACTGCCTTGACCCCGAACGGGTAGCTCGATTCTGGAGCGCACTGCTCGGTCGCGAACCTGGCCCGTCGCAGGACGGTTGGGTCTACCTCGGTGAACGAGGTGAGCCGCAGCCGCGGCTGGTGTTTCAGCCGGTGTCGGAGCCCAGGACAAGCAAGGTCCGGATTCACCTGGACATCTCCGTAGAAGAGATCGATGAGGCTATGGCGGTGGTCCTCGACCTCGGTGGCCGGTTCACCGGTGAACGGCACGACTACGACGAAGGCGTGGTCGTCGTCATGGCCGACCCGGAGGACCACGAGTTCTGCCTGGTCCAGTACTACCGCTGACGATGGCCTACGGACGCGGCTTCTCGGCACGGCCGGTGTCCGTCACGTCGATGGCTCGAAGGCTCGCGTTCCACGCTTGGCGCCTTGCGAGTTGGGCCGCGTGGTCGCCACAGGTGGCGATCTCGCCCGAGGCGGCGGCGGACTCGCCGGGCCTGTAAGCGAAGTCATCGTTGTAGCTGTAGTTGGCGAAGTGCGGCATATCGCCCCTTCTGGGATTCGACTGCCGAGCGGCCAAGCAGGCGCTCGTGTACGCCGCCGCAAGCCTCGTGGTGTCGTCGGCCGCCACCCCAGCCAGTACCGCCCGTACGACACATTCCCCGACCACCGCCAACCTGGCGGACGTCAGCGGACACCGCACCAGGCCGCAGCAGTCGACGCCCCGACCTGCGGCATGGGCAAGCGGATGATCCAGCAGCGGTGTCCTTCGGCCCCCAAGCTATCGGCGGGCCACGCCGACGATCTGAACGCGCTGCGGGCGGCACGAGCTGCGCAGTTGTCGGACCCGCCGACTACCGTCGCCGGAAGCGCCAACGAAAGGGAGTGTGCCGTGGCTGGCGACGTCACGACGTTTGTGGATAGGGACCTGCGGGGCGCGCGGTTCAACAGGTCGACGCTGGCCGGTGCGGTGATGCGCGGCGTCGATGTGCGCGGGCTCGATATTGACGCGCCGTGGCTCACGGACGGCCCATTGCTGATCAACGGTGTCGACGTCGTGCCGCTTGTCGAGGCCGAACTGAACCGACGGTTTCCCGGCCGCGACAGGAGGCATGCCACGGATCCCGATGGCCTGCGAACGGCGTGGACGATGATCGAGCGGGCCTGGGCGGACGCGGTCGGCCGGGTTGAGGCCCTGCCCGAGGGCGCCGCCGACGTATCGATCAATGGCGAGTGGTCGTTCACGCAGACCCTGCGCCACCTCGCGTTCGCCACCGACGCATGGCTCGGTAAGGCGATCCTGCGCTTGCCGCAGCCCTTCCATCCGCTCGGGCAGCCGCACGCCGAGTACGAGACGGATGGATACGATCTGTCGATCTTCGCCACAGCGCAGCCGAGTCTTGCCGAGGTGTTCGCTCTGCGTGCCGAGCGGCAGGCAATGGTGCGGGACTTCCTCACGAGCGTCACGCCGGCACTGCTCGCCGAGCCTCGGCCGACAGCGTGGTCGCCCGAACACGAGGAGCCGGTCCTGCACTGCCTCCACGTGATCGTCGACGAGGAGTGGGAACACCTCCGTTTCGCACTGCGCGACCTCGACGCGCAGAAGTAGGCAGCGATCTACTCGTGAGGCGTCCGAGCGCCGATGACAAGGCGCGGTCTCTGCTAAAGGAACTCGAACGGCGTCCACGTCTGACGCCGCTTCGCCGAAAGGTGTGTACTCGGCGGCGTACGCGACTCCGCTCCGCTGATCAAGGACGCGGCGGCCGGCCCGTCCGATTAACTCCGCACTCTCACCGGAGCGGTAGAGCCATGACTGTTTTCGACGGATGCCCGTCGTTGACCATCGCCTCGACGGTCGCCTGCGGACCTGTCTGGGATAACAGTGATCGGTCAGGCGAACGGGTGCGGGTCGAAGCTGATGCCACCCCGTTCAACCATCCGGAGCACCCGTCTGCCATAACGCGGGGGTCTGCGCACGTACATGGTGAAGCGCGACGCCTGGAACCGTAAGTCCATGTCGCGCCCCTCCAGGTGCCAGCAGGGCTCCTTCAGGTGCGTGCCGGGCGCCTCCTGACGCAGGTTCTTCAGCTCCATCGGCTGGCACACGGAGTGCAGGCTGCCGACGATGTCCCAGACGCTCTTGAAGATCAGCGTGGCCGGCGCTACCCAAAAGTGAACTTCTGACATGGATCCCGACTCGACCCGGCGCACGATGTAGTCGAGGTCGAGATGCAGCTGCAGGGCCGACGGCGCAATGGGATCGAGGTCGTCCTGCTCCCAGAACTCCTCCGGGGTCAGGTCCTCGGGCGGATCCTCGTCATCGGTGACGGCGAGCGCGTGAATGCGGCAGTAGTCCCACGACGTCTCCACCAGTTCCTCGTCCGTCAAGGTGGCCTTCCGGAGACCGGACTCAGGGTGCACAACCGTCTTCATAGAACGATTGTCGCCAAGCGCGTCGACAGCGCCAGATGTTAGTCGTGATTAGTGGCCCGCCTGCGGCGCGCGGGCCAGTTGGACATGTCCAGGGCGGTGATCGACGGCTCCCACATCCGGGCGCTCAAGGGCGGCCCAAAATTGGTCCGAGCCCGGTCGACCGCCGCAGGCCTGGCTCGAAGCACCACGTCATCACCGACGCCGACGGGATCCCCCTGGCCGTCACGCTGACCGGCGGCAACCGGCACCACCTGGTACGGAACACCGGGACGCCAGCGGCGGCTGGTCGCCGCTGGCGCGGGGCCCGGACCACCTCATCGGCGTCGTTGAGCAGGCGGTCCGCGCGGACCGGCGATGAACCGGCCGTGGCGCGGTTCACCTTCCGTCGTCCGGTGACGGCGGCGAACTTAGCCGCGAGGAAGCACGGTGATGGCCACGATGGCGCTGTTGACGACAGTGGCCGTCACGGTGCGGGTGACGGCCTCCGCCGCGGCGTTGGCACCCCACTCACCCCGCTCGAGGTCCTTGGCCCGCGTGATCACGGATGAGGTCCACGGGATACCGGGGTGGAACTGCGGAAGAGTCCCGCTCGCCGAGAGCAGCGCCGCGAGTGCGGCGACCCGTGTCTGAGGTTCAGCGCCCTCCACCAGTACCCGCCGGACATTGGCGAGCAGGCGCGCTCGCCGTTCCGTCCGGCCTTCCCGAAGGGCCGTTGACGGGAACAGGCCGAGCACCTTGCGCGGCACCTGGTCGATGTCGCCTCGTGCGATGAGCCTCGCCAGCATCGGCTCGCGTAGGGCGGGGCCGATCGCCGCGAGTGCCGTCTGCACCCCCTGCGGCTTCTCCGACAGGTAGTCCCACGCCGGGCGGAGCAAGCCATCCGAGGGCGCGCGATCCTCGACGGTCCCGACCCGGCCGCGGGCGGTCGTGGTCAGGTGGTCACCGAGGGCGAGGTCCGCGAGTACGGCGCCGGCGAGGACGTAGAAGAGGGTGTTCTCTCCCGCGATGGTGCCGGAACGGGGCTGGAACAGCAGGAGCAACAGATCCTCCGCCAGGGTCGGGGCACCCGATCGGCCCACCGTCCCGGCCTGGTCGTCGAAGGACCCAGCAGGTGGATCGGACATCGTTCGTGCCTTTCGTCGAGTGGGATAGGCGGTCATCGGCGGGGCTCCCAGCGGAAGAGCCGGGTCGCGAGGGCGACGGCGACGACGACCCAGCCGAGAGTGGGCGCGAGCAGGAGCAGGGAGTCGGTCACGGCGACGCCGCCGCTCCAGGCGTTCATGGTCAGCTCGGTGGCCGCGCCGCCGGGCAGCAGCCGCTTGAGCCAGGCGAGGTCCGTCGTGCCGCTGATGCCCACCCAACTCGCCACGGCGATCACGCCGAGGGTGACGGGCAGGGTGGTGACCTGGGCGTGTTCGGGGGAGTTGGTCAGCCCGGCGGTGGCCAGGGCCAGCCCGATCATCATGGCCAGGGTGGCGATGGTCGCCACCACAAGCAGGGCGACGTTGGCCGGCTCGCCGGCGACGGCGGCCAGTGCGGTGAGGATCGCGGCCACCTGCACCACGGCGAGGACGACGACGGGCAGCAGCAGGCCGGCGAGGATGCCGGCGTCGCCCTCGGCGGTGGAGCGCAGCCTCTTGAGGAAGAGGTTCTGGCGCCGGGAGGCCAGGGTGGTGACGGCGGTGGCGTAGAGCCCGAACGCGGCCACCGTGAACATGACGATCGCCGCGATGTAACCGAGGCTGCCGATGGCGGCGAAGGTCTCGTGCTGCCGGACGAAGAACACGCAGACGGCGGCCGGGACGATGAGGCTGGTGACCAGCACCAGTCGGTTCCGGAAGATCTGGATCAGTTCGCTGAACGCGATGGACAACATGGGGACACTCCTGTCGAAGGGGTGAATCAGCCGCTGATGGCGCGGAAGACGTCGTCGAGTCGGGTCGATCCGGCCTCCAGGTCCCGCAGCTCCACGGCGTGGTCCTGGGCCCACCCCAGCAGCAGGTGGAGGTCCTTCTGCAGGGCGAACGTCTCGACCACGACCTTCCCGTCACCGTCGATGACAGCCTGTACCGGCAGCGACGGTGCCGGCGCCAGCAGGGAGAAACGGATGACGGCCGGCAGGGTGCGGGTCAGGTCGGACACGCTGCCCTCCCGGTGCAGGGTGCCCTGGTGCATCAGCCCGATCCGATCGGCGCGCTGCTGCGCCTCCTCCAGGTAGTGCGTGGTGAGCACGATGGTCGCGCCGTTCTCGCGTAACCGGTCCACGGTCGCCCACAGCGCGTCACGGGACTGGATGTCCAGACCCGTGGTGGGCTCGTCCAGGAAGATCAACTCTGGCATTCCGTAGACGGCGGTGGCGAAGTCCAACCGCCGCTTCTCTCCACCGGACAACTGCGACACCTTGCGGCCGGCCCGGCCGGTGAGGTCGACCAGGTCCAGCACCCTGCCGACATCATCGGTACGACGGGTGAGCCGGCCGATCAGACGCACGGACTCCCGGACAGTGAGATCGGGGGAGAATCCGCTCTCCTGGAGCATGACGCCCATCCGGGGACGGACCGCTCGCCGGTCACCGGGGCGGTGCCCGAAGACGCGTACGGTGCCCGAGGTCGGCGCCCGGTGCCCCTCGATGGCCTCCAGCGCCGAGGTCTTCCCCGCTCCGTTGGTGCCCAACAGCGCGTAAAGCTCCCCTCGTCGTACCTGGAAGGAAAGATCCTTGACAGCGTGGAAGTCGCCGTAGCTGAGGTTCAACCGCTCGACTTCGATGACGGGTGTGGTGGACATGCGTCCATGACAGCGCGGCCACGGCCGGAGCGTCAGTGGCGCGGTGTCACGACCGGATGTGACGTGGTGTCACTGGTTGAGGCCGGCCGCAGCCGGATACTGGGAGGGTGACCGCAAGATCGCCGCGCTTCACCGAGTCGACGCAGGGGAAGCTGCGTCGGCTCAACCTGGCGACGTCGCTGCCGCCGGTCGTGATCGCCGCCGTGGTCCTGGTGGTCATCGACGCGCATGCCTGGTGGCACGTCGTCGTCCTGGCTCCGGGGGTCGCGGCGGCCGTGGTGGCCTTCGAACGCTGGACGGCCGACGACCTCGCCCGGGTCGCGTTGCCCTGCGTGAGCGTCGCGGCAGTGGTGTGGCCACTGGGGGTCCTGCTGACCGGCAGTCCCAATGCGTACTGGGGTGTCTGCGCCGTCGGCTCCCTCGCCCTGCGCGAGATCCGACGGCGGAGGCTGGCGGCGGCCGCCCTGTTCAGCTACGTGGCGGTCGTCGGCGCGGCACGGCTGCTGGTGCAGCGGGACAACCCCGGCGAGGTCCTGATCACCTACGTCCTCATCCCGACGGCCCTGACGGTGCTGGTGACAGTGCTGACGATCGTGGGCGAGCGGTTCTACGACCTCATCCGGGAACTCGAACAGACCCGGGAGCGCGAGGCGGAGCTGGCGGTGGTCCGGGAGCGCGTCCGGTTCGCCAGTGACCTGCACGACATCCAGGGCCACACCCTGCACGTGGTCAAGCTCAAGATCGCACTGGCCCAGCGACTGCTGCTCCGCGACGCCGGACGGGCGGAGAAAGAACTAAGGGAGACGCACGACCTGGTCAGCGACACCATCGCGCAGACCAAGGAACTCGCGTACGCCCAACGGCGGCTCAATCTCACCGCGGAGATCGAGAACGCGAAGAACCTGTTCGAGGCCGCCGGCATCCGGGTCCGGGTGACCCGGGAGGCACAAGTCGAGGCCCGCCGCAGCGAACTGCTCGGGCAGGTGCTGCGCGAGACGACCACCAACATCCTGCGACACGCGCAGGCCACCCAGGTGCAGATAACGCTCGCCGAGTCGGGCATCACCATCGTCAACGACGGGGCGACCGGCCCCCCGATCCCCGAACTGCGGGGGCTGTCGGCGCTGCGGCAACGGCTGGCGGTCGACGGAGGTGAACTGACCGTGGAACAGACCGACGAGTGGTTCTCCACGGCCGCGGTCTTCCCGCCCGCTCGTGCCGACGCGGCCCCGACTGCCCCATGGGAGGACGGCCGATGACGACAATCGTGCTCGCCGACGACGAGGCGCTGCTCCGCACGGCCCTGGCCGCGCTGCTGCCGATGGAGGGCGACATCACCATTCTCGCCGAGGCGTCCGACGGCCAGACCGCGATCACCGCCACCCTGCGGCATCGTCCCGACGTGCTGGTCATCGACCTGGAGATGCCGGGCGTGGACGGTCTCGGCGCGGTCGCGGAGATCCGCCGCGAACGACCGGAGCAGGTGATCCTCATGCTGACCCGGCACGCCCGCCCCGGCGTGCTGCGCAAGGCGTTGCGGCTCGGCGTCCAGGGCTTCGTCAGCAAGTCCGCCGAGCCCTCCCACATCACCGCGGTCATCGCGACCCTGCACGCGGGTAAACGCTGGATCGACCCGGAGGTGTCCGCGCTCGCCGTCACCGAGGACTGCCCCCTCACCGACCGGGAGGCCGACGTACTGCGGGTCACCGGCGAGGGCTACTCGGTCGCCGACATCGCCATCCGGCTGCACCTCGCGCCGGGCACCGTACGCAACTACCTTTCCAACGCCATGCGCAAGACCCAGACCCGGACCCGCCACGAGGCAGCCCGCTACGCCCGCGAACACGACTGGCTCTAGTCGGCGGTCCGGCGGGCTGTCGCCGGGTGGCACCACACAACACCGATCGATGGATTGAGAGCATGCCGACCACCTGGATCACCACGCCCATCAGCACGGACCTCCTGCGCGGCGCGCTCGACATACAGCACACCGCGAGCGGGCTGCTGCCGCACCGGCTGCCCGCGTGGGCCCGCGCCCAGTACACCGACGGGCAACTCGCCATGGTGGAGGCTCAACCCGCCGGCGTACGGCTGAAATTCCGTACCCGCGCCACCGCGGTCGAACTCGACACCCTGCCCACCCGACACACCTACACCGGCCTACCGTCCCGCCCGGACGGCGTCTACGACCTGCTCGTCGACGGCCACCTGACCGACCGGGCCAGCGTCACCGGCGGCGACACGGTGACCATCGACATGGCCAGCGGCACCACACAGCACCGGTCCGGTCCACCCGGCACCATCCGTTTCACCGGCCTATCCGACCGGGTCAAGGACGTCGAGATCTGGCTGCCGCACAACGAGAGGACCGAACTCGTCGCCCTGCGCACCGACGCCCCTGTCACACCCGCCCCGGACCAGGACCGCCGGGTGTGGCTGCACCATGGCAGTTCCATCAGTCAGGGCTCCAACGCCACCAGCCCCACCGCCACCTGGCCCGCCATCGCCGCCTCCCTCGGCGGCGTCGACCTGGTCAACCTCGGCTTCGGGGGCAGCGCCCTGCTCGACCCGTTCACCGCCCGCACCATGCGGGACACCCCGGCCAACCTGATCAGCGTGAAGATCGGCATCAATCTGGTCAACGCCGACCTGATGCGGCTGCGCGCCTTCGCCCCCGCCGTGCACGGCTTCCTCGACACCATCCGCGACGGCCACCCCACCACACCGTTGCTGGTCGTCTCACCCATCTACTGCCCGATCCACGAGGACACCCCCGGCCCCGGCGCGTTCGACCTCGCCGCCCTCGCCACCGGACAGGTCCGCTTCCGGGCCACCGGCGACCCGGGGCAGCGGGCGAGCGGGAAGCTCACCCTGCGCGTCATCCGCGACGAGCTGGCGCGCATCACCGCCCAGCGGGCGGCCGACGACCCGAACCTGCACCACATCGACGGCCTCGACCTCTACGGCGAGGCCGACTTCGTCGACCTGCCGCTGCCCGACCAACTCCACCCGGACACCGCCGCCCACCGCCGCATCGCCGAACGCTTCACCAGGCAGGCGTTCACGGCCGACGGACCCTTCGCGGAACGCAGCTTCTGACCGGCCTCCGCTGGCACCACCAAGGAGTGACGATGGCTTTTGTGACACACCGACTGGTGGCCGCGGCAACAGCGGTGGCTCTGGCCGCCGGGTGCAGCAACCCCGCCGACACAGGTGAGCAGCCGCCGCGCGACCGCCAGGTGACCGTCACCACGTCCACGGCCGCCGACCGGGGCCGCACCTTCCAACGGCTGGAGGACAGGTTCGACGCGCGGCTGGGGATCCACGCGATCGACACCGGCACGGGCCGGACGGTGCAGTACCGGGCCGAAGAACGTTTCGCCTACGCGTCGACGTTCAAGGCACTGGCCGCCGCCGAGGTACTCGACGGAACCACGGACGCCGAACTGGACAAGGTGGTGCGGTACTCGGCCGACGACCTGGTCAACCACTCGCCGATCACCGAGCAACACGTCGGGGCGGGCATGACGCTTCGCGCCATCGCCGACGCCGCCGTCCGGTACAGCGACAACACCGCCGGCAACCTGCTGCTGAGCCACCTCGGCGGACCGGAACGGTTCGAGAAGGAACTGCGAGAGATCGGCGACCAGGTCACCGACGCCGCACGCTACGAAACCGACCTCAACGAGGCGCGGCCCGGCGATCGCCGGGACACCAGCACGCCCCAGGCCATGGCCGACGACCTGCGGGCGTACGCCGTAGCCGACGCCCTCGAACCCGCGGACCGCGACATCCTCAACGGTTGGCTGCGGGGCAACACCACCGGCGGGGAACTGATCCGTGCCGGTGTCCCCGACGGCTGGGTCGTCGGCGACAAGACCGGCGCCGGCGGCTACGGCACCCGCAACGACATCGCGGTGATCTGGCCCCCGGACCGCGCACCGATCGTCCTCGCCGTGCTGTCCAGCCGCGACGAGAAGGACGCCGACTACGACAACGCCCTCATCGCCCAGGCGACGGAGGCCGTGATCGCCATGTTGTGACGGGCGACGCCGCCGGTCGTCGGGCACCCCGTCGACATCGTCCCGGAGGATGGGCGGCACCACCGCCTACGCGTCCCCACTTCACAGGGTGGGCGATGGCCAGGCTACCCGGGTGTCAGGACGCCGGAACGGAGGTGTTCCGCGCCCTGGACCAGGCGTAGCCGCCGGGCAGTTGTGCCCGGCGGCTACGCCACTCGGACCGGCGTACGCCTACGTCGGCGCCGGCCGGTACCGCACACTCACCTCGGCCGTCGGATCGTCCGCACCAACGCGGTGGAGGTAGATCGGGCTGCCACCAAGGTGCTCGTACAGCCGGATGCCCTGCCCCAGCAGCACCGGCGCGATGTGCAGGTCGATCTCGTCGAGCAACCCCCGCTGGAGGAGTTGGCGGCCGATGTCCGGCGACAGCACCTCGACGTTCTTGCCGTCGGCGGCGGCCAACGCGATCCGCACCGCCTCGGCCAGGTCGCAGTCGAGGAACGTGACGCGGTCCGCTGGCTCGGCGTCCTGCGGGTGGTGGGTCATCACGAAGACCTGGCCGGTGAAGGCCCCGCCGTAGACGTTGTCGGCTCCCGGAAACGCATCCCAGCCCCGTCGGCCACCGAGCACCGCGCCGGTCGTCGCGACGTAATCGTCGATCAGACCCGGCTGCATCGAGATTCCCGTCATCATCCAGCTCATGTCGTGGTCGGGCCCGGCCACGAATCCGTCCAGGGACATGGTGAAATGCCAGAGCACCTTGCCGTCGGCCGTCGGTGGTGCGAAATCGTTCATGCCATCCTCCTCGCGGTGATCGCTTCTCGTAGTGCAGACGGCGACCACCGCGAAACGTCATCGGTCGGGCCTCATCGGTCCAGCCGCGCTGGCAGACCGAACGCCGGGAACAGCGCCGGCTCGTGGAAGGCGACGATTTCGCTGATCCGGCCGTTCCGTACCCGCAACAGCCCGATCCCGAACGGCTCGAAGACGTGCCCACCCGGCGGTCGCCGGTAGCTGGCCGCGGCCAGCTGCCGGTTGGCACTCGTGGCGACCAGGCGCAACGCCCCGATGTAATCCGGCGAGCTGGCGTCCCAGGTGGCCGCCAGCGCCGCGACGACCGACTCGCGGTCGGCGAACCACTCCGGGTACGGCGGCATCGTCGCGCGTACGTCCCGCGCCAGCAGCTCGGCGACCTCGTCGACATCGCCCCGGTCGACCGCGGCCATGTACCGGCGCAGCACCCGCCGATCCGCCTCGCTCGGCGGCGCGGACGGCGCCCAGTCGGCTCGGCCCGGCGGCAGATGCTCGCGCAGCGTGGCCCGGGCCCGCTGCAACGCGCTGTTGACCGAGGCGACGCTGCCATCGAGGGCCTGCGCCGTTTGCCGAGGTGGCCAGCCGAGCACGTCACACAGGATCACCGCGGCGCGTTGCCGGGGCGGGAGGTGCTGCATCGCGGCCAGGAACGCCAGTTCCACCGTCTCTCTCGCGACCGCCACCGTCTCGGGCTCGTCCGCGCTCGACGCGGCCGGCTCCCACAGGTGGTCGGGAAACGGCTGCAGCCACGGGCCGGCGTCGCCGGCCCGTTGCCCGGACCCGTCCGGGGGCCCGGCCTGGTCGGGCAGCAGATGCCGTTTGCGGCCCTCGAGCGCGT
This sequence comes from Plantactinospora sp. GCM10030261, assembly GCF_042666615.1. NCBI lineage: Bacteria > Bacillati > Actinomycetota > Actinomycetes > Micromonosporales > Micromonosporaceae > Plantactinospora > Plantactinospora sp. GCM10030261. The sequence continues at coordinate 82,594 of NZ_JBHTDD010000026.1, forward strand.
CGAAGCAGGCGTTGGTGGCGATCCGGTAGAGCCAGGTGCGCAGTGACGACCGCCCGGCGAACCCGTCCCGCCCACGCCACGCCCGCAGGAACACCTCCTGCACCAGATCTTCGGCCTCGTCGAACGATCCGAGCATGCGGTAGCAGTGCACCCGCAGCTCGCGCCGGTGCTGCTCGACCCGCTCGGCGAAGGTGTCGTCGGTCACCGGGCGACCGTACCCGTTGCCGCCGCGTACCCGAGCGACCATGGCGGCTGAGCCGGCCGCGGATCAGATGGCGCGTCAAGGGCCGTCGATGGGACGGCGGCCGGTGGGGACCGTTTCCTATCCTCATCTCGCCAGCAGCCTTCATCTGAGGGGACGGGGATCGTGGAGCAGGGGGCGTCACCGCCGTTCGTCGCGCTCGGCGCGATATCCATAAGCGTGCTACGGGAGGCATATGCGGCGGCGGCGCGGCGGGGGGCCGACAGCGTCGGCACTCTCGACATGCTGTGCCACCTGCCGCAGCGCCACAGATCGATTCCGCCATGGCTGGTCGTCGGGGCGAACGCCGCGAACCTGATGCGGATGGCTGTCGATCCCCGGCGTATTCCGACCAAACGGTCGGTGGGCGAACTGATGTCCGGACCGCCCACGGAGTTCGATTCGGACGTCCAGGAGACACTGCGCGAGGTCGAGTGGAGATACCGTCGCTCGCGCAGCAGCCGATCGCTCCGGCCCGGAGGGGCCGACGTCCGTCCCTCGTGGACCAATGGTCTTCGCTCGGCACTGGCTGGCGCGCTGGCGGTCGCCCGCGACAACGACGTGCCGTTCGCCGGGCCGCCTCACCTCGCGCTGGGCATGCTGCGAAGAACCAACTGCGACGGAACTGGCTACCTTTATCCCCACGAGTCCGCGCGGCTGGCGGCCACTGACCGGCTGCGGACCGATCCGGTGATGCGGTTGGCCGACCACCCGCATCCCGACCTCGACATCGAAAGGTTGACCCTGCGGCAATCGTCCGATTCCCTGCGCACCCGGCTCGCGGGACGGATCTTCGCGCGCATGTCCCGACTCAGCCGCCTCGGCCCGATCCTCAACGAGGTGGACAACGAGGCGAAACGCCAGGCGGTCCGGCTGGACCATGACGTGGTTGGTCTCGTACACGTCCTGCTCGCGATGATCACACATGACGTGGCCCGCGAAGCCGCCGGAATCGCGGTGCCCGCACACCACGGCGTCCGCAACCGCGGCGCCGCTGTTCTTCGGGCAAATGGCGTCGACGGCGATCGGCTGCGGGCGCTCGCCGTATCCCGCGGTGGGCCCGCGGAGCCACCCGCCGAGGCGCTGAGCGGACAATGGGAACGGCTTCGTCCCGGCGACCCGTTGACTGGCGCCGACGTCGTCTCCGCGATGGCCCGGGCCGCCGAGATCTCGCTGTCCCACCAACATCCCGACACCGGTACCAGCCACCTGTTGCTCGCGGTGATCGAGGACGACGCCGGCGACGGATCGGCTGCGCTGCTCGACCTCGATGTCGATCCGGAGGCCATCCGGGCCCAGGTGAAGCAGGACCTTCGTGCCGCACCTGCCGCTTGGTAGCCGACCACCCCGCGAGCCGATCAAGCGCGCCATGGCCTCGACGGCGCGGTCGCTGCTCCGGGCTTCCGGCGGCAGATTCAGGGGCGCGGTGCCTCTCCCGGAGACGGGAACGCCGCTCGCGGCTGTCCGCCCGACCACCACAGCCCGATCGCGAGCGCTGCCGTCGCCTCCAGGGATGCCGCTCGCGCCAGCCCGCCACATGGCGCTGCCGTGCAGCCGATCGAGCCGATCAGGGTCTCCGTCACCGCGGCGGCTGTGGAGGTGTCGGCGCAGTACGGCACAGCCAGCGGTACGTTTTCGAAGGTGGGCGGACGTAACGTCCAGATGCTGACATGGCAGAGGTTGAACGCCTTGACCACGTGTGCCTCGGGCGCGACGGCGGCCAGTTGCCCAGCCACGGACGTGGCACCGGCGGAATCGAGCATGAGCCCGTCGTTGGTCGGCACGAGAGGGTTGGTGCAGTCGATGACCGTCCGGTCGACGAGTTCGGTGGCGAGGCCACCCACCAGGTGGGGCGCCACTGTCGCCGGGACTGCCACGAGGACGGCGTCGCCGTGTGCCGCCGCGTCTCTGAGACTGCTGTGTCCGGCGGCACCGATCCGGCGGGCGATCCGCTCCGCGTGTTCCCCGCTCCGGCCGCCGATCACCACCTCGTGCCCGGCGGCCGTCCACGCGCCGCCGAGCGCCGCCGCCATTCCGCCCGTTCCTAGAACGCCGATCTTCATCCGTATTACTCCGCTTCATGCTTCGCGGTGACCGGTGCTGACCACCAAGCGAAACGATAGGCAGTCCGATAGGCACCGAACGGTGTGCGTCACAGCGAGCAGAATGAACGCATGAGGATGGCGGAGCAGCCTGACGACTACACGTCCGACTGCCGCGCCCGGGTGGCATTCGAGGTCCTCGCCAACCGTTGGGACAGCGTCGTGGTTTACACGATCGCCGCGCATGGTCCGTTGCGTCCGGCGTTGCTGCTCAGCCGCATCGGCGGGATCAGTCACAAGGTGCTTCACGATTCGCTGCGTCGGCTGGAGTACAACGGTCTGGTGGAACGCCGGTCGTACCAGGAAGCGCCTCCCCGGGTGGACTACGCGTTGACCGAAGCGGGCGACGCGCTGCTGGAGCCCATGCGGATGATGGGCGCCTGGGCCAGCAGATATGCCGACGCGGTGCTCGACGCGCAGGAGCGGTTCGCGGTACGGAGACGGTAGCAGCGTGGCCGCTGCGACGAGCGAGCGCGATCCCGGTCGGGACAGGGGCCCTCAAGCCCGGAAGGTGCGGCGGTAGGCGTCCGGTGGTACGCCGATCGTGCGATGGAAATGGCGGCGCAACGTGGTCGCCGTGCCCATGCCCGCGGCCGTGGCGATGGTGTCGACGCTGTCGTCGGTGGCCTCCAGCAGTTCCTGCGCACGGCGGATCCGTTGGGTCAGCAGCCATTGCAGCGGAGTGGTGCCGGTGACCGAGCGGAAGTGGCGGGTCAGGTGGCGCGAGCTCATGTTCGCCTGGCGGGCCAGGTCCTCGACGGTGAGCGGCCGGTCCAGGTGGCGCATCACCCAGGGGAGCAGGTCGGCCAGGGGATGGTTGTCCTGGGCGGGCACCGGTGTGGTGACGAACTGCGCCTGGCCGCCGGCCCGGTGGGGTGGCACGACCAGGCGGCGGGCGGCGATGTTGGCGATGGCGGTGCCGTGGTCACGGCGGACGAGGTGCAGGCAGAGGTCCATCGCCGCGGCCTTGCCCGCGGAGGTGAGCACGGTGCCGTTGTCGACGTAGAGCACGTCCGGGTCGACCGTTACCCGCGGATAGCGGGCGGCCAGTTCGTCGGTGTGGGCCCAGTGCGTGGTCGCGCGTAACCCGTCCAGCAGGCCGGCGGCGGCGAGTACGAACACGCCGGTGCACAGGGAGACGACCCGCGCGCCCGCCTGGTGAGCCGTGCGCACCGCGTCGATGAGGTCGGCCGGTGGGTCCGCGTCGACGTCCGCGACAGCGGGAACGATCACGGTGCCGGCGTGTGCCAGCCGGTCGAGGCCGTGGTCCGGCTCCAGCAGGAATCGGCCGACCCGTACGGGTCGGGTGCCGCACACGCTGACGTCGTACCAGGGGCCGCGCACAGCGTCCGGGGCGGAGCCGAACACCTCGTAGGCCAGGGCCAGTTCGAAGTGCAGCATCCCGTCGGCAGCGGCGACCGCGACGGAACGGGGGGCCAAGGTCATGTCGGTAATTGTACGGGTCGTGTCGTTCCGGACACTGTCGCCGGGTGAACCAGCGGGACACGATCTCAGCAGCGGATCACGTCAAGCACCCGGGAGCGGACATGGGATCGGATCGGAACGTCGCGGTGTTCGGCGCCTACGGACACACCGGGCGGTTCGTCGTCGCGGAACTGCGCGAGCGCGGGTACGTCCCGCTGCTCCTGGGTCGCGACCAGGACAAGCTGCTGGCACTGGCACGGCGCCAACCGGGGCTGCAGACGCGGCCGGCGTGGGTCGACGATCCGGCCTCGCTCGACCACGCGCTGAACGGCGCGGCCGCCGTGATCAACTGCGCCGGGCCGTTCGCCACGACCGCCGCCCCGCTGGTCGGGGCCGCGCTACGCGCCGGCATCCCGTACGTCGACGTGGCGGCCGAGATCGAGGTGAACCTTGACACGTTCGCGCACTTCACGGAACCGGCCCGTGCCGCGGGCATCGTGGTCGTCCCGGCGATGGCCTTCTACGGCGGCCTCGGTGACCTGTTGGTCACCACCGCGATGGGGGACTGGACGGTCGCCGACGAAGCGCACATCGCGTACGGCCTGAGCAGTTGGCACCCCACCGCCGGAACCCTCGCCTCGGGCACTGTCTCGGGCCAGCGGCGGGGCGGTCGCCGCCTCCGCTACACCGGTGGACGGCTGGAGTACCACGACGACGCGCCGCGAACCGAGGAGTGGCCATTCCCGGCCCCCATAGGTCCCCAACCGGTCATCGCGGAGTTCACAATGGCCGACGTGGTCACCGTTCCCAGCCACCTGACCGTCCCCGAGGTGCGCACCTACATGACCGTCAAGGCGGCCGCGGACCTGGCCGCTCCCGACGCCTCGGCACCAGCCGCCGTCGACGAACGCGGCCGATCCGCGCAAACCTTCGTCGTCGACGTCCTCGTCCGCTCTGGCCACGCGGAACGCCGTGCGGTCGCCGCCGGACAAGACATCTACGCCGTCAGCGCGCCGCTGGCGGTGGAGGCCGTCGACCGCATCCTCACCGGCAGAACCAGGACCACCGGCGTCGCCTCCGCCGGCGCGGTCTTCGACGCCCCGGACTTCCTCCACGCCCTGTCCTCACACCTCTCCCCGCACGTCCCGGTCGGCACACAGGGCTGACCGGCGGTCCCGGCCAGCCGGCGGAACAGGTGGGCCAGCCAGCCCGGCACGGTTGCGACTACTGTTCCTGGCGACCGGTCCTGGGAGGTCCCGCTGTACGTAAACGACGCGTTCCTCGCCCATTACAACAAGCCCGCCCGGGCTCGGCTGCGCGGCCTGGCCCGCAACCCCGCGATCCCCGTCGCCCTGTTGCGGCGGCTTCTCGACGAGTACCTGACCGAAACGGATGTCGCCCTGACCTTCCGCACGCGATGGAGCGACGAGCAGTTCGATACATTGGCCGGCCACCCCGACCGCAAGGTGCGCGAACTGGCGGCCCAAGCGGTGCACGCGACGCCCGAACAGCGGGCCAGGCTGGTGGAGGACCCAGAACCCGGCGTGCTACGCGCACTCGCCGAAGGGCCGAGCTCGTTCCTCATGTTGACGTGGACGCCGCAGCCGACGCTGCCCCCGTGGGCGTACGAGCGGCTGCTGGAGCGGAACCCGAGGCTGGGTCTGGTCATGGAGGACTCGCCATGGGTGCCGGGGGACCTACGTGCCCGGCTGCGGTCGGCCGGATCGTCGCCACCACCCGCACCGGGCAGCGAGCAGCCGCTGGACAGGCGGCAGGCCGAAGCGCGGGTTGACGCGGACGACGAATGGACACGCGTCGCCGCTGCGACCGATCCTCGACTCCCTGGCGACCTCGTCACCCGACTGGCGGTGGATCCGTCACCGGCCGTCCGGCTCGCCGTGTCGATGCGCCCCGAACTCAGCGAGGAGCACCGCGCGGTGATCGACTACCACATCGGGCGTGACGACCGGATCCAACCGGCCCGGTGGGCCACCGACACCCGTGACTCGGAGGTTCAGCGCCGTTGTGTGCGCTCGGCACACATCGGTCTTCGTCGCAGCGTTGCCTGTAACCCGCACCTGAGCGCCGACCATGTCGCGGCGCTGGCCGCCGACGATGATTTCGCGGTCCGGCTCCTTCTCTGCGAGCACCACCCGGATGTCCCTTCCGACACGGTGCTCACCACGTACCTGGAAGCCACTACGGCCACCCGGGGCCGGCTGCTCCAGCACCCCAGCTTCCAGCGCTTCGGGCTGGCCCGGCTGGTGGACTCCCCGGACCCGCAGGCCCGAGCGCTGGCAGTCTTGGATCCCGAGGCGACGCCGAGCCTGATCGAGCGGCTTGGCACCGACCCGGATCCGGCAGTGCGGCAATGCGTGGCCGGTGACCCCCGCCTGTCGCCCAGCCGGGTGCTGGAGCTGTTCGACGATCCGGAAACGACCGGAGCGGCCGCCGCCAACCCACACCTGCCGGTGCCGGTCATGCACGGCGTCCTCGCCGACGCCGCCACGCTTGCCGACGAGGTCATCGAGGGCGAGCCGGCCGTGTACCTGGGGCAATGGCCACCCGACGAACTGCCGGAGGAGGAAGGAACCCCACGGCAGTCGCGCCCGCGGTGACCGCGCCCCTTCATCACCGGACCGGCTCACCGGTGGCGGTGTTGTCCCGTTCGTGCGGTACATCAAGCGTTCGCCTGGCTGGTGGACGAGCGGGAGGTCACCACCGATGGGCGATACCGGCCGGTGCGCGCCCGGCCGTCCCGGTCCTACCGGAGGTGCCGGGCGAAGAACTGGTTCGCGCTGTCCGCTTCGAACCGCGGGACACCGGTGTGCCCACCCATGTTGGCGTGCAGCGTCTTCTCCGTGGAGCCGAAGGCGTCGAACAGGTCCAGGGCCAGTTGCCGGTCGTTGCCTTCGTCGTCCCATTGCAGCAGCACCTGCAGCGGAATGGTGATCTTCCGGGCCTCGTCGAACATGGCCCGGGGGACGTAGCTTCCGGCGAACAGGAGGGCGGCCGAGATCCGTGGCTCGACCACCGCCAGCCGGACACCGATGGCGATCACCCCTCCCGAATAACCGACCGGGCCCCCGATCTCGGGCAGTGACAGGATGGCGTCCAGGGCGGCCCGCCATTCCGGAACCGCCTGGTCGACCAGCGGGAGGACGAGCCGACTGACGATGTCGTCGTCGACCGGCTCGCCGGCCTCCAGGGCGCGGCGCAGGTCGGCACGGGCCTGCTCGACGACGGCGAAACGGCGTCGGTCACCCCCGCCGGGGAGTTCGATGGTGGCCGCGGCGAAGCCGTCGTGCGCGCAGTGCCGGGCCCGGGCGGCCAGTCGGGGGTACATCCTGCGCAGCCCGCCGGGGTGGCCGAGCAGGATCAGTGGGGCCGGCGCGGGTGCGGGTCCGGGCGTCCACAGGATGCCCGGGATCTCGCCGAGGGTGAACTCGCGTTCCAGCACATCGTCGTCGAGGCGCTGCTCAGCGGTGAATTCCATGGTCGTGCCTTTCGGGGAGCGCTCGTGAACGGCGCTCCCGGACGACCTACCGCCCGACCGTGACCCCGCAGGGGAGCACCCATGTCGACATGTTCACGGATACCACCTCCCCGGTCTCTCGCACGGCCTCCGGAAGTTAGCAGCGGGAGCCGTGTTCCGCCATCGGTTTCGCGACCACACTGGTCCGCGCGGCGTCGGGCGGCGCAGGGAGGGCCGTGCCTACCGGTGAGCCGCACGCCGTGACAGGCCTTCGATCACATGGTTGCCGGTCGCCGTCACCGGAGGCCATCGAGGAACCCACGCAGCATGGCGTCCAGCGCGAACTCGAAGCGGAGATTCGGTCCGGTGGGCAGCGCCGCCCGGGTGGCCTCGGCCAGTCGGGGATACTCCTGGTGATCGATGCCGGGAATCGTCTGCCTGGCGTTGACCACGTTGTGATCGTCCTCGTGCGCCATGACGGCGTGACCGACCACGAAACCGGTCACCGCGTACAGCATGTCGAGCGCCGTGGGCAGCGGGAGTCCCGCCGCCTGCAGCGCCTCGAGTGCGTTCTCCATCATGCGCAGGTTCTGTGCGGTGATCGCCGGCCGGGTCACCACGAGGGGGAGGACGTTCGGGTGGGCCAGCAGGACCCGCAGGAGCGCGTGCGCGTACTGGCGTAGCCCGGCCTGCCACGAGTCGTTTTCCCACAGTGGCGGCGCCACCCGCGTGAGTAACTCCTCCACCAGCCCGTCCAGCAGGGCGTCCTTGTCGGCGACGTGCTGGTAGAGGGACATGGCCTCCACCCCGAGTTCCCGCCCCACCCGGCGCATCGACAAGGCTTTGAGCCCTTCGCGGTCGGCCAGCGTGAGGGCCGCGCGCAGGATGGCCTGCCGGGTCAGACCCGCGGACTGGCCCCTGGTGCGGCGGGGCGGCATGGTGAGCCTCCTCCTGGCCGACATTCTTACATCGTAAGTATACTGAACCTGGAAAACATACGGCGTAAGTTTGGACGCGGCAGTCCAGCGCGCACCGACGTACCAAGGAGTTCCTCAATGACCACCACACGCGACAAACGACAAGTGATCCGAGCGATGTACACCGGCCTCGTGATCACCGCGATCGCGATGGTCGTCCCGTACCTCGACCACGTCACCGGCGACATGCTGGCCGACCACATCCGCGCGGGCTACCCCACCTACCCGAAGGACCGCATCGACGCCGCCGCCACGACCTACCTGGTGTACCTGTCCGTTGTGGGACTGCTCGGCGCCGCCTGCTGGGCCTGGGCCATCTGGGCGGTCCGGGCCGGCAAGCGGTGGGCGGGCACCGCCGCCACCGTGCTGTTCGTCCTCGGTGCGGGCGTCGCCCTGTTCAACCTGCTCGTGCGGGACACCTCCGGAGACACCGGGCTGCCGCCCCTGCTCGGCTGGGTCGGCATGTTGCCGAGCCTGGTCGGGCTGGTGGTGCTCGCCCTGATGTGGCGGACCACGCGAGCGGAGGCGTAAGCCTGACGGCACGGAGGTGACGTCCCCGCGAGCGCGCGGGACGTCATCTCCGTCCTTCTCAGCCCTTGTTTCCGGCCAGGGCGAGCGTCCCGCCGAGGGCGATCATCATCCCACCGCCCGTCGCGCGGGCGGCCCGTAGCCGCCGTGGGGAACGCGCGAACCACTGCCGTGCGGTGTCGGCCAGCAGCGCCCACATGGAGTCGGAGACGAGCGCGACGAGCGTGAAGACGAGCCCCAACACCATCATCTGAGCCGGGACTGCTCCGGCGTGGAAGTCCACGAACTGCGGCAGCGCCGCGACGAAGAAGACGATCGTCTTCGGGTTGGTCACGCCCACGACGAAGCCCTGCCGGAGCAGCGTCCACGACGGCGTGTGCCGGTCCTCTCGCGGTTCGTCGGCCCGCCCCGCGGCATCTCGGTGCCGAACCGCCTGCACACCGAGATAGACCAGGTACGCGGCGCCCAGGAACTTGACCACGGTGAACACCACGACCGACTCGGCCACGACTGTCCCCACCCCGAAGGCCACCGCCGCGACGAGGGGGAGCGCGCCCAACTCGTTGCCGAGCACACTCATCAGACCGCCACGACGACCCAACGACAACGAGCGTCCGATCACGAACAGCACGCTCGGCCCCGGAACGAGGACCAGCAGGACCGAGGCGAGCGCGAAGGCAAACAGTGCTTCCGGTGCGGGCATGACCTGAATCTAGGCCCACCGACCAGCCGTACCCAACACCCACCGCGGTGGTGGCCGCTCCGGGCGGCCACCACCGCGGGTCAGGAGTACATCAGGTGCAGGGCCATCCCGGCGTCGGCGTGCGCCAAGTTGTGGCAGTGGTTGGCCCACACGCCGGGGTTGTCCGCCCGGAACGCCACCTCCCAGATCTCACCCGGACGGACGTCGAACGAGTCCAACCACAGTGGACTCCCGGTCGCCGGCCGCCCGTCGCGGGACAGCACGAGGACGTGATGCCCGTGCAGATGCCACGGATGCACCACCGGGGAGCGGTTCACGATCCTGAACGTGACGACGTCACCCGAGCGGACAACCTGTGGCGGGATGTCCGGATGGGCGGCTCCGTTGACGGTGTGCGCGTACCGCGGAAGCAGCCCCTGGAAGTCCAGCCCGCGGTCGAGGACGAGGGTGAACCGTTCGTCGAACCGCGACCACGGCACCGGAGCACCAGTGCCGTAGGTGAGCGGGTCCAGCACCGGCCACCTATCGGTATTCACCGACACCGGTCCGGTCGCGTAGACCTCCCGACCGTCAACGAACAGCGCCACCGGCGTGGCGGGCGCGGTGAACACCAGGTCGTAACGGCCACCGGCCGGAATCAGCACGGCGGTGTCCACAAGCGGGGTGGGGCCACGCAGGTCCATACCGTCGATCGCGGCAACCCGGACCGGGGCCCCGGCCAACGCGTACCGGTGCGTCGTGCTGTCGGTGTTGACCAGCCGCAGCCGCACCGGCGTGCCCGCCTGGACCCGCTCGGTGCGGGGTGCGGGCAGCGGGCGGCCGGCGAGGGTGTGCACCGGCACGGTGACGTCGACGCCGGTCGCTGGCCCTGGCCGCACCACCAGGACCCCGTACAGGCCCTTTCGCACGCCGATGTCGGAAACCGCGTGCGTGTGGTACCAGTACGTCCCGACCTGGTCGGCCCGGAACCGGTAGACGAACTCCTGCCCGGGCAGAACCGCGTCCTGGGTCACGCCGGGCACCCCGTCCTGGCGGTTGGGCACGTCGTAACCGTGCCAGTGCAGCGTGACGCCACGCGCGATGTCCCGATTGCGCAGCGTCACCTCCAGGACATCGCCGACGGTGGCGATCAACTCCGGCCCGGGGACCTGCCCATTGAACGCCCAGGCCGCGACGTCACCGCCGCCGACGTTCACCGTGGCGGTCCCGGCCGTCAGCGTGAACTGCCGGGTCGGTTCGCCCACGGTCCGCGATTCCGGCGGATAACCATGATCGTGTACGCCGGGAGCGGCGCCCGGGACGGCGGTCAGCGCGGTCCCGGTCAGCAGCGCCGCGACCGCCAGCGCGACACCGGCGCGGGACACCGCCGGGGACGGGCGCGGATCCAGGACGCGCCGCGAGACCGCGGTGGCGCCGACCACACCGGCGACCGCGAGCAGCGCCCCGCCCGCCGATGGGGGATAACCGTGCAGGACCGTCACGAGCAGGGCACCGCTTCCGGCGTACCCCGCGAACAGGAGCGGCACCGCGGCGGACCGGATGTCGCCCGACGTCCGCAGCAGCCTCGACCCGGCGACGGCCACCCCCGCGAGCGACAGCGGGGCGGCGACGAGGACCTTCTCCGCCGCGAACCACCAGCCGGCGCGGGCGAGCGCGATGATCGTGATTGCCCGCGCGGCGGTGGCCAGCACCGCGGCGGCGGCCAGCCAGCGGGTGAGCCGGCGGCGCCGGGCGACCGCCGCGGCGCCGCCGCCCAGCCACAACGCCGTCCCGAGGAGCGCGATCGCCAGATCGGCGACGAGCAGCGAGCCGACGGTCACACCGGCTCCTTTTCCCGGGACGTCACCCCGGGAGCGTCAGCCGGCGCGGGACCGGCCAGGTTGCGCGCCGCCTGGAGGACACCGACCACGACGTGCACCGCGATGATCCCGTTGAGCGCGTGCAGCCCGGCCATCGTCAGGCCGAAGGGGGTGCTGGCCCCCACCGCGTCGGTGGCCGCGTTCGCGAACGTGGCGAGCAGCGCCTGCAGTATGACGAGACCCAACGGCAGGACGGCCAGCCCGATCACCCGGCCGGGCGCCTTCGCCAGCGCGGCGAACAGGATGGTGAGCAGCGTGAGTACGGGGATGACCACTGTCCCGTTGACGCTGTGCAGGACGTAGGCGCCGTCGACCGCGGGTTTCGTGAACGCGCCCACGGCGGCGAGGATGAACTGCACGGTGAACGCGGCGAGCGACAGTGCGGTGGCGATGATGAAGACCTTGCGCATGGTCTCTACCTCCCAGAAGAATCGGCCGGGGCCAGCGCCCGGGTGAGGTGATCGGTGGCGGTGATCGCGCCGTAGGCGACCAGCCGCACGAGGTCCGCGTCCCCCGGGTGGCGCGACCGCCAGAGCCCGACATCGCCCGGGTGGATCGCGGAGGGTGCGAACGCGGCCAGCAACGCGATCCGTGCCCCGACCCGGTCGACGCCGGACAGGTCCCGGGTCAGGTCGGCGGCCCACTCCGCGGGCCGGTCCGGATGTCGCCCGTCCTCCCAGGCCACGGTGGCGGTGACGGTCTGCCGTGCCAGGTCACCCAGCAGGTCTCCACCCTGCGTGGCGGCGGCCCGTAACGACGCGTACGCGACGCCGACCGGGCTGTCCCCCGCCCACGCCGGCGGCGTCGTGCCGCCGGTGTCGAGGAGCGGCAGGCTGCCGCCCGCCGCTATCGGCCGCCGGACGGTCCGGGCGTAGAGCCGGCCTCCGGCCGATCGCACCAGGCGGGAGCGTTGCAGGCCACCGGGCAGCAGGTCCGGGTCGAGCAGCGCCGAGACGACCCGGTTGATGAAATGGAAGGCGAGCACGGTGCCGGTGACCTCGGGACCGTACGCGCTCGTCCAACCGGTCGCCCCCGGGGTGCGGCTGGCCGCGGCCCAGTCGGCAAGCGTGGCGTGCCTCGGTCCGGGCGGCGTCCCGCCCAGGGCGACGACCTCGGCCAGGTCGTGCGCACCGAGCCCGTGCAGCACCATCACGTGGGCGTCGACGCAGAACCGGCACCGGTTGACCCGGGACACCGCCGACGCCACGAGTTCCCGGTCGACCCGGGACGTGTCGCCGGCGAGCAGCGCCTCGCGCAGCAGCGCCCAGGTGGCGGCCAACAGGTCCGGGGTGGCCGAGAGCACCCGGAAGGTCGGTACCGGTCCCAGGAAGTCGTCCCGGAGTTGCCGGTAGACCTCCGCCGTGAGCCCGGTGGCGGCGTTCGCCGGGGACGGCGTGGTGAAGCGGTATGTCATGGCTCGATGCTCGCCTCGGCGGGTCGGGAAAACGTCGTGCCGTCGCAGACACTCGACCGGGCGTCGATACCACGCCCGCGGTATGCCGCTGCTACCACGGGCGCGGGATGCCTCCCGACGAAGGACCGTTCTACAGTGCGATCGTGCGCCGTGATCTGCCGTTCGCCCTCGCTGGACTCGTTCTCGGTGTCGTGCTGCTCGGCAGCGCCGCCCTCACCCCGGACGCCGCCCCGGCGCGCCCGTTCGATGTCGGCCTGGTGCTGGTCATGGCGGCGGCCCTGGCGGTGTGCCGGCGGCACCCGGTGCCGGCGTTGGTGGTGGTGACCGCCACCATGCTGACCCTCCACATCCGGACGCATCCGGGAGTGTTCGCCGCCTATGCCGTCCTCGGCACGGTCCTCGTCGCCGCCTGGCTGGGACATCGATTGGCCGCCGCCCTGGCCAGCGTCGCCTTCCTCGGCGGCTTCCTGGCCCGCGACATCACCGTCGCCCCCGCCGACCAACCCGCCCAGCTGGTCATCGAGCGGACCACCCTGCTGCTGGGTTGGTTCGTGGCGGCCAACGTCGCCGGGCTCATCGCGCGACAGCACCGGGCCTACCTCAACCAGGCCGAACAGCGGGCGACCGAGGCCGAACGCACCCGTGAGGAGATGGCGTTACGGCGCGCCGGCGAGGAGCGGCTGCGCATCGCCCGGGATCTGCACGACTCGCTGACCCACAGCATCTCAGTGATCAAGGTGCAGGCCGGGATCGGCGTGCACCTGGCTCGCAAGCACGGCGAGGAGCCGTCGGCGGCGCTGCTGGCGATCCAGGAGGCCAGCGGCACCGCGATGCAGGAACTGCGGGCGACCCTGGACGTGCTGCGCTCGCCCTCCGATACGGACCAGCTCGGATTGGCCCGGGTGGGTGAACTGGCCGAGCGGACCCGGGCGGCCGGCGTGCCGGTGCAGGTGACCGTCACCGGCGAGCGACGGGAGTTGCCCGGCGACGTCGACCAGGTCGGATACCGCGTCGTTCAGGAAGCCCTGACCAACGTGGCCCGCCACGCCGGACCCGCCACCGCCCGGATCCACGTCGACTACGCCCCCGCCCGGCTGAGCGTCTCGGTGACCGACGACGGCCAGGCGTCACCGCACCGGCCGGTGACCCCCGGTGTGGGCCTGCGCGGCATGCGGGAACGGGTCACCGGGCTGGGCGGGAAGCTGCACGCCGCCCCCCGCGACGACGGAGGGTTCACCGTACGGGCCACCTTCCCGCTGGACGGGAGCCTGGGCTCGTGATCCGGGTGCTGCTGGTCGACGACCAGGCGCTGATGCGGGCCGGGTTCCGGGCGCTGCTCGACGCCGAGGACGACCTGGAGGTGGTCGGCGAGGCGGCCGACGGCGCCGACGCCGTCCGGCTGTCCCGACGGCTGCGGCCGGATGTCGTGCTGATGGACGTGCAGATGCCGGGACTCGACGGCATCGAGGCCACCCGGCGGATCGCCGCCGATCCGGACCTCGCCGCGATCCGCGTCCTCATCCTCACCAACTACGGGCTCGACTCCTACGTCTTCGCCGCGCTGCGGGCGGGTGCCAGCGGATTCCTCCTCAAGGACGCCGACCCGGCCGACCTGCTGCACGCCGTCGCCGTCGTGGCCCGCGGTGACGCGCTGCTCGCCCCGACGATCACCCGGACACTGATCAGCGAGTTCGTCACCGGACCGCCGCCGGTGGACCCGGCGGCCGGACGTGACGTGCTGACCGCCCGCGAACAGGAGGTTGTCGAACTCGTCGCCCGCGGGCTGAGCAACGACGAGATCGCCGACCGGATGGTGATCAGTCCGTTGACCGCCAAGACCCACGTCAACCGGTCGATGACAAAGCTGTACTGCCGCGACCGCGCCCAACTCGTCGTGTGGGCGTACGAGTCGGGGCTGGTGGCGCCGCGCCGCCGCTGACCCCGCACGTCGTGAGCAGGGTGATGATCATGCGAGGGTGTCGACCCGCCCGCCTATGATCCACTGGAGCGTGGCCGTGACGGGGGAGTGCGAGTGATCGAAGCTATCTTTTTCGATGTCGGCGGGACGATTCTTGACGAGTCCCGCGAGTTCGAGACCTGGGCGGACTGGCTCGACGTCCCACGACACACGTTCTCGGCGGTCTTCGGTGCCGTGATCGCCCGGGGCCTGGACTACCGGGAGACCTTCCGGGTCTTCCGGCCCGATTTCGACCTCGACGCCGAGCGCGCGCAGCGAGCGGCCGCGGGCAGGCCGGAGTCGTTCGGCGAGGAGGACCTCTACCCCGACGCGCGACGGTGCCTGACCGCCGTGAAGGACCAGGGCCTGTTCGTGGGTCTGGCCGGCAACCAACCGACATATGCCGGGACGATCCTCCGCGCTCTCGACCTCCCCGTGGACGTGATCGGCACGTCGGAGGACTGGGGCGCGACGAAGCCGGCACCCGCCTTCTTCGAACGGGTCGTCCGCGAGGGCGGCGGCGACGCGTCGTCGATCCTGTATGTCGGCGATCGCCCCGACAACGATGTGCGCCCGGCCATCGCGGCCGGCATGATGACCTGCCTGATCCGGCGCGGTCCGTGGGGCCACATCCTCGACATGCCGGCCGTGGCCGCCCAGAGCCTGTTCCGCGTCGATTCGCTTGACGAACTCCCGAGCCTGGTCGCGAAGCACAACGCGGCCAGCGGCTGACGCCCCCGGCCGGGACCGTCCACGGCGCCGGCGGACTGCCTCAGTCGAGGGCGCGCAGCCCACCGTCGAGCAGGGTGAGGGCGCGACGCAGGTGCTCACCCAACTCGTCCGGCGGATCGCCCCGTTCGATGCCGCCGAGAACGGTGCCGACCAGCGTGCCGACCACGGCGCCGGACACCGCGTGGGAGAGAGGATCGTCCAGGCGGTCCGGGTAGGTCCGTCGCAGCCACTCGGCGATCATCCGTTGCGCGGCCGTCAGCCGTCGCAACGCCTGCGCCTGCAACTCGGGTCTGGCGAACATGATGGCGAACCGGTCCGGGTCGGACAGATCGTCCGATGTGGTCAGGACGTGTTCGAGCAGCCGGCGGACGGCCTGTGCCGGGCTGTCGGCCCGGACCGTGTCGAACGCTTCCGCGATCGCCTGTAGCCGCTTGTCGGTGCCGGCGAACAGCACGTCCTCCTTGGCCCGGAAGTAGGAGAAGAAGGTGCGGGTCGAGACGCCGGCGGCAGCCGCGATGTCCTTGACTGTCGTCTTGTCGTATCCCTGCGCCGTGAACAGCCGGGTCGCGGCGTCGACAAGCGCCGTGCGCGTCTGCTCCTTCTTCCGCTCCCGCAGCCCCATGGCGCGATCCTACATCACGATGTAAAGTTGCATCGTGATGCAAGAAACGGTCGTACGGGTCGAAGGGCTGCGGGTGCGGTACCCGGCCGCGGCGCGCGACGCGGTGGCCGGCGTCGACTTCACGGTGGCCGCCGGGGAGATCTTCGGCCTGCTCGGGCCGAACGGCGCCGGCAAATCCACCACCCAGCGCGTGCTCACCGGCCAGCACCGCCGCTACACCGGCACCGTCGAGGTGCTCGGCGAACCCGTCGCCCGGTGGGGGCGGCGGCTCTACGAGCGAATCGGCGTCGGCTTCGAACTCCCGGCGTACTTCCCCAAACTCACCGCCCGGGAGAACCTGGCGGCCTTCGCCGCGCTGCACCGCGCTCCACCGGACGCGCCGGAGCGGACACTGGCCGCCGTCGGCCTCGCCGACGTCGCCGACCGCCGCGCCGGAACGTTCTCCAAGGGCATGAAGATGCGGCTGAACCTGGCCCGCGCCATCCTGCACCGGCCCGACGTGCTGTTCCTCGACGAGCCGACGTCCGGGCTGGATCCCGGAAACGCCGCCGACGTCCGGGCGGTGATCCGCGCCCAGGCCGACGCGGGTCGGACCGTCTTCCTCACCACCCACGACATGCCCGCGGTCGAGGAACTGTGCAGCCGGGTCGCCTTCGCGCGCGACGGCGCCATCATGACCATCGACACCCCGCGCAACCTCCGGATGGCGTACGGGCACCGCTCGGTGCTCGTGGAGTTCACCGAGGCCGGCGAGCTTAGGCACGCCGAGTTCCCGTCGCCAGACGATCCCGGTCTGCTGTCCCTGCTCGCCACCGGCCGGGTGCGGACCGTGCACACCCGCGAGGCCACCCTCGCCGACGTCTTCATCGCCATCACGAGCCCGCCGGCCAGGGCGACGCCATGACCTGGCGGCTACCCGCGCTGCTCGCCCTGGAACTACGCGCACAGCGGCGGCAGCACATTCCGGCGGCCATCCTCGGACTCGCCGCGTGCTGGTCCGCACTGCTCGTGCTGCTGCCGGCACCGGCCGCCCGGATCGCCACCCCGTACCTGATCTTCCTGGAGATCGCGACAGTCGGCACCCTGTACGCCGGGGCGCTCACCGTCACCGACCGGTCCACCGGCGCCGCCGACGCGTTCGAGGTCAGCCCGGCACCCGCCGGGGAACGGGTCGCGGCCCGGTTGGTGCCGCTCGCCGGCCTGATCGCGGTCGGGGCGCTACCGGTGCTGCTCGCCGGGCGACCCACCGAGCAGATCGGAGTGGGGCTTACCGCGACCGCGCTGTCCGGTTTGCTGCTGCTCGCCCTCGCCGCCGGCATCGCCGCCGGCAAGGACGGCTTCCTGGGCTTCATGGTGGCGCTGCCCGGCCCGCTGACACTGCTGCTCGCGGCACCGCTGGCCGTGTCCGTCGGGCTGCTGACCGGGCCGCTGTGGTACGCCATCCCCACCACCGGAACCCTCATGCTGCTGCGCGGCGAGTCGCCCTACCCGGCCGGGCCGTTGCTCGGCTACCTGGCGCTGTGGGCGACGGCCACCACGGGCTACGCCACCTGGCGGCTTCGCGCCGGCCGGAACGTGGCACCCGGCCGGACCGGGACCCGCGTCCGGGCCCTGCCCACCCGGCCGCGCTGGCTGGTCTTCCCCCGGGCGGACCTGCGCAACGTCACCCGCGACACGATGCTGGTGATGGTGGCGCTGAGCCCGCTGCTGCTCGCCCTCGCGCTGCGCCTGGGCTATCCGTCGCTGGCCGGATGGCTCGACCGCACCCACGGCGTGCACCTGGACCCGTACGAACCGGTCCTGGCCATCCTCGTCGTCGCGGTGCACGTGCCCGTCGCGTTCGGCATGACCGGAGCCCTTGTCGTCCTGGACGACCTCGAAGACGGCGTGCTCACCATCGTGCGCACCGCACCGCTCGGCGTCACCCGCTACCTCGCGTACCGGCTGACGGCCGTCACGCTGCTCAGCGCCGCGGGGCTCGCGGTGGCCGCGCCGTTGTCCGGCCTCGTCCCCGCCCACGCCACCGGCGCGTTGCTGCTCGCCGTGCCGCTCGGTCCGCTGTTCACCCTCGCGACCCTCGCGCTCGCCCGCAGCCGGATACAGGGCGCGACCGCGGACAAACTGCTGGCGCTACCCGCCTACCTACCGGTCGCGGCGTGGTGGCTGACCGGAGCGGCCGGCTGGGCACTCGCGCCGTTGCCCACGTTCTGGATCGTGCGATCCTGGTCCGGCACCGACCCGGCCGGCCTGCTCGGTGGCCTGGCCTGCCTCGCCGCCTGGCTCGTCCCGCTCGCCCGGCGGGTGGCCCGCCGGCTCGACGCCGGATCGGCGTAGGGAGGCCGGCGTCGGCTCCATGAGCCCGGCGTCCGGGCCGCGTCTAGGTCCAGGGCACGGGATCGGGTCCGGCCCCGCCGTCCGGGCCGCGCCTGGTCCAGGGCACGGGATCGGGTCCGGCCCCGCCGTCCCGCCCGCGCTAACGCGGGTCGCGGAGGGTGAGGACGTAGGTCGCGGTCAGCGCGACGGCGCGGTCCGCGTCGTGGGCCAGTTCCTGGAGAGCACCCGATGCCGTGTCGCCAGGGATGTCCGCGAGCGCCTGCGTCAGCCGTTGCCGCGCGGACGGATCGGTGACCCCGTGGCCGAGACGGTCGACGAGCCTGGCGGCGATCGGATCGGTTAACGCGGGATCGGTGGCCATCGCGCTCAACGTGTCGGCGGCGTCGGCGTCGTTCGTCTCCTCGACGATCATCTCGATCAGCGTCGGGACCGCCTCGGCCACGCCGCGGGTGCCGAGCGCCAGCGCCGCATACCTACGGACCTCGGCGTCGGCGTCCGCCAGGGCGTCCCGCAGCACGGCGGTCGCCGCCCCGCTCGGGATCTCGGCGAGGGCCTGGACGGCTCGTTTCCGCACCTCGGCGGCGGGGGCACCGAGACCCTCCGCCAACAGGGCCGCCGCACCACCGCCTGACCGCGCCAGCGCCCAGCGGAGGGCTCCGGCGACGTTCGGGTCCGCCTCGCTCAGCACCGCCTCGACAAGAGCCTCCACCGGCACCGGCACATCTCCGACGGAGGACAACGCCGCGCGTTGGCGTTTCCCGGCGTTCTCCGAGCCCAGGGCGTGCAGGAGCGCGACGACCTGAAGGACGTCGGCCCAGTCGGCGGGATCCACGGCACCGATCCGGCGGAGCCGGGTGAGCAACTCCACCTCACCCGCGATGCGGTCCCGCGTCTGCCGGATGAGGTCGTCGACCAGCCCCGCGGGCGTGAAGTTCGGATCCTCCAGCGCGCGCCCGACGTCACGCAACGACAAACCCAACGACCGCAGGCTCTCGATATGGAAGATCCGTCGGATGTCGTCGCCGGAGTATTCCCGATAGCCGGTCCCGGTGCGACCCGTCGGCCGTACCAGGCCGAGCGATTCGTAGTGCCTCAGCATGCGGGCGCTGACCCCGGACCGCCGTGCCACGTCACCGATCAACACCGCCGGTCACCTCCTGACCCGTCGGGCCGAGGGCCACGACGCGCTTCGCCTCCTCGACCCCGAACTCGAAGCCGGCGTCCGGGTCGTGCCACAGCCGTTCGGTGGCGATCGCGTGCCCGCGCACGCGAGGGTCGAGATCCTTCTTCGCGGCGCGCAGGCTCGCGGTGATCACCTCGCCGAGTGCGATCAGCGCCCGGCTCAGGCTCACCTGCGTCGCCCGCCCGCCCCGCCCGAGTTGCGTGGCCAACACACCAGCCAACCCGGATTCTTCACCATCGGGGACGAGTACGACCGCCGCTCGCCAGGCGCTGCGCGCCACCTCGTCGTCAGCATCGGTCAACAGGGCCCGGGTGATCGCCGGCCACGCCCGCCGATCTCCGATCTTGGACAGCGTGTGCAACGCCTGGCTTCGTGCCTGCGCCCGCTCGGAGCCGAGTTCGGCGATGAGTGTGGGGATCGTCAGTGCGGACGGATGTCGGGTGATCGCCCAGGTGAGCATGTCCCGGACGAGAAACTCGGGCTCGACGGCACACCGCGCGACAAGCGTGGTGACGAACCGTTCGTCGGGTCTCGTACCGACCGCCATCGCCGCCCGCAACCGCACGGACGAGTCGTCGTTCTCCAACGCCTGGAGCGCCCGTGTGATCGTTGTGTCGTCATCCTGCGTGGTCATCGGCACCACCTCCCTGGCGACAGGGAAGCCCTTGTCACCGTGTCAAGGTCAAGCGGTGCGTGTCGGTCGGATCGGGGAGGCCCTACTGTGGCGTGGTGACCATTCGGGTGATCGTGCTGAACGGCGGATCGAGTTCGGGAAAGTCGGGCATCGTCCGTTGCCTGCAGGCGGTCCTGCCGGATCCATGGCTTGCCGTCGGGGTGGACACGTTGATCGGTGCGATGCCAGCGTCCGCGCACGCCACGGATGCCGGTATCGCGTTCGCTCCGGACGGTGGGGTGAGCGTCGGGCCGCAGTTCATGGCGTTGGAGGCGGCGTGGATGGCGGGCGTTGCGGCGATGATCCACGCCGGGGCCCGGGTCATCGTCGATGACGTTTTCCTCGGTGGTGCCGTGTCCCAGCAGCGGTGGCGGGAGGCGCTGGCCGGGCTGGACGCGCTGTGGGTTGGCGTGCGGTGTGCGGCAGCGGTCGCCGCGGGCCGGGAGATCGCCCGGGGCAACCGGGTCGCGGGGATGGCCGAGTCGCAGGCCGACATGGTTCACCAGGGTGTCGCCTATGACATGCAGGTCGACACCACACGGACGGAGGCGCTGGCATGCGCCCGGGTAATCGCCGGGCGGCTGCGCGAAGGTCCTGCGTCTTCGATCTGACGTGGGCGCATCGTGGGCCCTGCGGCTCCAGGGCCGACGTGGGCGCATCGTCGGCCTGCGGCTTCAGGCCGACGTGGGCGCATCGTCGGCCTGCGGCTTCAGGCTGACGTGGGCGTTGACATTCGTCGCAGCGTAACGCGCAAGGTCCGACCGTTCCCTGCATTACAGCCAGGGAATCAGCCATCAATCGTTTGACGTATGACGATGTTAGCGATAACTTCAGGGCGCGGAGCTGACGACTGACGGGAGCCCAGCCGGCCGGCCCGCAAGCTGACGCACCGCCGCGGTCGGTTTGGGCCCGACCGGACTCTCGGGTTCGGCGCGGGGTGGACCCGCCCGCGCCCCGACGAGTGGCGTCGGTGCCCGCGAACCATCCATCAGACCGTGCTGGTGCCACCGCTGAGCCACCGGCAGGTACGGCGCGTGCGTCCCTTCCCCCGACCGCGCGCGCCTCGATCGAAGGAGCGGATTATGAAGGCCATCGGTGCGGCTGCTCCCGTCCCGGCACGGAGCGGTCGCTGGCGGTCAGGACTGGCCGCCGCCACGGTTACGGTCGTCGCGGCGGGCACCCTGGGTGTGCTGACCGCGGCGCCCGCGGCGGCGGCGACGGTCGACACCAACGCCTGGTACGTGCTGGTCAACCGGAACAGTGGTAAGGCCCTTGACCTGTACGCCTCGGCCACCAACGACGGGGCGCGGATCACCCAGTGGACGCGGAACAACGGGGCGAACCAGCAGTGGCAGTTCGTGGATTCCGGTGGTGGCTACTACCGGCTGA
>NZ_JBHTDD010000027.1:0-99952 GCF_042666615.1 Plantactinospora sp. GCM10030261
GGGTGGGTGGGGGTTGGGGTGGGGGGGTGGGGTGGCTACAGGGTGAGTTGCCAGTTGAGCCAGGAGTCCACCGGGCGGAAGCCGACCGCTTCGTTGATCGCGATCATGTGCCCGTTGTCGGCCGCGTTCCAGGTGTCGATCGCCCGCAGTTCGGGCTCGCACGCCAGGGCGTTCCGAAGGTTCTCGATCTTGAGGATCAGGCCGAGCCGGTGCCCGCGGTGTTCCGGGTCGACGAGCGTGGTCTGCTGGAACGCGTGCCACCGGGCGTCGTCCTGCAGGTGCAGCATCGTCCAGCCGACGATCCGGCCGGTGGCGTCGTGGCGTACACCCGCTTGAGCGAGTCGTCGGCGCCGGCGCCGGCACTGGATCTCGGTCTGCCGGATCCGCTCGGCGTCGACGTTCTCCGGCTCCCATTCGAGAGCACCCAAGGGGGCGTCGGCCAACAGCCGGCTCTCCAGGTACGCCACATCGGCGAGATACTCGTCCGGCGTGGGATCCTGCCACCGCAGCAGCGAGTAGCCGGCGGCGTGCCGGTACGCCTCGATGAGGCTCCGGTCCAGCACGGCCTGGTCGACGGTGGGCACCTCCAGCCGGCGGCGCACCTCGGCCAGCGCCGACACGGCGCCGGACCCGGACGCGAAGTGCTGGCCGGCGGCGTCGCGGAAGGCGCCGCCCGGCAGTGCCACCACGGTCATCCCGGTGATCCGCTTACGACCCAGGCCGTTGACGACCCGGCGAGCGTGGTCGAGGAGCGCCCGGCCCACTCCCCGACGCCGATGCTCCGGATGCGTGTAAAGCTCGACGGCGGCATTGTCCACGTTGTCCAGTTCCGGAAGTTGTACCTCGAGGTATCCGGAGGCCACACCCCCGAGCCGGGCGACAAACCGGAGGATTCGATACCCCGGCGCCGGATTCCGGAGGGCGGCGGCGTAGGTCTGCCGGGTCAGCGGCGGGAAGTCGGGCGTCTCGGCGCGGATGCCGGCGGCGAAAACCTGGTATGCCTGCTCGACGGTTGCCTCGTCAGGCGGGTCGAGGGCAACGATGTCGATGCTCATACCTTGACGGTGAACGACGCGAGCTGGTGGCGCGAGCGAATTTCGCCGCCCCCCCGGCCACCCGCGAAAGTGTTTTGGTCGGGAGGGACGCACCCACAACGCCTCCGGCGTCGGATCGTAGAGCTTGGAAAGTCTCCGGCGGTGCGCCCTCCCGCACGGAGCATCTTGCGCGTCGCAATTCGCGCCGTCAAGTCCCCGGTGGGGGTTTTCTCTCTACGCAGGGCAAAATCCCAGCTACTGAGCGAAGTCGCAACTTCCACCGAACGGCTCGACCGGGCCGCCGACAAGGCTTCATTCGTCGGCGGTCGGCCGATATCCGCGAGCCGGCGTCAGCCGAGCAACCCGACCTCCCGCAGGGCCCGCAGCGATGGGCGCACCTGGTGCGTCGGGCCCACCTCGGTGGCCACCGCGTCGAGGGTCTTCAGCCCTTCGCCGGTGTTGTAGACGACGGTTTCCCGGGCCGGGTCCAGTCGGCCGGACTCGACGAGCTTGCGCAGCACCGCGACGGTGACACCACCGGCCGTCTCGGCGAACACGCCGGTGGTCCGGGCGAGCAGCCGGATGCCGGCCCGGATCTCGTCGTCGGTGGCCTCGTCCATCCAGCCTCCGGTACGCCGTACCGCCTCCAGGGCGTACTGCCCGGCGGCCGGGTCGCCGATGTTCAGCGACTTGGCGATACCGGTGGGCCGGACTGGCGCGATCACGTCGGTGCCAGCGCGCAGCGCGGTGACGATCGGGTTGCACCCGGCGGACTGGGCCCCGAAGACCGTCCAGCCACCCGCCGGGGCCTCGACAAGACCGATCTCCACCAGCTCGGCGAACGCCTTGTCAATCTTGGTGAGCAGCTCACCGCTGGCCATCGGGATGACCACCTGCTCGGGAATGCGCCAGCCGAGTTGCTCGGCCACCTCGTACCCGAGGGTCTTCGAGCCCTCGGCGTAGTAGGGCCGGACATTGACGTTGACGAACGCGGTGTCGGCGAACTCGTCGGTCTCCACCAGTTCGCTGCAGAGCCGGTTCACGTCGTCGTACGAGCCCTCGATGGCCACCAACTCGCCCCCGTACACGGCGGTGGTCACCACCTTGCCGCGCTCCAGATCTGCGGGGATGAAGACGATCGACGGCACCCCGGCCCGGGCCGCGTGCGCGGCCACCGAGTTGGCCAGGTTGCCGGTGGATGCGCAGGCGAAGCGGGCGAAGCCGAGCCCGTGCGCGGCGGTCAGCGCCACCGACACCACCCGGTCCTTGAAGGAGTGGGTGGGGTTGGCGCTGTCGTCCTTGATCCACAGCGGTGCCGCGATACCCAACTCGGCGGCGAGCGCCGCTGCCGGCACCAACGGCGTCAGCCCCGGGTTCACGGTGATCCGGGTGGCCGGGTCCTGGCCAGCCGGGAGCAGAGCGGCGTACCGCCAGAGGTTGTCCGGCCCGCGCTCGATGTCGGCGCGGGTCACCCGGGCCAGCGCGGCCTGGTCGTATCCGACCTCCAGCGGGCCGAAACACTCGTAACAGGCGTGCTGTGCGGCGAGCGGATACTCGGTGCCACAGCCGCGACAGACAAGCGCGCGAGCCGGACTGGGCGCGGCCGGGCCGGATTCGGTGACGGGCTGAGTGGTGGATTCGACGATCGATGTCATGTCGCGGGTCCTCTCATCTTTCCCCGCATCGCACCCTGCGACGGGGACGGAATTGGCACCTGCCTGTGTGGTCGTCGTCGAGCACGAAGGTGGTTGCCGGGGCGTCATCGGGCCGTATCCCTCAGCCCCTCTGGATGAGGTATGAAGTTGTCCCGTCAGCCTAACGCGCGTTCCGGACGCCGGCCCGCCGCCGTCCCATCCACTGGACGAACCGGCTCTCGGGCCGCAATTGCTCTGCGATGTAACGAACATGCCCGGATGAGCGCTTGATCCGGTGGCGCGACGATCTTGTCGCCCGCCCGGAGCGCCCCAGCCGGCCTCCGGGTCACGGGGACGACCGAAGGGAGACCGCGACGTGCGGTTTCGCATAGTGACCGGCTCAGTACTGGCATCGATGATCACGATGGCGGGGACGCTCGCCGTGGCGGTCCCCGCCTCGGCTGCGGGGATCACCGGGGACACCGCTACCCCGCTCCCGCTGTCCACGTACGCCGACATGCAGGTGAACGAGGCGCGCAAGGAGGTGTACCTCGCCGGCGGTGACCGAATCGTCGTGGCCGACCAGAACGGCACCGTCCTGCGGACCATCGACGGACAGACCCGCGTGTCGGGGCTCGCCCTCAGCGCGGACGGCACCCGCCTGTACGCCGCGCTAAACGGCGCGAATGCCGTCGCCGTCCACGACCTCAAGAAGCGGCGGGAAGTCAAGCGGTACGACACCGGCGCCGCCTGCCCGGGCGACGTGGCGCTTGCCGTCGGCAAGCTCTGGTTCAGCGCTGGCTGCTCGCAGAACTTCGGCGGCAGCGTCAACGCACTGGACCTGGCCACTGGAGCGATCACCACTCACGACACGTGGCTGCCAACCGTCCAGGGCGTTCCGCTGCTCGCGGTCTCCGAGCGGGACGGCTGGGGTACCCGGCTCATCGTCGCGGCCCGCGACCTCAGCATGACCGAACTGAAGACGTACGACATCACCAGCGGCGCACCCGATCCGATCTGCTGGGGGCCGGGGCCCTGTGCCATCGACGTGCCGAGCATCGTGCAGGACCTGGCTGTCACCGCGGACGGTGCGGACCTGGTGACCGCTGAAGGCGCGCAGTACCACACCCTCAGGTCGGTGGTCGGCCTGTCGACCATGCGCACCTACCCGAGCGGCGCTTACCCCACCGCCGTAGGCATCGCCAGCGCCGGCCAGCTCGCGCTCGGCTCGGGCAACCCCAGTGCCGACGGCACCGACCTGTTCGGTTACGAAGTGACCGCTGACCAGCCGAACTGGACCTACGATTTCGGAGTACGGGAGACGGCCACCAACGACCTCGCGCCGCGCGGCCTGGCCTGGGGCGCCGCTGACACGCGGCTGTACGCGGTCGTGACTCACCAGGACGGCACGTCGCCGGTGCTGCGCACCCTCGTCCCCACGTCGTGAGGACGCGCAACAAACCGGCAATCTGAGGCGGCTCGGCCGGGTGTCCGCGCACCCGGCCGAGCCTGCGCTTGCGGCGCCCGTTCCGTACAGCCGATCTCGGTGGCGCGACGGCGTGCCGACCGCTCGCCGGTGGTGTTGCCGTTCAACTCGCTTCACCTGCTGGGGTCCGGCCGTTCGGTCGGGGTCATCGGGGGACGCATGTCGTCGTCCTGGAGCGGCCGAAGCTCGACGAGAGGGACAGGACGGCCAGGATGACGCCGGTCAGCGCGGCGGCGGCGAGGAACGCCGCGCGGGTCGAGCCCGCCGCCGCAACCGGCCCGAGCAGCAGCGGGGACACGAACTGACCGGCGAAGATGGCGCTGGCCAGCAACGCGGTGGCCTGGCCCCGCCGGTCGACCGGCGAATGATCGGCGACCAGCACGGTCAACGCCGGTACGGCCAGGCCCATACCGATGCCGAAGACGGCCGACGCCGCCAGCATCAGTGCGGTGGCGCCGGTCAGGCCGAGGACGGTCAGGGCCACCAACCAGGTGGCGAACGCGACCACCAGCAGATGGCGCTGCCCCCACCGGCCGCGTATCCGCGCGTAGCCCAACCCGACAAGCGTCATCACCAGCGACTGGACGCCGGCGAAGATCGCCACGACCGTCGTGTCGGTGACGCCCACCTCGGCCAACCGCAGCGGCAGGAACACCAGCACCGCGTACAACAGCAGGGTGCAGGTGGCCTGGAGGCCGTAGATCCCGACGAGCGCCGGGCGGTCGCGGAGCAGCGCGACCATCGACCCCGGGCGCCCGGCGCCGCCGGGCGGGCCCGGCCGGTGGTCCGGCAGCGCGCGGAGGGTGAGCAGACCGAGTGGTACGCCGATCAGGTACGCGGCGAACGGCGCGTGCCAGGAGAGCGTGCCGAGCAGCCCGCCGGCCAGTGGGAACAGCACACCGCCGATGCTGATGGCGGCGGACCGCCAGCCCATCGCCCGGTCCCGTGCCGCGCCCTCGTACAGGTTGAGCAGCCCGAGCGTGGTTCCGGCGAAGACCACCGCGGCGCCGACGCCGAACAACAGCCGGGTCGCGATCAACGCCGGGTACGAGTCGGTGACGAGTCCCGCGCCGCCGGCCAGGCCGTACAGGATCAGACCGGCGGCCAGCGGTACGCGGACACCCCAACGGTCGATCGCCCGGCCGACAAGCGGTCCGGCGACGGCCAGCGACAACCCGTGGGCGGTGAGGATGAGCCCGGCAGCGGCGCCGCCGAGCCGCAACTCGGTCCGGAACAGCTCGACCACCGGCGCCAGCACCGCGCCGGCCAGTACGGTCAACGTGGAGCCGGCCAACAGGATGATCAGCGCCGCTCGCCGTCGCGTCGGTGGGGCCGCGACGGCGGTGGTCCCGACCGGCGCCTGACTCCCGCCGCCCGGCGGGGCCGCGGCGGCAGTTCCGATCGGTGCACCTCGTCGGTGACCGGCGCGGCTCGACTCCGGCATGTCACGCCCCCGTGCCTGTGTCATGCGGCAAGCCTCAAACCTGCACCGCGGTTGAGGTCAAGTCGCCGTTGGCCGACCCGATATGCGGCGGTGGCGTGGATCTTGGACAAGTTCCGTCCAGATACGACGGAAACTGTCCAAGATTGGCGATCGCAACGACAACCCCGCCGCGAGCGGCACCGCCGGCGCGGCAGCGACCCAGGAAGCGCGGCGCCGTGTCAGCTCGTGACGTCCTTGCGGGTGAAGCGCCAGTAGGCGAGCGACCAGAACAGCGTCGCGTACGCCACCGCCGAGATACACCCGCGCACCACGTCGTCGGTCTGCATCGGCGTGGAGAGCAGCCCCAGCCACGCCCGGCTGTAGTGGGTCGGCAGGAAGTCGCGGATCACACCCAACGCCGTGATCTGGTCGAGGATGCTGGACAGGATCCACAGCAGCACCGCCCCGCCGACCGCGCCGAGCGCCGCGTCGGTGCTGACCGAGAGCAGGAACGCCAGCCCGGCCACCACCAGCAGCACCACCGACAGGTAACCGAGGATGGCGAGCAGCCGCAGCATCCCTTCACCGGCCGGGATCTGCGCGGCGACGGTGCTGCGCAACGGCTCCCAGCCGTACCGCAGGGTGCCGGCGAGCAGCGCGGTCCCGGTGAGCAGCAACAGCGCCAGCAACGAATACGCGAGCGCAACCACCAGTTTCACGGTGAGCAGCCGGGCCCGGGGCACCGGCACGGCCAGCAGGTAGCGCAGGCTTCCCCAGCTCGCCTCGCTGGCCACCGTGTCACCGCAGAACAGCGCCACCACGACCACGATCAGGAAGGTCGACGACACCAGCAGGCAGAACAGCGCGAAGTTCAACCCGCCCGAGGTGGCCAGGTCGAGCAGGCTGCCGAACTCGCCGCCACCGTTGTCGTCGTCGCCGCCCGACTCGAACTGGAACGCGGCCAGCACGATCAGCGGCAGCAGCACCATGAAACCCAGCGCCAGCTGGGTGCGTCGACGGGCGGCCTGCCGCCGTACCTCCGCCATGATCGGCAGGGTGGCGCGCGGCCGGTAGCCGGCGGCGGCGCCCGCGGGCCCGACCGGCGCCGCGTCCCCGACAGCGCCTTCCGTGGTACGCGACATCAGCGGTCCCCGCTTCCCCGAGAGTTCTCCCCGACCAGCGCGAGGAACGCGTCCTCCAGGCGGCGCCTCGGCACCACCCGGTCCACGCCAACCCCGGCACGGACCAGTTCGGCCACCACCTCGCTGCGGGCCGTGCCGTTGGTGTCCACCACAAGCGTGCCGTTGCTGTCCGGCAGCACCCGTACCCCGCCCATCCGGTCGAGCACCTCGCGGGCCGCCTCCGGGTCGGAGACGTCGAACTGGGTGCTCGGCGACTCCCCGACGATCTCCTCGACCGGCCCGGCCGCGACGATCTCGCCCTTGTTCACCACGACGGCGTGGGTGCAGGTCTGCTCCACCTCGGCCAGCAGGTGACTCGACACCAGCACAGCGCGACCGTCGGTGGCGTAGCGCTGGAGCACCCGGCGCATCTCGGCGATCTGCGGCGGGTCGAGCCCGTCCGTCGGTTCGTCGAGCACCAGCAGTTCCGGCAGCCCGAGCATGGCCTGCGCGATGGCCAGCCGTTGCTTCATGCCGTGGCTGTACGTCTTGACCTTGCGGTGGATCGACGATCCCAACCCCGCGATCTCCAGCGCCGCGTCGAAGTGCGCGTCCGCCGCCGGCCGTCCGGTGGCCCGCCAGTACGCCCGCAGGTTCTCCAGCCCGGACAGGTGCGGCAGGAAACCGGGGCCCTCCACCAGCGCGCCGATCCGGGACAGCACCGGCGAGCCGGGCACCAGCCGGTGCCCGTACACGTAGATCTCGCCCCGGGTCGGCTGGGTCAACCCCATCAGCACCCGCAACGTGGTCGTCTTGCCGGCGCCGTTCGGCCCGAGCAGCCCGACCACCTGGCCGGGATGCACCTCGAAGTCCACCCGGGACACCGCCACGAACCCGTCGGCGTACTCCTTGCGCAGGTCGCGCACCGCCAGCGGAACCTCCGCGTACGCCGGATGCACGGCGCTGCCCCGCCGGCGGCCGCGCAGCCGGGTGACCACGATGACCACGGCGAGCCCGAGGACGATCGTGGCGAGCAGCCCGACCAGGACCCAGCGCCAGGCGGCGGCCGGGGTGGCGATCGGCTCACCGGTCACCGTGGGGAGGGTGACGGCGTTCCCGGCGAGCGCGGCGGTGTAGACCACGGGCTCCGCTGGGGTGGCGTAGCCCTGGTCGGAGGTGGCCACGGTGACCCGCAGCCGGTGACCGGCCTCGAACCGGTGGACGATTGCCGGCAGGGTGACCCGCACCGGCTGGGCGTCGGACAGGTTCGCCGGCAGGCCGGTCAACCGGACCGGGGCGACCAGGCCGGCCGGCAGGGTGGCCGCGCCCTGCTGGTCGACGTCGTACAGCTTGACGAACAGCACCGCCTCGCCGGTGGGTGACGCGGCGCGGATGTCGATGGTGGGCGCGCCGGTCACGTCCATCGACTCCGCCAGCGGCTCGGACTGGAACCGGGCGTGCTGACCCGGCAGGTCGCCGGCCACTCCGCCGAGAATGCTTGACAGTCCGCCAGCGGCACCGGCGAGTCCGCCGGTGAGCGGCAACGAGGAGATCGCCGCCGGGTTGCCGGCCGGCGGGTTGGCGATCCGCTGCGGCGGACCGGTCACGTCGACGGTACGGGTCGCGGTGCCGGCCAGCCCCGGATAGTCGCCGGTCGAGTAGCCGGTGGCCACCAGTCCCCGGTCGAGGGCGTCGAAGCCGGCGATACGGGACCAGGTGAAGCTGTCATTCGGCGCCGGGCCGGTGCCCTCGACGTAGTGGTCGAGCCACTGGGCCGTGAGGTACTGCACCCGGTCCTGGTCGGTCTGCGGACCGGCGCCCCCGTCGTGGCCGCCGGTGAACCACGCCATCCGCACCGGCGTGCCGGTCGCGGCGATGCCGCGCGCGTTGGCGTCCGCCTCGGTGAGCGGGAACAGGGTGTCCGCCTGGCCCTGCACCAGCAGGGTCGGCGCTTTGATCCTGCCAAGGACGCTGTCCGGGCTGGACCGGCGCAGCAACGCCACCGCTTCGGCGCTACCCCGACCGGTGCTGGCTATTTCCAGGTACGCCCGGCAGACGTCCGCGGCGAACCGCCCGCAGGCCGGATCGACCGCCAGCGCGCCAGCGGGCCGGGCGCCCGAGCCCGCGCCGGGGGTCGGGGCGCCCGGACGTGCGTCGCCGGGGGTCGGGGCGCCCGATGGCGGGCTGCCGGCGTTCGGTCCGGCCGTCGCGGCGGGACTCGCGGCGACACCGCCGGGATCGCCAGCGCCGTTGGGGTCACCCGCACCGCCGGGATCGCCAGCGCCGTTGGGGTCACCCGCACCGCCGGGATCGCCAGCGCCGTTGGGGTCACCCGCACCGCCGGGGCCGCCCGGCATGCCGGCACCGCCGGGACCCACCGGCATGCCGGCGCCGCCGAAGAAGATGCCCGCCCAACCCTTCTTGAAGACGCCGTCGGTAACGGGGCGGTCGGTCGACTCGGGCAGGAAGGAACGGGCCAGGTCGTTCCACGTGATCATCGGGACGATCCCGTCGACCCGCTGGTCCTGGCCGGCGAGCAGCAGGGCCAGCGCGCCGCCGTACGAGCCACCCACCACCCCGACCCGGGGATCCCCGGCCGCGTCCTGGCGGATGTCGGGCCGCGCGGCCAGCCAGTCGAGCAGCCGCTGCGCGTCGCGTACCTCGTAATCGGGGCTGTTCAGATGGATCTGTCCGCCGCTGCGTCCGAAGCCGCGCGCGGTCCAGGTGAGCACGGCGTAGCCCCGGTCGGCCAGGTCAGCGGCGTCGTCGCGGACCGAGTCCTTGGTCCCACCGAAGCCGTGCGCGAGCAGCACCGCGGGCGCCGGCCGCTCGGCCGACGCCGCGTCCGGCAGGTAGAACCGGGTGTCCAGGTCGGTCGGCTCGGTCCCGGACGGGCCCGAGCGAACCGTGAGGACGGCGTCGGTGGTGGTGAAGCGTCGGTTCTCCGGTCCGGCGGCCCAGACGAGCCCTCCGGCCAGGACGACCACGACCACACCCGCGACAATGACTCGCCGACGAGTCACCCGGGGGAGGGCACGACGGAACCGCGCCGACAGGGCTGCTGGCATGCGAACACCGTACGGCGCGCAAGCTGAGCATCTGCTGAGATCCACCGTACGGTCGTCCGGTCCGGCCGAACGGCAGACGGATGGGGGCGATCGAGCATCATTGCCGACACGCGGTACGACGACTTCGGATCGCGAGAATTCCGAACTATTCGTCCACACTACTGCAATTCGGGGCCCGGTCATTCACATTTGGTGGCTACAGGTTGAGCTTCCGATGCGTAGCGTCACGACAGCCGTAAGTGACGGAAACCTGACGCTTTCGGCGGATGGTTGCCCGCCCGCATTCAGTTAGGTTTCCGGTCCGGTGCATGGGACTCGGTGAATCCCGGCCCGCGAAGCGGCACATGACCCCCGAACGGCCCGTCCCCGCCCGAGGAGACAACCGATGAACGTTCCCGCGGCCCAGGTCCCCCGACGGCCGTCCCCGCCGAGCCTGCTGCCCATGGTGCTGGCGATCGCCCTACTCATCCCGGTGGCGGTGCTGTTCGCACAGGACTGGTCCAAGCTCGGCGACGATCGCCTCGTCGCCGACCGGGAACGGGACGGCATCGCGTACCTCCGGGTCCTCGGGCCGGTCACCGTCGCGCTCGTGGACGCCCAGGTCGCCGCGGTGAGCGGACAGTCGGCGCCCCGCGAGGCGCTCGACCGGGCGGTGCGCGAGGTCAACGCTGTCGACGCCCAACTCGGTGCCGACCTGCGAACCACCGAGCGCTGGTCGGGCCTGCGGTCGCGCATCGAGACGCTGCCGAGCCGGCCGTCCGGCGGGGCCCCGGAAGCGCTGTCGGCGTTCCAGGAGGCGACCGACCTGCTGCTCGCCCTCTACGGCAAGGTGCAGAGCTCATCGGGACTGGACCGCGACCCGGACACCGACGCGGCCCAGTTGCAGCAGGTCGTCGCGCGGGACCTGCCCACCGCCCTGGTCGGCACCGGGCTGCTGACCAGCATGGCGGTGCTCGCACCGGCCAGGCCGGCCAGCGAGCGGTCGGCCGCCGCCGGTGACCTCGGCACCGCCCAGGTTATGACCTTCGCGGCGGTGCAGGACCTGGTCACCAACATGCAGGAGGCCATCGACAGCTCGCAGAGCACGAACCTCGGCGGCAACGTACTCAGCCGGCTGGACGCGTACCAGCGGGCGCTGGCCTCGCTGAGCGCGGCCGTCACCCCGCCGACCACCGGTGCCCGCGCCACCCAACTTCCCGATGCCTCGGCGGTCGCGAGCGCCCGGGTCGCCGCCCAGGCGGCCGGCGCGGATCTCGCCACCATCATCCTCGCCGAGCTGGACACCCTCGTCGAGGAACGCGCGGACGATCTGGACACCAGCCGCTGGATCGCCATCGGTGCGGTCATCATGGCGATTCTGCTGGTCGCCGCCGCTGTGGTCGGCACGGTCCTGGCGCGGCGCCGGTACCGGCGAGCGGTCGCGATCGAGGCGCGCCGGGTGATCGCCGAGGAGGCCGGGATCGAGCCGCCCGGCGGGGCCGGCGCCCCCGAGCGGGCCGGTGCCGGCCCGAACCGCACCCCGGGCCGGGAGCGATGGCAACTCGCGGCGCTTGCCGGTACGCCGGACCGGGGCGCGCCGTCCACCGAATGGCCGGAGCCGGTGCCGGTGGGACCGAACACGCGGTCGTCCGCCGGCACCGTCCGCGACAACCAGCCCGCGCACTGGGGTCGCAACGATGCTCGGTAGGCTCCGGATCCGCGGCAAGTTAGCCCTGCTCATGGTAATTCCGCTGCTCAGCATGGTCGCGTTGACCGTACCGGTGGTGGTCGACCGGGTTGCCGCCGCCGCTCGCGCGGGCGACATTGCGCAGTCGGTCCGGATCGCCAACCGGGTGGGCACTCTGGTGCAGGATCTCCAGCAGGAGCGGCTGCTCTCGGTCAGCTACCTGCTCGGGGCGGTGGACCGGGGGCAACTCGTGCGGAAGTCGGCAACCGTCGACGATCGGGTGGCCGACGTGCGCGCCCAGTTCGCCGGCGAGCTGTCCACCCGGGTCCAGGCGGCGCTGGACGAGGTCCGGAAGCTCACCGACCTGCGCGTCCAGGTGCTCAACCGGAAGGCCACCCCGGACCAGGTGCTCGCCGCGTTCGGCCCGATCGACATGGCGTTGATCGACTCGCTCCGGTTGCAGTACGACGTGGACACCCGCACCACCGCTGGGCGCCAGGTCCTGGCCCTGGACGCGCTGTTGCGTACCGACGAGGGGGTGAGCACCGCCGCGACCCTGGTACTGCTGCTGCTCGCCACCCGCAGCAGCGAGGTCAGCAACGCCTATATGGGCACGCTGGCCGCCTTGCAGGTCGACAACCAGCGATTCCGCTCGCTGGCCACGCCCGAGCAGTACCAGTTGGCGTTGCTCGAAGAGGCCGCGGTGGCCGCCCGCACCACCCGCGACTTCGTCACGGCTGGCGCGGTCGACCCGCTCAAGGCGCTGGACGGCATCGACCCGGAAAAGTTGTTCGCGTCGGTCGCCTCGATGATCACACTGGGACAGTTCGTGGAGAAGAAGGTGGCCGCCGACGTGATCGCCGAGGTCACCGGCGAGCAGCGCCGGGCGCTGACCGCCGCGTACCTGGTGGGTGGGGCCGCGCTGCTGATCCTGGCCCTGGTCGTGGCGCTGAACGCGCTGGTGGCGCGCGCGGTGGCACGCCCGCTGAGCAGGCTCACCCGCTCCGCCGACCGGGTCGCCCGGCTCGCCGAGGCCGAGCTGACCCGGGTGGCCGACGACGAGTCGGAATCCGTGAACGCCCTCCGGCTGGATCCGGTGGACGTACGCGGCGAGGACGAGGTGGGTGAACTGGCGCGGGCCTTCGACCGGGTGCAGGGCACGGCCACCCGGTTGGTGGAGCGGCAGGTGCTCGGCCGGCGCAACGTGGCGCAGATGTTCGGGCACGTGGGCCGGCGGACGCAGAACCTGGTTGGCCGGCAACTCGCGCTCATCGACCGGCTGGAGCAGCGGGAAACCGATCCCGGCCGGCTCCAGCACCTCTACCGCCTCGACCACGTCACCAGCCGACTCCGTCGCAGCGCGAGCAGCCTGGTCGTCCTCTCCGGGGCGACCGGCGCGGACGAGCACGTGGCACCGACGTCACTGGCCAACGTGGTCCGCCTGGCTCTTGGTGAGATCGAGGACTATCCGCGGGTCGATGTCCGGGTGGTCCCGGACATCATGGTCGCTCCCGGCGTGATCGGTGACCTCGTGCTGGCCCTCGCGGAACTGATGGAGAACGCCACCGCGTTCTCGCCGCCACACACCCGGGTCACCGTGGTCGGCGACCGCGTCGCGGGCGGGGCCCGGCTCACCCTCACCGATCACGGCATCGGCATGACTGAGGAGCGGATCGACGAGGAGAACGCCCGACTGACCCGCCGGGAACGGCTCGACCTGGCACCGACGGAGGTGCTCGGCCTCTTCGTGGTCGGCCGGTTGGCCCGGCGGCACGGATGGCGGGTCGCCCTCTCCCCCACCCCCGGTGGTGGCGTCACCGTGGTGCTGGAACTGGCCGCCCGGTTGCTGGCCAGTGCCCGGCCCGAGCCACCCACCCTCACCTTCGACCGACCCCTGAGCGGCGACCTCGGGGCCATCCGGGCGGCCTCCACCGCCGTACCGCCGGCCGCCTCGATCGAGGCACCGGTCGGTGCCGCGCTGCCGGCTGGGGCCGGCACGGCAGCCGGGGCCACGGCGGCCGCTGGGCCCCCGGCGGGCGATGCCGGCAAGGCCACCGCGGGGGTGGTTACGGCGGGCACGGCCGACGCGGGAGCCGGCACGGCGCCGGGGCGGCAGCCAACCCGCCCGGGCATGGGCGCGGTCACCGACCGCTTCGGGGTCAGCTCCGAACTGCTCGACCGGGCAATCCGCTCGTTGGAGGGCCAACCGTGGAACGCGTTCGCCGCTGTCGCGGCGGACGCCGGCGTGCCGATCGCCGGGGGCAGTCCCGAGCCGGCGACCCACCCCGAGCCGGCTACGGTGCCCGCCGGTGCGGCGGCTACGGTGCCCGCCGGTGCGGCGGCGGGGGCGGCCTCCGCGCGGGGTACGGCCAGCGTGCCAGCCGGCCGGCCGGCGTTGCGCCAGCGGGTGCCGGGCTCCCATCTACCGAACACTGGTGACCGCGCGGGGGCGAGGCCCACCGACGGGCCCCAGAAGCCCGCGCAGACCGGCTCCGCGGATCGCGAGGAAGCGCCCGACCCGATCGCGGCCCGCGCGCTGCTGGAGGAGTTCGAGGCCGGGGTGCGTCGCGCGCAGGAAGTTGTCCGGCGCCAGTCGACCCCGGACGACCCGGCCGCCCCGGGTGCGGGCCTGGCGCCGTCCGAGGCTGGTCCGCAGGCGCCGGACGGCCGGCCCGCCGACCGTGCCGCGGCGCCGGTGAACGGCACCGCCCCGGCCGGTCCCACCCCGGCGAACGGCGCGCCGGGGCGCCTCACCCGGCGGGTGCCCGGCAGCTCGCTCGACACCGACGCGGTGCCACGGGTCGCCCGTACCACCGGTTCGACCCCACCGGCCGACCCGGACGAGGTACGGCACCTGATAAGCCAGTTCGAGGACGGCGTCAGCCGAGCCCTGACCGAGATCAGATCAGCACACGACGAAGAGGGATCACCACGATGACCAGTCCCTTCACTCAGAACCACGTCGACCGTCCGGACCCGTCCGGTTCGGTGGAGCTGAGTCCCGAGGCGCGTACCTTCAACTGGTTACTGGACTCGTTCACGTCCTCGACCGCCGGGGTGCTGGAGGCGATCGCGGTCTCCTCGGACGGCCTCCTCATGGCGATGTCGGCGATCCGGGACCGGTCCAACGCCGAGCGGCTCGCCGCCGTCGTCTCGGGGTTGACCAGCCTTGCCGGCGGCGCCGCCAACTGGTATTCGCTGGGCAACCTGAACAGGGTGGTGGTGGACATGACCGACGGATACCTGTTGGTGAGTTCGATAAGCAGCGGCTCGGTGCTCGGTGTGGTCGCCGATCGGACGGCCAATCTCGGCACGGTCGCGTACGAGATGACGCTGTTCGCCAACCGGGCGGGTGCCGCGCTCACCCCGCGCCTGATCGTCGAGTTGAAGAACTCCGTCCAGTCGTGATCCGACGGGCCGCTGACGACGAGCCGGGCCGGGCGGCGATGCCGCGGGTCCGGCCGTTCATCGCGGCCGGACAGCTGCCCTCGGAGTCACCCGACGACGAGGAACCAGCACCGGCCGACGGACACCCGACCGGTCCACGGCCGTTCGTGCTCACCGCCGGCCGGGTGTCGGGCGAGGATCCCGACATCGGCCTGGAGACCCAGGTGACCGCCCGGGCCGGTGGTGCGGCGGGGCAGACCCTCGCGCTGCTCGCACCCGAGCAGCGGGAGATCGTCCTGCTCTGTCGGGAGCCGTTGTCGGTGGCCGAGATCTCGGCCCAGTTGCGGTTGCACCTGGGTGTCGCCCGGATCCTCGTCGGCGACCTGCGCGCCGCCGGCCACGTCGAGGTGCACACCGACGCCGAAGACCCATCCGCAAATCCGGACCTCATTCTGCGAGTGATCAATGGACTTCGTGGGCTCTCCTGAATGGCGGGTCGCCGACGTGGCGCCCGCGTACCGACCCAGCCACCGCCGCGAGACGGACCCGCCACCGGTGCCCGTCAAGATCCTCATCGCCGGCGGTTTCGGGGTGGGCAAGACCACCACGGTCGGCGCCATCTCGGAGATCGTGCCGCTGACCACCGAGGCGGAGATGACGCAGGCCGGGATCGGTGTGGACGAGCCCGGTGCCGGGACCGGCAAGACGACCACCACGGTGGCGATGGACTTCGGTTGCGTCACGATCGACCACAGCCTGAAGCTCTACCTGTTCGGCACCCCGGGGCAGGCCCGCTTCGGCTTCATGTGGGACGACCTGTCCCGCGGCGCACTCGGCGCGCTGGTCGTGGTGGACAGTTCCCGACTGGACGAGTGCTATCCGGCCGTTGACTACTTCGAACGCGCCGGAGTGCCGTTCGTCGTCGCGGTGAACGCGTTTCACGGACGGCTGGAGCATTCGCTGGAGGAGATCCGCTGGGCGCTCGCCGTCCCGGAGAACGTGCCGATCATCCGGTTCGACGCGCGGGACCGGTTGTCCGTCCGGGATGGCCTGCTGGTGGTGCTGGAACAGGCGCTGGCTCGGGCGATGCCCGGTTGAACCGACCGGACCCGGCGTCGTCGAGGGGGCGACGCCGAGCCGTGCGGGTAAGGGAGACCGACCGTCCGGTCACCGGTCTCTCCACGGCGGGTGTCGCCCGAGCCGTGACCCGGCAGACTTGATGCGGGGAGGGAGGCCGATGCGAGGAGAACTGGACGACGCGTTGGCCCGGATGGCCCGCATGGAACGGCTGCAGCGGCGCCGGGCGGCCGAGGCGCCGGACAACCAGCGCTCCGGCCTCGACGACCTGGTCGAGGCCGTCCGGCGAGTGGTGGCGCAGCATCCCGGGGTACGGGTCACACTGTGGGCCGAGGACGGGGTGCAGGGCGCCGGTGTCCGGGTGGAATGGTCCGGCGGCGAGGTGGTGGTGTCCGCCGACGACCAGCCGTTGCCGATGCCTTCGGCCGGGGCGCCACCCGACCTGCCGCCCGACGCGGCACCCCCCGACCTGCCGTCCCCCGATGCGCCAACGGACCTGCCGTCCGCCGGCACTCCGCCCGGTCAGCCGAACGCCTCCACCACCTACCGGTCGCTGCCGGTGCCCCCGCCCTCCGTCTGGGTGCCGGCACCCGCCTCGGAGCAGGACACCAACGAGTCGGCCGCCCGGTTGGCCGAACTGATCCGGCGCGATCCGGATCTGCTCCGGGCGCCCGACGATCCGCACCAGGTTTAGGGCCTCGGGGACAGGCCGGTGGCAGTCCTGTTCGCCTGACCGGCCGCTACCAGCGCGGGCGGCTCCGCGCCGGCGGATAGTCTCGGCGGGTGGCGGAGCCCGATCTCACCCTCACGGCCAGCCTGCGACCCGCGGCGCTGGACGCCCGGCGCGGCATCGTCCGGTTGCACCCGGAGGTGCTCACCGCCCTCGGGCTGCGTCCCGGCGATCCGGTGACGCTGACCGGCCGACGCCGGACGGCCGGCCTCGCGGCCCGAGCCGAACCGACCGCCAGCCGGGCCCTGCTGTACGCCGACGACCTGATCCTGGGCAACCTCGGTGTCCGCGACGGTGGCCAGGTGACCGTGGCCCCGGCGCCGGTGCGGGCGGCGACCCGGGTCAGCCTCACCGGGCCGGCGGAGACCGTTGCCGCCGTCTCACCGGAGATGCTGCGTCTCGCCCTGCTCGGCAAGGTCGTCACGGTGGCGGACGACGTGTCCCTCCTGCCGCAGGACGTGCTGCCGGACGCGGGCGCCCGAGCGCTTGTCGAGGCCGCCCGGCGACGTCTGGCCAACACCGTCGGGTACGGCTGGACGAGCGCCCTGCTGACGGTGACGGAGGTGGACCCGTCCGACGGCGCCGCCCTGGTCACCATGGATACCGTGGTCGGCTGGCAGGACGGCCAGGTGACGCACGGTTCGACCGGCCTCGTTCCGCGGCCGGCGGCCGGGTCGGCCTCGGCTGGCTTCCCGCCCGGCACGGCCGGGCCAGCGACGGGCACGAGCGGGTCGGCGACGGCGGGCACCCCATCCGCGCCGGGGTCGACCCCGGCAGGCTCGACCCCGTTCGACACCGAGCCGGCTCCCGCCCTGGACGACCTGCCGGGGCTGCGCGCCCAGGCCCACGAGCTGACCGAACTGCTCGACCTCGGGTTCCACCACCGGGAGGTGCTGGGCCGGCTGGGCACCACGGTCTCGCTCGGCGTGCTGCTCACCGGGCCAGCCGGTTCCGGCAAGGGCGCGCTCGTCCGAGCGGTGACAGCGGTGGTGCGGGCGCGCCTCGTGACACTGTGGGCGCCGGAGATCGCCGCCCTGGCCAACGACTCCGCCGCCGGCCGGCTCCGGGAGGCGGTCCGGTCGGTGGTGGACGCGGAAGGGCCGGCGGTGCTGCTGGTGGCCGACGTGGACGCGCTGGCGCCGAGGGACACCGCGGGTCCGGTCGCAACCGTGTTCCGCCAGCTCCTGGCCGAGACGGTCCGCGCCGGGGCGGCGGTGGTCTGCACCACCAGCCGACCCGAGGCGGTTGACCCGGCCCTGCGCGCACCCGACCTGCTCTCCCTGGAAATCGCGGTGCCGTTGCCCGACGCGGCGCTGCGCCGGGAACAGTTGACCGTGCTGACCCGGGAGGTGCCGCTGGCGGACGATGTCCGGCTCGACCAGATCGCCGCCCGTACCCCCGGATTCGTCGCCGCCGACCTGGCCGCGCTGGCTCGCGAGGCCGGGGTCCGCGCGGCGCTTCGACAGAAGTCGGCCGACGCCCCGGTGGTGACCGCGGCCGACTTCGCGGCGGCGCTGGAGGTGGTCCGGCCGACGTCGATGGCCAGTTCCGCCACCCTGGAGCTGGCCGAGGTCACGCTGGACGACGTGGGCGACATGGCCGAGGTCAAGGAGGTGTTGACCGAGTCGGTGCTGTGGCCGCTCACCTATCCCGACACCTTCGCCCGGCTGGGGGTTCAGCCGCCGCGCGGGGTGCTGCTTTACGGACCCCCCGGCTGCGGCAAGACCTACCTGGTGACCGCCCTGGCCGGAACTGGGCGGGCGAACGTGCTGTCGGTGAAGGGCGCCGAGCTGCTGTCCAAGTGGGTCGGGGAGAGCGAGCGGGCGGTCCGCGAACTGTTCCGCCGGGCCCGGGACGCGGCACCCACGCTGGTCTTCCTCGACGAGGTGGACGCGCTCGCCCCGGTACGCGGCCAGGCCACCGACGGCGGCACCACCGACCGGGTGGTCGCCGCTCTGCTCACCGAGTTGGACGGGGTGGAGGCGCTGCGCAACGTGGTCGTGGTGGGCGCCACCAACCGGCCGGATCTGGTGGATCCGGCACTGCTGCGGCCCGGCCGGTTGGAACGGCTGGTGTACGTGCCACCGCCGGACGCCATGGCGCGTACCGAAATCCTGCGGGCCGCCGCGCGTCCAGTGCCGCTGGCCGAGGACGTCGACCTGACGGCGCTCGCCGCGGACCTGGACGGCTTCTCGGCGGCCGACTGCGCGGCGCTGGTCCGCGAGTCGGCGCTGGCGGCCATGCGCGAGTCGCTGGCGGCGTCCACGGTGACCGCTGCCCACGTGGCGACCGCCCGGCGCCGGGTCCGCCCCTCCCTGGACCCGGCCCAGGTGGCCTGGCTGGCCGCGTACGCCGATCAACACCGCCCCTGACCTCCGCCCCCAGCCCCTCTTCCCGGCGATCTTGCGCTTTGGGCTCCCTTTACGAGGCGGTTCACTCCTTTTGTCGGCGCCAAAAGCCCAAGATCGCGAAGGGGCCGCCGCCTGGGCCTGGGAGAACCGGATCGTCGGCTGACGGCTATTCGAGATGCAGTTCCGCGCGTACCGCCGTGCCGTCCTGGCGGAGCACGGCGCCGCACCGACCCAACACGCTCAACGCGGCGCTGTTGTCGGTGGTGGTGTTGGCGACCAGGCATTTCACGCCGGCGCCCGCCGCCTCGTCGAGCAACGCCCGCAGCGCCGCCACGCCCACTCCCTGCCCGCGCGCCGACCGTCCCAACCAGATGCCGGTCTCGGCGGTGTCCGGATTGTCGGTACGGGTCATCCGGATCATGCCGACCACCTGCCCCGCATTCAGAATCGCATACATGATCGTGCGGGTCGGCCCGTCCAGGCCGGCGTAACTGGCTCGGTGGAACTCTCGGAACGCGTCCCGCCGCGCCTGCGACCATCCGGCCGGTGCCTGCACCGGCGGCATCACCTCGTCGGGATCGGCCTCGGCCACGGCCACCGACAGCAACGGTTCCAGGGTCTGTTCGTCAACCGGCGTCAGCCGCACGTCACCCGCCACGGCGGTTGAGTCTACGGTCCGGGTGACCGGCCCGCCCACGGGTCGTAGTCCACCTCCAACGGCTCCTGCTCGGGTCGTTCCGCTACCGGCACGTGCTGGAGATTGATCCGGATCCGGTACCAGAGCGAGCTGCTCCCCCGCATCCCGTCCACAAGCGTGTCGGCCGGCTCGAGGTACGGCGTCACCGCCGGATGCCTGGCCCGCCAGCGGTCCAGCCCGGCGAGCGCCTCCTCCCTGGTCCGGGCCCGGGCGATCTCGATCAACGGCATGGCGGACTGCCGCCGGCCGCCAGGCTGCCGGCCACTCCCCGGCCCGCCGCCAGGCTGCCGGCCACTCGTGCGGGCACCCGGTGGCTTCTCGGCGGGGCCCAACCGGTCAGCCAGGTCGAGCAGCGGCTCCAGGGACCCGGCCTCGTCGTCCATCCCCGCCCACGGGTCGCCCCGTTCGGCGTACCGGTCGGCGACGGTGGTCAGGGTGAACGTTCCGGGGCGGCAGCCCGGCACCTCATCCCAGGTCAGCGGGGTCGAGACCCGGGCGTCGGGGGTGGGCCGGACCGAATACGCCGAGGCGACCGTGCGGTCCTTGGCGTTCTGGTTGAAATCGACGAAGACCCCCTGCCGCTCCTCCTTCCACCAGCGGCTGGTGGCCAGTTCGGGAGCGCGGATCTCCACCTCGCGGGCGACCGTCTCGGCGGCAAGTCGAACTTTCGGGTACGACCAGGACGGCTCGATCCGGGCGTACACGTGGAACCCTCGGGAACCGGACGTCTTGGGCCAGCCAGTCAAGCCGTGGTCGGCGAGCACCTCCCGGACCACGAGGGCGACGTCGAGGATCTGCCGCCACTCGACTCCCGGCACCGGGTCGAGATCGATCCGAAGCTCGTCGGGGCGGTCGAGGTCGGTGGCGCGTACCGGATGGGGATTGAGGTCGACACAGCCCAGGTTGACCACCCAGGCGAGCGCGGCGGCGTCCCGGACGACCACCTCCTCGGCGGACCGGCCCGAGGCGTATTTCAGCTCCGCCACCTCGATCCAGTCGGGCCGCTTGCCGGGCGCCCGTTTCTGGAAGAACGCCTCCTCGGCGATGCCCTTCACGAACCGCTTGAGCACCATGGGGCGACCGCCGACGCCACGCAGAGCGCCGTCGGCCACCGCGAGGTAGTAGTTGACCAGGTCCAGCTTCGAATGCCCACCGGCCGGGAAGATCACCTTCTCCGGGTTGGTGATCGTCACCTGCCGGCCGGCGACCTCCAGGATGTGTGCCGCGGCCACCCGATCACCATAGGCCGCCGATCGCCGTCACGGGCCCCACGTACCGCTGCGAGCTGGCGGAATCGACCCGACGGGCGGCCGGTGGGGCGTAGCGTCGGAACGAGTGGTACCAGCGAGATGGGGGATCGCGGGATGTTGAAGAAAATGCACGACCTCGGCCTACGCGCCGAACACTGCTACATCGCGGGCATGGCCAGCATCGGAATCTCGTTCGTCAGCTGGATGCTCTCCAACCGGTTCGAGCACGCCGGGGTGGACCGGGCCGACCGGTGGGGGATCTTCGTGGGCGAGTGGGCGCCGACCTTCTTCGCCATGGGCAACGGCCTCCGGACGTACGAGAGATAGGGCCGGCCCCCGCACCACCGAGACCGGCGCTCGTCCAGGATGCCGGTAGCGCCCGGTGGCACCAGCGCTCGCCAGCCTGCCTGGTCGCGACTCTCTGTCAGCGGCGCCGGTTACGGGACCGGGTGGAGCGCAACCGACGGAGCCGGCCGATCAGCACCGGCTCGGCCACCAACGCGGCTGGATTGTCCAACAGCGCGTTGAGCAGCTGGTAGTAGCGGGTCGCGGAGAGGTCGAACGTGTCCCGGATCGCCTGCTCCTTGGCGCCCGCGTGCCGCCACCAGCGGCCTTCGAAGTCGAGGATCTGGCGTTCCCGCTCGGTCAGGGTGGGCCCGGCCGGCGGCTCCGTGCCGGCCCCGGGCGTCCCGCCGGCGCCCCCCCTGCCCTCGTCCTCGGTCTCCGCGTCCTCGGTCTCCGCGTCCGTGTCCTCGGTCTCCGCCTTGGGCAGGGCGTCGTCGTTCCACGCCGTGGCTGGACCACCACCCTCACGAGGAGCTGGAACGGCGACCGGCGTACCGGCCTCGGGTCCGGACGGCGGACCCGACCGGCCGCTGGCCGGGGTCTCGGAAGACGATCCGGTCCGGCGACCAGCCGGAACCTCGGCGGACGGTGGGACGGTCCGGCGGCCAGCCGGAGCGTCGGCAGGTGGCGCCATGACACTCCCTGCGTCGGGGGCGGGTCTTCAGGCTAGTCCCGGCGGCCGACACCCTGCTCGCGTGCGCGACAAGGGCCCCTTCCCTGGGCGAAAATGCGAGTGGGAAGGGGCCCGCCCCACCCCCGTCTCAGGTGACGTCGCGGCGGCGCATCGTCCACAGTGCGCCACCCAGCACCAGCACGGTCGCGATGCCGAACAGCACGCCCGACTGCTGCCAGGTGAGCACCAGCTCGGCCGGTCGACATTCGCCGGAGACCGCGAAGTTGCAGGACTCGTAGTTGAAGAGCGTGTACTGCTTGTTGAACCAGGCCAGCGCGTACGAGGAGAGCACATAGCGGTCGCCGAACGGTACCCCGGCGACGGCCATCGCGACCCGAACCCCGATCTCGCTGACCACCCCGACGGCGACGACCA
This sequence comes from Plantactinospora sp. GCM10030261, assembly GCF_042666615.1. Lineage (NCBI taxonomy): Bacteria > Bacillati > Actinomycetota > Actinomycetes > Micromonosporales > Micromonosporaceae > Plantactinospora > Plantactinospora sp. GCM10030261. The sequence goes on from NZ_JBHTDD010000027.1 coordinate 22,318, forward strand.
CACCCAGCGCCATCGCGGTGTGCCGGCCCAACGACGCGAGCCCGAAGGCGATCGCGGCCACGATCAGCACCATGGCGGCGCCGCGTACGCCGGTGAGGCCGATCGACTTCCACACCCCCGTGGTGAGTTTGCCGGTGATCCCGTCGTACCTGCCGATCAGCCAGAAGGCGACGGTCCACAGCGCACCGAGCAGCACGGTGACGCCGAGCGCGCCGGTCAGCAGCGCCGCCAGCTTGGTGAACAGCACCGAAAGCCGCTTCGGCCGCCACAGCAGCAGGTTCATCATGCCGCCGGAGTTCCACTCGGCACCCACGTACGACGCCCCGACGATGAACGCGATGAGCGCCGTGATGCCGGCGAACACCGAGACGAAGATCCCGAAGTCCTCCCGGAACTCGAACTGGTACGGCAGGAACCACTCGGCCTGGAAGTCCTCCCGGCGCGGGCTGAACTCCTTGCCGCAGTCCGGCGGGAACCGGTTCATGTCCTCCCCGCGCTCCTTGGCCGCCTCGCAGTCCCGGATCGACTGCTCGTGATAGCCGACGGCTTCCCGGTAGTTGGCCTCGGCTCGCACCTCGGCGGCGGCGAGCTGGTCCGGCCCGATCTTCTGGCTGGCCACGCTTATCGACACGACGATGGTGGCCAGGCCGACAAACAGCAGGGCCAGCATCAGTCGGGTGAGCCGGCGCTTGGCGAGCCGGCGCAACTCCGTGCGGTAGAGGCTCACTCGCCCCACCCTCCCTGCGTCGAGGCGGACGTGGCCTGGCCCGGGTCGCCGGGCAGGGCGGACTGGTCGACCTGGCGGTGTTGCCCGGGCACCGGGGCGGTGCCGGTCAGCTCCAGGAACACGCTCTCCAGGTCGGCGGTGACCGGCGCCAGTTCGCTAACGTACAGATCGCGGGCGGCGAGCGCCCGGGTGATCATGGCCGGCTTGTCCATGCCGCGCACCATCAGGTGGTCGGCCGCGACGGTGACCTGCGCACCTGCGCGGGTGAGTTCGTCGGCGGCGGCGGGCAGGTCGGTGACCGCCTCCAGTCGGACGAGGTGACCGCCGCCGGAGTGCTGGGCGAGCACCTCGGCCACCGGCCCGGCGGCGACCCGCCGGCCGAGCGAGATGATGGTGACGGAGTCGCAGATGAGCTGCACCTCGCCGAGGATGTGGCTGGAGAGCACCACGGTCATGCCGGAGGCCGCGAGGTCCCGCATGAGCGAGCGCATCTCCCGGATGCCGCCCGGGTCCAGGCCGTTGGCCGGCTCGTCGAGGATCAGCAGCTTCGGATCCTTGAGCAGGGCGGAGGCGACGGCGAGCCGCTGCTTCATGCCCAGCGAGTAGGTCTTGACCCGGTCCTTGGCCCGCTCCCGGAGCCCGACCAGCTCCAGCACCTCGGTCACCCGGCGCTGCGGCACCTCGCCCGCCCCGGCCAGCAGGGACAGGGTGTCCCGCGCCGAGAAGTGGGGGAAGAACTGCGGACTCTCCACGATGGCGCCCACCTGACCGGCGACCCGCGGCAACGCGGCCGGCACCTGCTCGCCGAGGACCGCCATCCGGCCCCCGTCGGCGGCGATCAGGCCGAGCAGGGTCCGCAGCGTGGTGGTCTTCCCGGAACCGTTCGGCCCGAGGAAGCCGTGCACCTGTCCGGCCTGGACCTCCATGTCGAACCCGTCCAGCGCCCGCCGGACCCCCCGGCGTCTGCTGCGGTACGTCTTCCGCAGCCCTTTTATTTCCAGTACGGCCGTCACTGACGCTCCCGGCTCGGCATTGATACGACGGGAGCGACAATACTCTGTTATCCGCAGTAGCGATGCCCGAACCACCGTTCAGACTGGTCCGGTGACCATTGTCCTCTCCCGCAGCGACATCAGTGCGGCCGTACGACTCGACGCAGCGCTGGATCTACTAGCCGAGGGATTCCGCGCCGCCGACACCGACCCCGCGCCGTTGCGGGCCCGCACCGACCTACCCGGACCAGGCACAGCAACGTGCCTGATGCCTGGCCTACTGGCCGACACGCCGGCATACACAGTCAAGGTCAACGCGAAGTTCCCCGGAGCGTCGCCCGCCCTGCGCGGAGTGGTCTGCCTGCATGATCTAGATACCGGAGAACTACTCGCGTTGCTCGACTCAGCCACCGTCACCGCTTGGCGCACCGGGCTGGCCGCCGCGCTGGCCACCCACACCCTGGCCGCCCCATCAGCAACGACACTGGGCTTCGTTGGTGCTGGCGCGCAAGCACGAACAACGCTGGCCGGGCTGCGTCACCTGCGGCAATGGGACCGGATCGTGGCCAGCGACCTGGATCCCGCCCGCGCCGCCGAGTTGACCGCGCTGGTCGAGCCCGACGCGGCAGCGGTTTCCACCGCCGCTGATGTGATCGTCCTGGCCACCTGGTCCCGCACTCCCCTGCTGGACTCCGCGCAGGTGCGGTCCGGGCAGCACCTGACCTCGCTGGGAGCGGACGAGCCCGGCAAGGCCGAACTGTCACCAGACCTGCTCGCCAGCAGTCGAGTTGTCGTCGACGATGTCGAACTTGCCCTCGCCGGGGGCGCACTTGGTACCGCTGGACTTGACGCGGAGCACTGCCACGGCACCATCGGGCAGGTTCTTCGCGGCGAGCTATCCGCGACCACGCAATCCGACCGGCCCAGCGTGTACACCCCAGTCGGAATGCCATGGCAGGACCTGGCCCTGTCCTGGGCGGTTTACCAACAAGCCCGGAAAGCCGGCACGGGAACCCTAATCGACCTACTCGGATAGATTCGCCTGCCGGAGCACGCGCGGCAACGGCCAGCGGAGCGACAAGTGCCCGTTCATGCGCAGATGACGTGCGTTCCGGCGTCGCGGAACGCCTGGACCGTCCCCGGATCGGCGCCCGAGTCGGTGACCAGGATTTCGATCCGCTCGACCGGACAGATCCGGGCGAACGCGTGGCCACCGAGCTTCGACGAGTCGGCGATGATCACGACCCGCTTCGCCCGGGCCACCATGAGGTTGTTCATGGCTGCCTCACCCTCGTGGTGGGCCGCCGCGCCGAGCTGCGGATCCACCGCGTCTACCCCGAGCAGCGCCACGTCCAGGGTCACCTCGCGCAGCAACGCCCCGCCGAGCGGGCCGACCAGCTCGAACGACTTGGGCCTCACCACACCACCGGCCACCACCACCTTCATCCGGGACCGGACCAGCAGCTCGTTGGCGATGTTCAGCGCGTTGGTGACCACGGTGAGCTGGGCACCCTCGGCACTGGTGTTAAGGTCGGCCCGTACGGCCAGCGCGCGCGCCACCTCGGTGCTCGTGGTGCCGCCGTTGAGGCCGACCACCATGCCCGGCGACACCAGTGCCGCCGCGGCCGCGCCGATGCGCTGCTTCTCGGCCGAGTGTTTGGCGGTCTTGTAGCGCAGCGGCAGGTCGTACGACACGCCGTTGGCCACCGCGCCACCCCGGGTACGCGTGATCATCTGCTGCTGGGCGAGCTGGTCGAAGTCGCGGCGGATGGTGGCCTGGGAGACGCCCAGCCGGGTCGCGGCGTCCTCCACGCTTACCCGGCCGCTGTCGGTGAGCAGTTCGAGCAGGGTGTTCCATCTGGCGTACCGGTCCACCCGACCCTCCCTGCACGTACGGTGATGGATTGCGTGCACGATAGTGCGCGAAACTACGCTACGCAAACGGCTGACCTGCGCGATCGCCCATACTGTTGCCACGCCTGGCCCGCCTCACGCAGAATGATGCACCAAAGGCGATGGAACTGAACCGTTTCGCGCAGCACGAGGAGTGGTCATGGCCTACGTCGAGGCGGAGATCGCCAGCCAGCCGGAATGTTGGCTGCGCACCGGCCGGCTGGCCGACGAGCACGCCGACGCGCTGCCCCGCCCCGGCGAACGGGTCGCGGTGGTGGGCTGTGGCACCTCCTGGTTTGTCGCCATGGCATACGCCGGGCTGCGGGAAGGTGCCGGGCAGGGCGAGACCGACGCCTTCCAGGCATCCGAGTTCCCCACCGGACGCCGGTACGACCGGGTGCTGGCGATCAGTCGTTCCGGCACCACCACCGAGGTCGTCGACCTGCTCACGGCACTGCGCGGGGTGCCCAGCACGGTCCTGGTCGGCGACCCGGCCGCGCCCGCCGTCGAGCTGGCCACGGCCGGCATCCCGCTGCCGTTCGCCGACGAGCGGGCCCTCGTGCAGACGCGGTTCGCCACGACCGCGCTGGCGCTGCTCCGCGCCCACCTCGGCGCGGATCTCCAGAAGCTGGCCGCCGACGCCGAGGTGGCGGTCCGGGCACCGGTGCCAGTGCCACCCACCGGCGTAGAGCAGATCACCTTCCTCGGCCGGGGATGGACCGTCGGACTGGCCCACGAGGCCGCCCTCAAATGCCGGGAGGCCGCCAACTTCTGGACCGAGGCGTACCCGGCGATGGACTACCGGCACGGTCCGATCGCGATCGCCGGCCCGCGCCGGCTCGTCTGGGCGTTCGGGGCCGTACCACCGGGCCTCGCGGACGACGTCGAGGCCACCGGCGCCGTATTCCTGCACAGCCGCACCCACGGCTGCCACACCGTCCTCGGCCGGTGGGCCGCCGGCCGCACCCCGCTCGACCCAATGGCCGACCTGATCCTCGCCCAGCGCTTCGCCATCGCCCTGGCCGCCAGCCGGGGCCTCGACCCGGACGCGCCCCGGCATCTCACCCGCTCCGTCGTCCTGACCGGATGACGGATACCGTCATCGCGCTGGATGTCGGGGGGACCGGCATCAAGGCCGCCATCGTCGGCGTCGACGGCACCGTGCTGTGGGCCGAACGCCACCCCACCGGCGCCGATCGTGGCCCGGCGGCCGTCCGGGACACCATCCGCGCCGTGGCGACCGGGCTCGCCGACCGAGCCCGCGCCGCCGGTTGGCGAACGCTGGCCGCCGGCGTCGTGGTCCCCGGCGTGGTGGACGAGGCCACCGGTGTGGCGCGCTGGTCGGCCAATGTGGGCTTTCGGGACGTACCCCTGCGGCACCTGGTCGCGACGCACCTGGACCTGCCCACGGCGCTCGGGCACGACGTGCGCGCGGGCGGGCTCGCCGAGGCCCGGCTCGGTGCCGGGCGCGGCCACGACCACGTGCTGTTCGTCGCCATCGGCACCGGCATCGCGGCCGCCCACGTCGTCGGTGGCCGGGCCGCCGCCGGCGCGCACGGCGCCGCCGGTGAACTGGGTCACCTCGTGGTACGCCCCGGCGGCCCGCCCTGTGGGTGCGGCGGGCAGGGCTGCCTGGAGGCGGTGGCCTCGGCCGCCGCGGTCGCCCGCCGATACGCGGAAACCCAGCGGGCCGCCGAAGCCCGCGGGGCCACCAGGTCCCGGCAAGCCGCCACGTCCCGGCGGCCCGCAGAGCCGCCGAGCGGCACCCCGAGCACGGCGGCTGACGTCGCCCGCCTCGCCGAGGCGGGTGACCCGGATGCCGCCCGGGTGTGGTCCGATACGGTGGAAGCGCTCGCCGACGGCCTACTAGCCGGGCAGACGCTCTTCGACGTCTCCGTGATCGTCGTCGGCGGCGGGCTGGCCGAGGCCGGCGATCAGCTACTCGGTCCGCTGCGCGGCGCGCTCCACCGGCGGCTCACGTTCCACCGGGAACCCCGACTGGTCGGCGCGACGCTCGGTGACGAGGCCGGCTGCCTCGGCGCCGCCCTGCTCGCCCTCGACAGTTTGGAGAGTTCCTGATGGTGCTGCGGGTCAACGGCCAGGTGGTGACACCGACCGGGGTCATCCAGCAGGGGTGCGTGGAGATCGATGGTGAACGGATCATCGCCGTCGCCGAGTACCCGTCCGTCCGGGACGGGAACTGGATCGTGCCGGGCTTCGTCGACATGCACACGCACGGCGGCGGCGGACACACGTTCACCACCGCCGACCCCGAGTCGGCCCGCCGGGCCGCCGACTTCCACCTCGCCCGCGGCACCACCACCATGCTGGCCAGCCTGGTCAGTTCGCCGATCGAGCTGATCCGGGAGGCGGTCACCGGGTACGCGCCGCTGGTCGCCGAGCGGGTGCTCGCCGGGATCCACCTCGAGGGCCCGTACCTGGCCGCTGCCCGGTGCGGCGCGCAGAATCCGGAGTACCTGCGCGATCCCGCGCCCGAAGAGCTGGCCGAGCTGCTCGACCTGGGCGCTGGCTCGGTCCGGATGGTCACCGTCGCGCCCGAGCGTCCCGGTGCCCTGGAGATGATCAAAATGCTGGTCTCCCGGGGAGTGGTCGCCGCCGTGGGGCACACCGACGCCACGTACCAGGAGACCCGGGCCGCCATCGAGGCCGGCGCGACCGTCGGTACGCACGTCTTCAACGGCATGCGCCCGCCGCACCACCGCGAACCCGGCCCGGCGTTCGCGCTGCTCGCAGCGCCCGACGTGATCTGTGAACTGATCGCCGACGGGGTGCACATGCACGACGGCACGCTGGCCTTCGCCGCCGCCACCACCGGGCCGGACCGGGCCGCGTTGGTCACCGACGCCATGGCTGCCGCAGGCATGCCCGACGGCGCCTACGAGTTGGGCGGGCAAGCCGTCACCGTCGCCGACGGAGTGGCGCGGTTGGCCACGGCCGGCGAGGACGAGGAGTCGGGCGCGATCGCCGGCAGCACGCTCACCATGGACGCCGCGCTGCGGCGTGCCGTCGGCGCCGGAATCGCCATCCCGGACGCCTGCCGGATGGCCTCGGCCACCCCGGCGCGGGCGCTGGGCATCGACGACCAGATCGGCTCCCTGCTTCCTGGCTGGCGGGCCGACCTCGTCGAACTCGACGAGGACCTGCGGGTGGTCCGGGTAATGCGCGCCGGCACCTGGATCGACTGACTCCCCCTGTCTCGCACCCCCCTCGGCGCGACGATCAAGAGGTTTGCGTCAGATCCGGCACGGAATCCGACGCAAACCTCTTGATCAAAAGAGCCCCGAGGCTATCCGGCCCGGTAGGCGTCGATGATGCTCTGCTCGATCCCGCTGCCTCCGTCAGCGGCGGCCTTGACCTTCAGCGAGACGGCCTGCCCCTTCTCCGGCTGGGGCAACTGGGCGGTGAACCGCCCGTCGTCGCCCCGCGTCACCGGCACGGCGGACCAGGTCGCACCGGCGTCGGTGGATGTCCACAGGTTGAACGAGGTGACCCGCTGGGTGGCGACCCCGAGCGCCTGGTGGACCCTGAACGTCGCCGCCCGATCCACCGGACTGGGCTTGTTGTTGAGATCCAACGGCAACTCGTAGTCCACCGACAGCAGCGACAACGGGACGGTCCCGGTGCCGGTCGGACCGGTGGACCGGAACGTCCAGGCGGTGTTCACCTTCGACGAGACCGGCAGCAGCGCGCTGGCGTCCAGATCGTAGGTGAGCCGGTAGTTCGCGGCCTTCTGCGGCACGGTGAAGTCACCGAACGACTCGGCGTGTTCGCCGACGAGGCGGCCGCCCTCATACAACCGGAGCTTCCGCTTGGTGTTCTCGTCCCAGCCGTCCCAGCCACCGCCCACGCAGTCGAACCGCTGATGTTCGTCGGTCAGGTCCACCAGCTCGACGAACATGATGCCCCGGGAACGGTTGGGAGGGACCGGGTTACAGGAGATCGCCGGCGCTGCCGGATCGTCGTACCAGTCCGGGCGCAACGGCTGCCGTACCCATGCCTTCGGCTGGACGCTGCCCGCGGCATACCGGCGCGACGCCTCCGAAACGTCGGAGGGAAACGAGAGTTCGGCGTCGAACAACGTCCTATCCGTCCATTCGTAACCCGGGGTGACGTAGTCGGCCCGGGTTCCCGGCACCTCCGGACTCCGCTGTTCCACCATGTACAACCCCTCGGGGCTGAACCCGTACCGCTGGTGGCCGGTGGTGCTGCCCGCCATGTCGAGCCGGTGAAAACGCTGGTCGATCCGGGCGAGCTTCGCCTGCTCGGCCGAGGTCACCCGGTAGGTCGGATCGGCGGGGATGCTACCGCCGAGCGGGCGGATCAGGTCGTACACCCGGGTGCTCGGATTCGAATCGGTCGCCTGCAGCGAGAACCCGGTATACGCCTGGAAAGTCCCAACGCCCGGCCGGTCGACCGGTTGCACACGGACCCCCGCCGCGGCGGCCGTGGCGCCGTTAGCGCTCACCCCGTCGTACCACTCGACGCCACTGGGCGACGTCTGGAGAAAGGAGACATTGACGTATGCCTGATGCGTGTCGAACCCATCGACGCTGGCGGTCACCGGCTTGCCACCCGCTCCGTCGATCAGCACCGAAGTGTCCGCCGTAACGGTGACATCGGCGTCGCCACCAAGTGTGCCGCGTTGCTCGCCAGCGACCGGGTCGTACTCGCTGACCACCCCCATCACGCTGTATCGACCAGCAGGCACCCGGATGGTCACCGATCCGGCGCCCTCGCCAATCCACGTATTGCGGTAATAGAGAGCTGGGTCGTTCAGATTCACCACCGTGGCGTAGGCGCGAGCGTCGGCGCCAGGTGTCGGGTTCGCCAGACCTGCGGCCGTGATGGTGAGATCAAAGCTGCGCGGCTGGACGTAGAACGGCAGCACCGTCTCAGCCAGCCGACCGCCGCCGGTGGTCTCGGCGACGATCCTCGCCGTGTAGAGGCCGGGACGACCCGCGAACGCGGCTCGCGTCAGATCCAGCACCGCGCTACCGTCCTGGCCGGCCGGGATCGTGACGGTGCCGGTGGACAACCTCGCCGCACCGTCCGGCGCGGTCTTCCCCGCATAGTCCCGCACCGACAGCTTCAGGGTCACCGTCACCGGACCGGAGCCGGCGTTGTGCCATCCCAGGCTGGCCCGGGTGGTGCCCTGCTGCGGATAGGCGAAAGGATCCAGGGTGACCAACCCCTGTGCGCTGGTCACGTCGGTCAGCGGGCGCGCGGCGTTCACCCGGCCGGCCCCGACCCGGTACGCATCGCCCGCGGTGCCTGTCAGTGGGTCGACCCCACCCACCAGGGCGGCCTTGAGCTGCCCGGACGTCCACTGCGGATGACGCTGGGCGAGCAGCGCGGCGGTTCCGGCCACGTGTGGCGTCGCCATCGAGGTGCCCGACGCGGCGGTGTAATGGTCATCGACCGGTCGGCCGATCGAGGTGCCCGCGGCACGAGCAGCCACGATGTCGACCCCTGGTGCCACCAGTTCCGGCTTGGCGGCCCAGGTGTTGGGCTGTGGTCCATGCCGGGAGAAGCCGGCGAGCTTGTCGGACGCGTCGACGGCGCCGACGGTAAGGGCCGACTTCGCCGCCGCCGGTGCGGAGACCGGAAACGGACCGTCGTTGCCCGCAGCCACCACGAACAGCGCGCCGTGCCGCGCCGTCAGCTCGTCCAAGGCGAGAGACACCGGGTCGGTGCCGTCACTGTCAGCAAAAGCGCCGAGGCTCATGTTGACCACGTCGGCTCGCGGGGCTGCCCACTCCATGCCCGCGATGACCTGAGAGTCTGTGCCCTCACCGCGGTCATCCAGCACCTTGCCGACAAGCAGTCGCGCGTCGTACGCGACGCCACGCCGTTCGCCGCCGGCCGCCGCGCCGGTGCCGGCGATGGTGGCGGCCACGTGGGTGCCGTGACCATGTCGGTCACCGGCGTCCCCGCCCTCGGCGGTGAAGTCCGCCCGTTCGGCGACCTTGCCGGCCAGGTCCGGGTGGGTGGCGTCCACGCCGGTGTCCAGCACCGCGACGGTGGTGCCGCGCCCGGTGTAGCCGGCGGTCCAGGCCGCCGGTGCGCCGACCTGGCGCAGGTTGCGGTCCAACTGCCCCTCGGCGGACGCCGGGGACGGCGCACTCCTCGGTACCGCGACGTCCGGTGCCGCCGCAGCGACGCCCGTCGCCCTGACCCGCCCGTCCAGCCAGATCCGGGTACGGTCCCCGGCCGGTTTCGCGGTGCGCTGGCTGGTCGCACGGGCGGAAACGGCCCGCAGGAACTCGGCCCCCTTCGCCTTCGGCTGGCGACCGGCGATCGCGTCGATCACCTTCAACGGGCGCGCCGCGCGCAGGCCGGCAGCCAGCGGATCCGTCGCCGACCGGGCCCCCGATGCGTTCCCGTCGACGCCGGTGACGATCAACGGCAGCGTGTCGGTGCTGGCGTCGTCGTACCCCTGCATGATGAGGCTGGTGACGTCGAACAACGACTCGTCCAGCGTCGAGCCGAGCAGCCCCGCCACCTCGGCGGGGATCACCCGGACATGGCCGTCCGGTCCGCAGGACCGCCGCTGCATCGAGTCCGGTCTGGCCGACTCGACGCTCACCGTCGGGCAGCCGGATCCTCTGCTGTGGACGGTCACCACGTCACCGGTCAGCAACGTGACGGTATAGGTCTTGCCGGCCGGCAGCACCGACGGGCGAGGCCCGCCGGCCGGGCCGGTGTCCGCCCCAGCGTTGGCGGCCACTCCTCCCGCCGCGACCACGAACAGCGCCGCCGCGAGACCCGTCAGGCTGGCACGTATCCCCCGTCCCATCAGCAGCTCCAGATCGCGACACGCTGGTCGGTCGCGGCGGGCAGCGGCTCGCCGAGCACCCGCCGGCCGTCCGCGCTGATCCCGACCGGCATGACCGACTCGGATCCCGCGATCCGGCTCACCGCGCCCTGGTCGGCGACGAGGATCGGCTCCCCCCGGTGCGCGGAGGCCACGGCCAGCCGGCCGGTCCGGCTGACCGCCCCGTTGACTTCGGGTTCCTCCAGCCCTTTCCAGGCGATCGCCTTGCCGGTGGCCAGGTTCCACACGACGGGCAGGGCGGCGCTCCGGCCGGAGGTGGTGCCCTTCGCGCCGGGCGCCGGAACGACCTTCCGCTCGCCCTGGGCGTCGCCCCAGCCCTGCACCCAATCGCCCGCGATCGAGATCGCCTTGCCCCTGGCCAGCTTGCCGGCGGTGGGCAGTTCCGCACCGGTGCCGTCGGGCTTCCACCGGTAGGCGGCCTCCCCGTCTCCGACGCTGCCGACGACGGTCCCGTCGTCACCGATGTCCCCGGCCCAGTAGCCTTTCGTCGCCTCGTCCGGCGCCGGCAACACCCGGGCCGTCGCGTCGCCGGCCGGCCAGACGACAGCCACCCCGTCCCCACCGTCATCGTTGAAGGCGTTACCAACGACGTCCCCCCGATCATTGACCCCGGAAGCATGGGCGGAGGTGTATCCGGCTGGCGTGGCGAGCGGAACCGACCGGCCCTGCCGGTGGGTCCAGGCGAACGAGGTCCTGTCGCGCCGCGTACCGGACCCGACGACGAGTCCGGCGGAGTTCACGTCCGTCGGCTGAGCGGATATCGGCTCGCGGCCGGCGGAATCCGTCACCCTCAGCGCCTGGGGCCTGCCGTCGGCCCACAGGATGGGCCGCGTACCGCCGTCCCCGTGCGCCTGCTGGCCAACAACGTAGCGCAGGGTGGGATCACTCCCGAGGGCCTCGATCTCGCGACTTCCCGCCGGATCCCGCAGCCGATCCACCCGGCAGGAGAGGTTCGCCTGCGGGGCGGTCAACGACACCAGGGCGAAGGTTTCGGCCGTCGGCACGGATCCCGCCGCCCGCTGGCCGGCGACGGGAGAGCCGCCGCCGGGCTGCGCCGCCGGCAACGCGACACCGACCACCGCGAGCGCCGCCGTGGCGGCGAACGCGGCACCGGCCACCGCCCGCCGGCGACGCCGGATGCGTCGTCCCGCGCCGATCGCCGCATCGATGTCGATCCGACCCGCTGGTGCGGTGGTGTTCCTGAACAGCGCCTTGATGTCGGCCGGTCTGCCCTGATCTTCAGGCATGAGAATCTCCCGTCACGTTCACCGATATCCGGTGGCCACTTGCCGACGCCGATACGCCGGCCTTTTCAAGCACCTGACGCAGGGTGGCCAGGCCCCGCGCGGTCTGCGACTTCACATTGCTGGGCGAGCAGCGCATCGCCTTCGCCACGTCCTCGACGGGCAGGTCACACAGGAAACGCATGACCAACATCGCCCGCTGCCCCTTGGGCACCTGTTCGAGTGCCCGCAGGACGACATCCCTGGTCTCGATGTCGACTTCGGGTTTCGCCGCCCGCTCCGGGGGACGCGGCGTCAACCGGACCCGCGACCAGGCGAGCCGGCGCTCGTCGATGAAAGTCCGCACGAGCATGCGGTGCAGGTAGCCGTCCCGGTTCACGGCGACCCGTGCTCTATTCCATTTCAGGTAGAGCTTCGTCAACGTGTTTTGCGAGAGATCGTCGGCCCGCTGCGGGTCGCCGCACAACAGATAGGCGGCCTGCCGCAGCGACGCCATCCGCGCGGAGACGAATTCGACGTACTCCTCTTCGTGGGCCCGATCCACCCAATGCCCCTCCGTCGCCAACCGGCGGTCGATCGGCTGCCGACCGCGTCACCCGTCTGACGGGATCGGCCGGCGGAGAGGACGCATGGCCCGGATGGCTTATTCGGTCCGGCCCTCGCCGAACAGTTCGGGCCGGTCCTCGCGGAACAGCGCGGGGCGGGTCCACTCCCCCAGCCGGCCGGGCAACGGCACGTCGTCCCATGGCACCCGGTGCAGCAGCCGGTCCAGGATCAGGCCCAGCAGCAGGCCGGCCACCGAGTCCGTCAGCCAGTGCCAGCCGAGATAGGTGGTGGTGCCGAAGACGACCGCCGGTGGCAGCACCCGGACCAGGGTCACCAGCCCGTCCGGCAGCGACCGGCCGAGGGTACGCAGCAGCGCCGCCAGCAGCAGCGCGAGCACCCCGTACCAGAGGATGGTGTTTGTGACGTGGCCGGACGGATACGACCGCGCGTAGCTCAGCGGCAGGTCGTGCTGGAAGAGCGGCAACGTCTGCGCCGGCGGCAGGAACGGCTCCCGCACGTCGGCGCTCGGCGCCGGACGGGCGGTGAGGATCTTCAGCGGCGCCACCGTGAGGTAGATCAACGCGGCGGTGAGCAGCACCGGCAGCACCGGGCGGACCGATCGGGTACGCCACGCGACAAGCCCGGCCAACCCCAGCGCGATCAGCAGCAGCGGAGTGCCCTGGCCCAGATAGTTGAGGATCCGGGCGGTCCAGTACGCGGCCGGCGGCCGGTGCGTGTCGGCCCAGTCCGCGACGGCCCGGTCCCACCCGAACAGGTGCCCGTTGGCCAGCGCGACGGTCAGCGCCAGCAGGGCCACGAGCAGCACCGCGTCCGGCCACCAACCGGCCGGGCACACCGACCGGGACCGGAGCTTCTCGCGTACCACCGGGCCGTCGCGCACCCACCCACGCTACCCCGGCTCCCCTCCTGTTGATCAAGAGGTTCGCGTCGCGTCGGCCGCCGATCTTTGACGCAACGCTCTTGATCAACCACAGGGTGGCCGGCGGTGGGTGTGGCGCCGGACACGGTGACGAGCGTCCGTGCGGGGACAGGGGTCATGCTTGGGGACGTGCGGATCACCTCAGCCCTCATCGACCCCGCGCTGCTCGACCTGCCCTGGTCGACGCCGCTGGAGGAGTGGCCCGCCGACCACCTGGTGGCGCTGCCCCAGGGTATCTCCCGGCACATCGTCCGGTTTGTCCGCCTCGGTGACACCGTGTACGCGGTCAAGGAGACCGGCGAACGGGTGGCCGAGCGAGAATACGGCCTGCTGCGCGCGCTGGAACGGATCGACTTCCCGTCCGTAGAGGCGGTGGCGATCGTCGCCGACCGGGAGGACGAGAACGGCGAGCCGCTCGACCCGGTGTTGATCACCCGGCACCTCCAGTTCTCGCTGCCGTACCGGGCGTTGTTCTCGCACACCCTGCGTCCGGATACGATGACCCGGCTGCTCGACGCGCTCGCCGCGCTGCTGGTCCGGATGCACCTGACCGGCTTCTTCTGGGGTGACTGCTCGCTGTCCAACACCCTGTTCCGGCGGGACGCCGGCGCGTTCGCCGCCTACCTGGTCGACGCCGAGACCGGCGCCCTGCACAGCCGGCTCTCCAACGGCCAGCGCGGCGAGGACCTGGAGATCGCCCGGGTCAACATCTTCGGCGAGGCACTCGACCTGCAGGCCGCCGGGCTGCTGCACGAGTCCATCGACCCGGAGGTGGTCTGCGAGGAGGTGGTGCGCCGCTACGAGGGCCTGTGGCACGAGATCACGTACGAGCAGCAGATCGAACGGGACGCCCGGCACGACATCGAGGGCCGCATCCGCCGGCTCAACGACCTCGGCTTCGACGTCGCCGAGGTGGCCATGTCGACAATCGACAACGGGCGGTACCTGGTCCGCCCCAAGGTGGTGGACGCCGGCTACCACACCCGGCGGCTGCTCCGGCTCACCGGCCTGGACGCCGAGGAGAACCAGGCCCGCCGGCTGCTCAACGACCTCGACGCGTACCGCGCGGAGAGCGACCTGGTCGACGAGCAGCAGGCCGCGCACCGCTGGCTCACCGAGGTCTTCGAACCGGTCGTCCGGGCGGTCCCCGCCGCGCTCCGGCGCAAGCTGGAGCCGCAGGAGATCTTCGCGCAGATCATCGAGCACAAGTGGTTGCTCTCCGAGCAGTCCGGCCGGGATGTCGGCATGGGCCCGGCGGTCCACTCGTACCTCAGCGACGTGCTCACCCACAAGCCCGACGAGCAGGCCGTGTTGGGCGCCGCCGCGCCGGTCTCCTGACGGGCCGCGGACGCCACCGCGACACGGACGCCGCCCCGTCGGTTGGGCGCCGCGCGGCCGGTTACGGCGGGTCGCCCGGCCGCGGCGCCACGACGACCGGGCTGGCCTGCTTGAGCAACCAACTCAGCCCGGCCCGACGGGCCACCACGGTCAGCCGATCCCCGGTGGCGAGCCTGGTCCCCGCCGCCGGGGACCAGGCCGCGGTGGTCGCGTCCCGCCGCGTCACCGCGATCACCCGGACTGCCTCGGCCCGACCGGCCTCCCGCACCGGACGACCCACAAGCGCCGAGCCGGCCGCCACCGGGACCTCGGCGATCAGCAGCACGTGCCGCTGCACCGGGATCGTGGCGATCACCGCCCGGTTCAGCAGCGCCGCGGCGAACGCGGGCGCGGCCAGGTAGGACACGCTGCGCGAGACGCCGATGTTGAAACCCTGCTGGATCCGGGCGGCGAAGTCACCGTCGAACAGCCGCAGCACCACCCGTAGATCCTCACGGACCATCCGGCCGTTCAGCGCGGCCTCCAGGTTCGTGACGTCGTCGGTGGAGAGCACCAGCAGGGCGCGGGCGGTGCGGACCGAGGCCAGGTCGAGCGTCTCGGCCAGCGCCCCGTCAGCGGTGAGCAGCGGAATGTCCCGTTGTCGGGCGATCGGCACGCCGCGTGCGTTCGGGTCCTTGTCGATCGCCACGACCTCGATGCCGAGGTCGTGCAACTGGGCCATCACCCGGGTGCCGACGTTGCCGAGCCCGACGACGATCATGTGGCCCTCGCGGTACGGCGGCAGCCGATCGCTGGCCAGGGCGAGCCTGGCGTTCACGATCCCGTCGACCACGGCCGCGGTGAGCAGCGGCACCAGGGCCAGCCCGGCCACGGTCAGCACCACCTGCATGATCTTCGCGAGCAACGGTTGGTTGATCTCCGGATCGGCGCCGCTCAGGGTCATCACCACGGTCATATAGAGGGAGTTGCCAATCCCCAGCTCGTGCCGGGTGGCGGAGAGCACCACGCCCAACACCACCACCACGGCGAGCACCACCAACGTGGCAATGCCGATCTTGCGGGTGGCGAACGAACGGACCGCTCGTCCCACCAGCCGCGCGGGCCGGCGCCGACGCCGGTCCCGGGCGATCCGCCGGGCGGCCACCTCGGTGCCGGCTGGCTGCCCGTTCGCCTCTGCCAACACGAGGTCGGACCCGTCGAGGTCGTCCGGCAGGATCCGCGGCCGGCCGGCGTCACTGGTGTCGGCCAGCCCGCACACCACGTCTTCCGGGCGGACATCGGTGCGCCGGGCCACGTACAACGTCCGGCCCCGGTGCCGGAAGTGGGTGGGTGCCACCTCGCCGAGCGCGGCGGCCACGAAGGCCGGTGCCGCCATGGACGCGTCGGAGAGGACCTCGCTGTCCGGGAGCAGCCGGCGCACCCCCTTCGCCAGGCCGGTGTTGAACATCCGCAGCACCACCCGCAGCCGCGGCTCCACCGCCTGCGCGCAGAGCGCGGCGTGGATGTTGCCGACGTCGTCCTGGTGCAGCAGCGCCAGGCCGGTCGCGCCGGGCAGGCCGGCCTTGCGGAACGCGTACTCGTCCAGCCGGTCGGCCTCGACCAGCTTGATCCCCGGCAGCTTGCGGATCTCCGGCCCGTCCAGCCGGCGGCGTCGCGGCACGATCACCGTCACCCGGGGTCGGGCGGCCGAGAGTTCCGCGCCGAGCAGGGCCTTCACCACGTGGTACGCGAGCGGGTCCTGGCCGCACACAACGTAGTGCGGTCGTCCGTCGCCGACCGGACGCAACAACCGCCGGTTCTCCACGACGCGCCGCGCCCGGTTGCGCCAGGGATCCGCCATCTCCGGATCGTATCCAGTTCGATCATCACCTCGCGCACTGGTGATCATCACGATCGGTCGGGCATGCACCCGCACCGGCCGGGTAGAGCAGATCCGTGCAGACCTTCCTGCCGTACCCGGACTTCGCCCGTACCGCGACCACGCTGGACCCGCGACGGCTCGGCAAGCAGCGGGTGGAGACGATCCAGGTGCTGCGCGGGTTGACCAGGCCGGGTTACGGCTGGCGCAACCATCCGGCGGTGAAGATGTGGGCCGGCTACGAGGAGGCGCTGGTCCGATACGGGTTGGACATCTGCGCGGTGTGGCGGGCCGGCGGGCGGGCGGACACCTGCGCCGCCACGTTGGTCACCGACCTCGCCGCCGGTTGCGGCCCTTCCCTGGTACGCGAGCAGGCCGAACTGGCCGCCGTCGGCGAGCTGCCGCCCTGGCTGGGACGGGACGACCTGCATCTGAGCCACCGGTCGTCGTTGCTGCGCAAGGATCCCGACTTCTACCGGCCGCTCTTCGGCGACATCGCGGACGACCTGGAGTACGTCTGGCCGCCCTCAGACCGCGCGCCGTCCTGCTCCGCCGTGTTAGGAAGGAACGCTTCCGCTCCATCCGGCGACGACAAGGGGCTCTCCCGTGGCTGATATCTCACGACCGCTGGGTCGGCTGCTCGGCGTACGGCGGGAGGTCGCCGAGCCGGGTGACGGCGGTGCCGAGCGGGCCCCCGCCGGGGCCGAGGCGATCGTGGTCGGCGGGGGCATCGCGGGGATGTCGGCGGCCGTCGTGCTCGCCGAACGCGGCGTGCGGGTACGGGTGCTGGAGGCCCGACCCTGGCTCGGTGGGCGGCTGGCGGCGTGGCCGGACCGGCTGGCCGACGGCACCCCACAGGTCGTCGAACACGGTTTCCACGCCTTCTTCCGGCAGTACTACAACTGGCGGTCGATCCTGCGCCGGGTCGACGACGAGCTGGACTTCCTGCGGCCGGTGCCGGGCTATCCGGTGCTGTCCGCGAGCTGGCCGACCGAGGAGTTCGGCCGGCTGCCCGCCGCACCGCCGCTGAATCTGCTCACCCTGGTCGCCCGCAGCCCCAGCCTCCGGCTGCGGGATCTGCGCACGATGGACGGTCAGGCGGCGCTGCCGCTGCTCGCGTACGACCCGGAGCGCACCTTCGCCGAGTGGGACGGCACCACGGCGGCGGCGCTGCTCGACTCGCTCCGGCTGCCGGACCGGGCCAGGGCCATGCTCTTCGAGGTCTTCTCGCACTCGTTCTTCAACCTGGAGGCGGACTACTCCGCCGCCGAGATGGTGGCGAACTTCCATTTCTACCTGCTCGGCAATCCCGAGGGGTTGGCGTTCGACGCGCCGTACCAGGACTACGACACCGCCATCTGGCGACCCCTCGCCGACTATGTCGCGGCACGCGGGACCGAGGTGCTCACCGACCGGCCGGCGCTCGGCGTGGAACGGGATGGAGACAGTTGGCGGGTGCGGACCGCCGACGGTATGCACGCCGCACCACATCTCGTGCTGGCGGTCGACCCGCCGGCGTTGGCCACGCTCGCCGAGGCGTCACCGGACCTCGCCGCGGCCGTCCCGGGCGGCACGACCGGCTCGGTGACCGCCGCCGGTCCGCCGTACGCGGTGGCCCGCTACTGGCTCGGTGGTGACGTGCGCCCGGACCGACCGATATTCAGCGGGGTGTCCCGCCAGTCCACTCTGGACTCGGTGACTCTCTATCACCGGCTGGAACAGGAACCGGGCCGGTGGGCCCGGCGCACCGGCGGCTCGGTCGTGGAGTTGCACGCGTACGCCTGCGAGCCCGGCGTACCGGCCGAGGAGCTGGCGGAACGGATGCGCCGGGAGCTGGCGACGCTGTGGCCGGAGGTGGCCGACCTGCCGGTGGTGGAGCTGCGCGCCCGGGTGGAGGCGCAGGCACCGGCGTTCCGACCGGGTGGCCACGCGACCCGGCCCGGCGTACGGACCGGCGCGGCCGGGGTGTACCTCAGCGGGGACGGCATCCGCACGTCGTTCCCGAGTGCGCTGATGGAACGCTCCGCCGCCACCGGCGTTTTGGCGGCCAACCACATCCTCCGCACGTACGGGGTGCGGACCGAGCCGGTGTGGTCGATCCGCCCTCGCGGCCTACTCGCCGCCAGGGGCCGACCCGCGCCGCTCGGGGGCGTGACCCCCGCCTGATCCTCAGCGTTGGCCAGGGGCCGACCCGCGCCGGCCCCCGCGTGACCCCTCAGCGTTGGCCGGACGCCGCGTAGCTCATCGCGGCGATCAGGAGGAGGATCACCAGGCCGGCCCGGGTGAACGCCCCCCGGCGCAGCGTCCACGCTGTCTTCCGCAGGCCGGCGACGCTCGACTTGGTGACTGTGTAGTCCTTCCAGGCCCGGCGGGCCACGGCCAGCTTCGTGCCGGCGACGAGACCGATGGCGAGACCGAGGACGAGCATGAGGAGGGAGGTAGGTCGATCCACTGACACATCTTCGGGTTACGTTCGCATTGACCGACATCGTCCGTTCGGTGACGTCATGACAATCGATGTGTCACATATCGAACACGGTTACGCATTGCTGACGCCGAAGTAACACTACGTCGCGCCGCGTCAAAAGCTGATCGCACACGGGAAACGCCGTCACTCCCTGGTATGGGCCGAGGGTCAATCCACGGACCGATCCCACGAGACCGGGCACCAACCTACGCTGCCGCTCATGCGGACGATGATCGATATGTTTCGCGGGGCGACGCGCCGTCTGACGTACTGCGCCCTGCTGTTGCCCGTCGCGGTGGCGGCGCTGGCCGTCGTACTGGCGGGCCGGCCGGAGCCGGCCGTACGTTGGTGGCGGAACCTGTCGGTCCGGCTACTCGGCGTCCCGCCGCTGCCGTCCGCCCGCCGGCCGCTCGGCGTCCCGCCGCTGCCGCCCACCCGCCGGCCCGGCTGGTCCCGGACGGCCACGCACACCGCGCTCAGCCTGCTGCTCGGCGCAACGGCGCTGATCCCGGTGGGGCTGGTGCTGCTGTTCGTGTCCCGGGGCGTGCTGTACGGGGTGGTGGATCCCGGGCCATATGACACCGCCTGGGGCGGGCCGAGCCGGGGTGGGGCGTGGCTCGCGCACTTCCTGGTCGGCGTGCCGATCATGGCAGCGGGCCTCGCCTTCGGCGCGCTCGTCGTCGAGGTGCACCGCCGACTCACCGCCGCCCTCACCGGCCGCCCGACCGGCCGCTGGGTTGTCCCGGTGGCGTTGCTGCTCGCGCTGGTCGGGGCCACGTTCGTGGTGGCCTGGACCCGGCAGATCTGACTTCACCCACGGACTTCGAGAAGCGTTCACGACGCCCTCATCCGGTGGCCACGGCGCCGGCCGCGATCGGGCATACCGTCCGGCCTGTCCCAGACGCTATGGAGCGGAGTTGAGCATGTCCCTGCGCCACGTCCTGGCGGGGCTGGCCATCGTGCCGGTACTTGCCGCGTCGATGCTCGCCAGGCCGGCGGTTGCCGCGCCGACGGCCGGCGCGACGGTCTCCGCCGCGCCGCTTGCCATCGGTCCCGGCGTACGACCTCAGAAGACCCATTTCGACCTACAGGCGCACCGCGGCGGCCTCGGCCTGACAACCGAGAGCACGCTGGAGGGGTTCGCCAAGGCGCTGCGCCTCGGTGTCAGCACTTTGGAACTGGACACCCAGGTCACCAAGGACCGGAAGGTGGTGGTCACCCACGATCGGAAGGTCAGCGACCAGAAGTGCCGCGATACCCGCCCGGTCCGGGCCAGTGACCCGATGTACCCGTATGTCGGCAAGTACATCAAGGACCTGACGCTGGCCCAGATCAAGACCATGGACTGCGGCTTCCAGCAGTTGCCGGGACATCCGGAGCAGGAGCGGATCCCGGGTGCCCGCATGATCGAGCTGAAGGACGTGTTCGATCTGGTCAAGCGGTACCGCGCCAAGAAGGTCATGCTCAACATCGAGACCAAGGTGGAGGCCGGCGCACCGGAACAGACCGCGCCGCGCCAGCTCTTCGTCCGCCGCGTCTTCGAGGAGATCCGCGCCTCCGGGCTGGAACGGCAGGTGACCGTCCAGTCGTTCGACTGGGGCGCGCTGCGGGTGATGCACCGGTTCGCCCCGGACCTGCCACTCGTGGCGTTGACCAACTACGACTTCCTCCAGGTAGGCCAGCCCGGCGCGTCACCGTGGCTGGGCGGCATCGACGCCGACGACTTCGGCGGCAACGTCGTCGCCGCGGCGGACAGCCTCCCGGGGGTCACCACGCTGTCGCCGGTCTACGGCTTCCCGCAGAACGGCAAGATCGGTGACCCGGGCTTCCGGTTCTACCCGGACCGCACGATGATCGACTCGGCGCACGCCCGCGGCCTGCGGGTCGTCCCGTGGACCGTCGACGACCCGGCCACCATGGAGGCCCTGATCGACCTGGGCGTCGACGGCATCATCACCAACTACCCGGACCGGGTACGCCAGATCATGGCCGACCGCGGCATGCGGCTGCCGAAGGCGTACGACCCGCGCTGACCCTGGTCGGGACGGCCGCCGGTGACCCGCTCGGGTCGCCGGCGGTCCGTTCGCTGTACGCCTGCGTACCGTCACGCTGGTTGGCGGCCATCGGACCGCTACCGTCGCGCTGGATGCGCCAACCCGCGTCGCGCCGGGCGGCAATGCGTGCGTCCCGCGCCAACCGGGCCACCGCCGGCACGCCGAGCCAACCGAGGACCAGCGCGTGAAGGGCCAGTTGCCCAAGCTGTGTCCCGCTGAGGTCGGGCCGCGCCACGAACGGATACCACAGGGCGCTGAACTCCGGCGTGAACAGGCACAGCGCCTCCAGCCGGTATCCGTCCTGATAACAGATCCCGGGCCACAGTTCCCCGAACGCCATGGCGTCGGCGGCCACCCAGACCGACAGCGTCAGAGTTGCACACGCCGTCGTGGACGAACGCCGACCAGCCGTTGGATCACCGAGTAGGGCGGCGAGCCCGAGGGCGGCCGGAAGGATCGCGATCAGGAAGAACCGGGGCCCCCAGTACATGCCGCCGTACCATGCCCACCACTTCCCGTACACAATGATCAGACCACCGGTGAAAGACACCCACAACAACCACGCGTAGCCGAGATCAATGCCTGGCCCGGCTCGAAACGGAGCGCCGAGTCGCCCACGAACTGGCAGGAACAAGGCGGGGGTGAACCACAGCAGACCCTTACCGAACGAGAACACGATAGCGGCGACGCCGAGCAGCATCGGATAGGAGAAGCCGGCGAGGCCCGAGTAGGGCATGAAGGTTTCGACCCCGTGGTTGTCGGCGTACCCGGTGGCGAACGGGCTGCCTCGCCGTAGCCAGGACTCCCCGACGATGAGCCCCGACGCGGCGAGGACGGATGCCAGCGGAGTCAGTCGACGACGTCGCACGGCTTCGATGCCCGCCACTATCATGAGCGCGAGCAGTGCGGCGGGGGTGTTCGCGACGCCCAGCACGATGGCCGTCCAGGCGACCGGCCGAGCGGCGGGAGGCGCGTCGCGTCGCGCCAGGACGAGCAGCCCGACGCCCACGGTGCTGACGGTGAACATCTCCCCGTAGAAGTCGACCAGATGCGGAGCGGCCATGCCACCCGCGACCAGGAGGAGAAGGAATCGCCGCAGCAGGCCCGGCTCCACGTGGCGGCGCATTGTCAGGTACAGGGCGACAATGGTCAGGCCAAAGAGGATCGAGTTGTAGTAGCCGACCCAACCTTGGGGATCACCTGTCACCCGGCCGACCCACCACAGTGGCGCGGCGAACAGCGGTCCGATCATGGAATAGGCGGTTTCGGGGATGCGATGCTGCCCGAGTAACTCGGTCAGGGCGTGGTAACGGGCCAACCCATCGCCCATCATGCGGTGCTTCTGGGTAGCTAGCAGCGCCGCGAGGGCGAGCAGGATCAGGGCAACATCGACCCATTTGACGAGACGCCTGGTCCGGACGTCGGTGGCCCGGGGCGAACGCCGGCCGACCGCGGGTCGAGTTGTCCCGCAGTGGGCGGAGGGCCTCCGGGTGCCCGACGTCAACACCCCGCCGAGGCCGGAGCGCCGGTCGAACCGGGAGCCTCCTGTGCCGATTGGCCGTCCCGGGGGTTCTGCACCGCCGCTCCAACGAGGAACCCACCGGTGACGGTTGCCAACCGGCGGCCCGCACCGTCGTACGCGGTGAGCGTCAGCCCCCCAGGGCCCTCGGATTCGACCGCTCCGGCGTCGGCGTCAGGTGGCGACGGTGTGGCCGGCCGTCGGACCCAGAAAAGGGTCCAACCGGTGGCCTCGTTCAGGCTGATGGTGGCGTCGGCCGCCCGACCCCCGGAGGCCACCGTGACGGCGCCCGCCCGACCGGCGTACACGCCCACGTCGAGAACGTCCGTCCCCCCCAGCGCGAGTTGGGCGCTGTAGAACCTGAATGTCGGGTCACCACCGCGCTTCCCGGCGATGTCCCCGTTCGGCGCGCGTACCAGGTCGACCGTGTCCCACACTCCGCGGGTGCCGGTGACGCGATCCCGGAACTCGACACCGAAGAGCGGGTTGTCGGGGAATCCGCCCAGGTTCAGCAGCACGTCCCAGCGCGGGGTGTTGTCCGCGGCGTTGAGCACGGCACCCGTCTCGACCGGTGTCCCGAGCGGGGCGACTGCCGGCCCGGTCGGACACGGCACCGCGCCGGCCTCGTACCGGGTTGACGAACCACCGGGAAGGCTGACCATCGGCACCGTCAACGCCCCGACAGCGAGCAGGGCCGACGCCGTCACCAGAGCGGCCCGACGCGTCCGAACCCGCCGCGCCCGGGTGCGGACGAGTTCGGCCGGCAGGTTTACGGAGAGACCGGCGGTCTCCGTCTCAAGCGCGTGACGCAGGTCGTCAACGTTCTTCACGGTGTCTCCTGACGCTGTACGGCGACGGCCGGCGGCTGGCGGTGCCGCCGAACGGGCGATCCCACGAACTCGGGGGAAACTCGGAGCTTGGCCAGGGCCCTGGCGTTCGTGCTCTTCACCGTGCCGACCGAGACGCCGAGTTCGTTCGCCGTGTCCTGTTCGGTGAGGTCGAGGAAGTACCGCAGGACGACGACCGCGCGTTCCCGCCGGGTGAGCCGGAGAAGTGAGCGGGTGACGCTGTCCCGCTGCGCGACGGCGCCGGCGTGGTCGGCAGCGTTCGACAGCTCGGGCACCCGGTCGGTGACGAGTTCCGCACGGCGGCGCAGCCCGCGCCACCAGTCGGTGTGCAGGTTGACAAGCGTGCGGCGGGCGTAGCCGAAGGCGTCCCCGGCCCGTACCCGAGGCCAGGCCAGATAGACCCGGGCCAGCGCTTCGGCCACCAGGTCCTCCGCGCGAGCCAGGTCACCGCCGGTGAGCAGGCAGCCCACCCGGAAGAGCCGATGTGAGCAGCCGCGGACGAACTCGTCAAAGCCTTCAGGCTCGGGCATCAACCAGCCTCTCGCTCCGGTGTCCACGGACGTACGGAATCCCGCGGCCGGAAGGTTGCGCCCCAGTGACGTCTGTCACCTGTCATCGCCAACCACCGGGCCGGGTACGCCAGCTCATTGGCCGACCGCCGCATGCGGCTGCCGAAGGCGTACGGACCGCGCTGACCCGGGCCGGGGCGGCCGCCGGTGATCCAGTCTCACCGGTGGCCGTCCGATGTCCGGGTCTATTCCTTCGCCCGGCGCCGAACCGTCGGGCGGCTAACGTTCCCGCCGTACTCCGAAGGAGTGAGGATGAGCGACGACGTACCGGTGACCGACAAGCGGCATCCGGCCCGGGTGATCGAGGAAATGGTCGAGAACGCCCTGCGGCTCGCGGAAACCTGGCCGGTCTGGGACGGTGAACCGATCCGCCGGGACGACCGGGTCTACACGCCACACAAGGCCATCCGGCGGATCGCCGACCACCTCGTCGACCACCTGGCCGAGTTCGAGGCACGGCTCGCCGGCCGGCCACCACTGCCGGACCACTGGCACGCCTCGGCGATCACCACAGCGGCCGACCTGGCGCCGTTCACCGACGAGGATCTGGCCGAGGCCCGCAGCCGGCTGACCAGGTTGGCGCAGATCTGGTCGGTCCGGCTGTGCGCGGTCGACGACGAACGCCTCGACCGGCCGGAGGGCGAGGCATGGACGCTGCGCCAGGTCGCGTTCCACCTCGGCGGCAGCGTCTATTACGCCGACGCGGTCGGCGACCTGAGCCGGCCGTCCACCGCCATCGGAACGCCGGCTCGGCACTGACCCCGTTCCGTCCGGCAGGACCACCGCCAGCACGGACGGCGGACGTCGCGATAATGGTCA
This sequence comes from Plantactinospora sp. GCM10030261, assembly GCF_042666615.1. Lineage (NCBI taxonomy): Bacteria > Bacillati > Actinomycetota > Actinomycetes > Micromonosporales > Micromonosporaceae > Plantactinospora > Plantactinospora sp. GCM10030261. The sequence goes on from NZ_JBHTDD010000027.1 coordinate 46,988, forward strand.
GGTGGACGGCCACACGATCCGGGACCGGGAGCCGGCGGACCTGGACCGCTGTGTCGCGGTCCTCGCCGACGTGCATCGCCTCGACCGCTATCCGCTCAACTGGCCTGCCCACCCGGTCCGCTGGCTGTCCCCGGACAACGCGCTGCATGCCTGGGTGGCCGTGACCGCGGACGATGTCGTGGTCGGTCACGTCGCCGTACACCGTCCCGAACCCCCGACCGGCGCTGCCTCGGTGGCTGCTGCCTCGACACGCGTGGCCGAGGTTGGCCGCCTGTTCGTCGCCCCGACCGCCCGCCGACACAATCTGGCGAGCAGGCTGTTGGGCGAGGCACGCCGATGGGCCACCGAGCGTCACCGCAGCCTCACCCTGGAGATCGTCGATGATCCCCGGTCCGCCGCGGCGATCGCCGTCTATGAGCGGACCGGCTGGCAGCACACCGGGACCACCACCGCCGGCTGGACCAACCCCGAAGGCGGCCCGGTACGGCTGCGCCGCTATGCGTTGGGTCTGTCTCCTGAGTCTCGGTGACGCGAGCGCGGCCTGCCACGGGCCCAGGAGACAGACCCCGTCGCGGCTGCCCGGCACGGTGGGTCAGCGTTGTGCGCGGATCACCTCGTACAGTGCGGTCCAGTTCCTTTTCCCCATACCGGCGGCGATCGCCCGGTCGTAGTGCGACTTGACTGCCTTCGGGAGTTCGGCGTCCACACCGGACGCCTCACTGGTACGCAGGATGTGCTCGGCGGTGGCACCCATCATGAGAGCCGTGCTGAGGTCACCGGGGTGTTCGCCGGCCGCGAGTTCCCGGGCCAGGGACGCTCCGTCACCGACCATCGCCGGGATGTCGGTGAGCGTCTGCAACGCGTCGGGCAGGAAGTCCGCCGGGTCGACACCGGCCGAGGCGACGAGCGCGGTGGCGTGCAGCAGGCTCGACAGGGAGGTCAGGAACACGTCGAGGTGCGCCTGGTAGAACAGTTGCGCCAGGCCATGGTCGTCGCCGAGGTACTTCGGCATCCCGATCACGTTCAGCACCTGCTCGTGCCGGTCGTAAACGTCTCGCGGTCCGCTGTAGTACACGTAGGCGTCCGGGGTTCCGACGACGGGCGCGGGAACCATGACGCCGCCGGTGACGAAGTCCGCCCCGTGCCTGGCGGCCCAGTCGGCGGCGTCGCGGGAAGCTGCGGGCGTGTCCGAACTGAGATTCACAACGGTCCGACCCGCCAGCGCGCCCCCCTGCGCCGCGTCGTCGAGGATCGCGTACATCGCCGGGTAGTCGGTGAGGCTGAGGACGGTCAGCGGGCTCGCGGCGACCGCTTCCGCAGGCGTGCTGGCCAGTTTCGCGCCTGCCGCTACGAGCTCGTCCGCGCGGCCGGGGGTCCGGTTCCAGACGGTGAGCGGATGTCCGGCGCGCAGTAGTGCGGCGGCCATGGCTCGCCCCATGGGGCCGAGCCCGATGATGGTGACCGGCTGAGGAGGATCAGTTCTGTACATGGTGGTTCCTTCGCGATCGGATCGGTCGAGCGGCTGCGCCTGCAGCGGTCGCCCGCCCCGGGGTGGGTGGTCTGTGCCGCTCCTGCGGTGTCAGCGGACTGCGGCCGCTGGCGAACGCAGGCTCTCGTAGATGCGGGCGAACCCGTCCGCGCCGTAGCCCGCGTCGATCTGTCGCCGGATGAGCTGCTGCACCATCGCGACGGCAGACGGGTCGACGCCTTGCGCGACGCTGGCGTCGACGATGTCCCCGAGGTCGGAGAAAACCAGAGTCTGCTGGCCGGGGACGGTGTAGTCGCCACCGTCGATCACTTCGGCGTAGCCGTCGAACGCGGTGGTCATCGCGGTCAGCCAAGGTGCGGAGAGTGCGGCGAACCGGCGCGCCGGGATGCCGGCCGGAGCGACCATCGCCGCGCCGTGCAGGAATCCGGCGAACATGACGTACATGCCGGCGAGCATGGCCAGGTCAACGAGCGAGGCGAGACCGGCGTCCGACCCCTGGAATTCACTCCGGCCCCAGCGGTCCAGCACGTGCCGGTGCCGGTCGAAAGCCTCCTGCGCGCCGCTGTAGAGCACCAGCGAGTCGGGGCCGCCGATCATCTCCGGCACTGCCATGATCCCGCCGTCCACGTAGCGGGCACCTAGCCTCTCTGCCCACCCGGCCAGTTCCCGCGCCTGCGCAGGTGTGGTCGTCGTGACATTGACAATGGTCCGGCCGGCAAGGTCCGCGGCGACCGGGTCGAGGACCTCGTGGATCGACGCGTGGTCGAACAGGCACACCACCACCAGTTCGCCAGCCCGCACCGCCTCGGCCGCCGTGCCGGCCTCGATCGCACCGGCCGCGACGAGGCCGTCGGCGCGGCCCGCGCTTCGATTCCATATGGTGGTCCGGTGCCCGGCCTTGACGACGGCCGCTGCCAGCACGCCGCCCATCGCGCCCAGGCCGAGCACGCTCACGCGCTCAGGGTCCGTTTGCATCTTGCGCTCCTCGCAATTCTTGTCCTGGTTCAATCCTTTCCTTGCTCGGCCCTGCCTGCTAGTACGGACTTCAGAGTGGGGTACTTACCCTCGCGTAAGTACCGGGGAGGCTGGGACTCATGGCAGCGGTCGAGACGGAGCAGGACGGGCTCGTGCAGCGGGAGGCTGCCGACCTGGTCCACGTCGACGCTCAGCGGTGATCCGCTGGCGGCACCCGTTGCGGTGCTTGGAGCCCCCGGCCGGGATCGAACCGGCGACATCTCGCTTACAAGGCGAGTGCTCTGGCCAACTGAGCTACAGGGGCGTTGTTCGTGGTCAGCATAGCTACTGGCCGGTGATTATCCGGGCAGCGAGGGACTCGCGCGACAGGGAAGCGTCGGTTCCCCGACACACCACGTCATGCCACGTAGCGGGCTCGTTCCAGAGCGCATCTGCTCCTGCGGCGATTGATGTCCTGCAGTGCCCGAGTGACCGTTATGTGCCCCAGGGCAAGCACCCCGCGAGATCCTGACCTTGGCACCGAAGAATTTTCCGTTTACGGTGCAGTGACACGGACGACACCCCGACGCTGCCTATCCCCGGCCGCCCGGCGCGCCGGCCGTGGGTCGGACACTCGTCCGGCCGCTCCTTCACTCGGATCGTCCGGCACGTTCCTGCCGGTGAAAGGAAGCCCCCCATGGCCACCGTCTCGTACCAGAAGGCGACCCGGATCTACCCGGGCACCGAACGGCCCGCGGTCGACCACCTCGACCTGGAGATCGGCGACGGCGAGTTCCTCGTCCTGGTCGGCCCCTCCGGCTGCGGAAAGTCCACCAGCCTGCGGATGCTCGCCGGCCTGGAAGACGTCGACGAAGGTTCGATCTACATCGACAGCCGCGACGTCACCCACCTGCCGCCGAAGGCCCGCGACATCGCGATGGTCTTCCAGAACTACGCGCTCTACCCGCACATGACCGTGTACGAGAACATGGCCTTCGCCCTCAAGCTGCGCAAGACGTCGAAGGCGGACATCGACAAGCGGGTCAAGGAGGCTGCGGCGCTGCTCCAGTTGGAGGAGTTCCTCAGCCGCAAGCCGAAGGCGCTCTCCGGTGGCCAGCGTCAGCGGGTGGCCATGGGCCGTGCGATCGTCCGCGAGCCGCAGGTCTTCCTCATGGACGAGCCGTTGTCGAACCTCGACGCCAAGCTCCGGGTGCAAACCCGTACCCAGATCGCCACGTTGCAGGCCAAGCTCGGCATCACCACCGTGTACGTCACCCACGACCAGGTCGAGGCCATGACCATGGGCCACCGGGTCGCGGTCATGCTGGACGGCGTGCTCCAGCAGGTGGACACCCCCCGGACCCTGTACGACAAGCCCGCGAACGTCTTCGTCGCCGGCTTCATCGGCTCGCCGGCCATGAACATCAAGACGGTGTCGTTGAACGAGAACGGTGGCGTGTTCGCCGACATGACCGTTCCACTCACCCGCGAGCAGGTGGCGGCGGCCAAGGCCGAGGGCGGCAGCGACAAGGTGACCGTAGGCTTCCGCCCGGAGGACTGCGACCTTGTCGGCGCCGGTGAGGGTGGCCTGCCGGTCGTCGTGGAACTGGTGGAGGACCTTGGCTCGGACGCCAACGTCTACGGCCATGCCGACATCGCCGGCAGCTCGGAGCGGTTCGTCGTCCGGACCGACCGCCGGACGATGCCCAGCATGGGCGACACCGTGTACGTCCGCCCGCGTACCGACCAGCACCACGCGTTCCACGCGGTGACTGGCGCGCGCATCTGATTCGATCGACCAGAAGGGGCGGCCCGCTGACACGGGCCGCCCCTTCCTCGTGCCGCACCAAGCTATCGGTCGACATGCCCGAGCGAGCTTAGTAAATCCTCCGCCAGAGCGGAGGCGGCGGCAGAGACGACGGCCGGATCGCCGATTCCTTCCTCAGCCCTTCCCGCCATTACTGATCCTGGCGCAACGTGGCTCGCCGCGAAGAGCTCTTTGAGGAACACCAGGGCTTGATTGGTAACAGTTCCCGCCAGTTCGTCATCCAGCAGGGCCACCAAACTGGCCGCGAGCTTAGCTGTCGGCACGGCTACCAGCAGACGGAAGACGTCATGCGCATCCTTATCGACAAGGCGGAGAGGCGTGCCCTGTCGCTCCCCTAGCTTATGTAGCTTGGCGACCAGCAATGCGGCGGGACCAGCCACATTAGCTGTGTATATCCTACTGTCCCCAGGGGCAAGCGTGTGCACCCTGACAGGCGCGTTGTCTACCACTGCGGCTTCCAATCCAACCGCTCTCCTCGCGACGCTCCTAGAGTGCGGCGGAATCTTGGCAGCGCGCCGACCGGAACCGCCAGCAAGCGCTTCCGGAACCATCAAATCGACGGGTATCCCTTTAGGATTCAGCCAGGCACCGGGTTGCTGCGTTCGTACGTCGAGATGGAATCCCGCCGACCGCATGGCCTCCTCTAACAACGGCACCTGCCCAAGGGACCGCGTTCCAATGCAAGATCACAATCCTTGGTCGCTTCCGCCAGCGCAACGGGTGCCGCTCCGGTGTGCATATAGATTGCCTGTGCTCCCACCACGATGACAGCATCGGCATGTTCCTTGAGTGCATCCAGGGCGTCCAGCAGCGCGCTACGCGCGGCTACCAGCAGGTTGCCGTCGCCATGACGACTCATGCCTCTCCATCCAATCAAGGACTTCCTGGCCCTCGGCAGCGCTCCGCCCAGGGCCAGTCAGCAGATCGACAACGGCCTGGCTAGGAGCCACGAATGTCAGGCCGTCGTCCTGCTCCACGCGATCGAACACCACATCGTACTTACCATGAGCTATCAACACATTCGCACCGCTATCGACAGGACGTAGGCTTAGTTTTTCAATTGTCTGACTCACGTCATCGACGTATGCCATCGCCAACCGAACGGGGGCGTAGGGGGCCAGCCGGTGAGCCGCCAGCGAACCTGTCAATGCGTAGCGAAGCCCTTGAGCATCGCGCAGACTTTCCTCTAGCGCAGGCAGACCCCGCGGAATCAAACATCTGGTCACACTGTTGCTGCTCTGGAAGCCGTAGTCTTCACTCCACCGCTCCAGTAAACGACGCCACTCGACCTCAACTACCCGACCGCCCTGTCCACGCCTTAGAAGGGCCTCGCGCTCAAGGAATTCAACAACTCGGTACGTCGCGCCGGTCGAGGCTCCAGACAGGCGTATCAATTCAGGGACCGTCATTGGCTCGACGAAGTCGATCAGGGCACGAACGACACGAGACGCCGGGGGGCCTTGGAGCGTCCCGCGCGGCCTGCCGGGTCCACGCCAAGGGTCCCGATCAGCACCCCTGTCGCGCATATACATTGCTGGCTGCTCAAGCCTCAAGTGCATGTTGCCGGTGGCGTCAACGTAGGACACCCCCCGTTCTTCCAGCCACGAGCGCACGGAAGAGCCGAGGTATCGCGCGGCGAGCAGAGGCATCGGACGGGCGACGCGAGGAAGGCGGTGGGACCGTATCCGGTCAAGTGCGGCGGCAAGGTCGCTCGTGACAAAGGAGCGCTTCGCCTCGATGAGGAAGACCGCAGTGGTTCCGTCAGGAGCGGTCAACTCAGCAACACCGTCGATCCGGCGCTCTGCCTCTTGATCACTGGAAAGGCGGATCGACCAGCCAGGCGGCAGGCGTTCCTGCACGAGCGTCATTGCACGCCGGAGGATGTCGACCTCTCGCTCTGGCGCTTCAGCGGGGGCCGTGCGTGAGGGTTGCACGCTCGCTCCCATCACCTAGTTCTGGTAATTCGCCCGTTCCGCTCGGAACGGAAACAGCCTATATCCAGAATGGTGCTGGGTCGACGATTCCTCTGAACTTGGCACGTCGCTGGGCTGGACGGCCAATCCGGCCGCCCAGAAGGTGGACATACGACTCGTACGGCACTCTCTAGTGGTCCGTGCGGCGCCGGGCGACCTCGGCCAGTGCCACGGCGGCCGCCACGCTGGCGTTGAGCGACTCCACGTCCGACACCATCGGGATGCTGACCTGGAGGTCACACGTCTCGCCGACCAGCCGGGACAGGCCACGACCCTCGGAGCCGACGACCACCACCAGCGGGCCGACGGCGACCTCCAGGTCGTACAGGCTGGTCCCACCGTCGGCATCCAGGCCGACGACCAGGAACCCGGCCTTCTGGCACGCCTTGAGCGACCGGGTCAGGTTCGTCACCTGGCTCACCGGCACCCGCGCCGCGGCGCCAGCGCTGGTCCGCCAGGCGGTCGCGGTGATTCCCGACGCCCGCCGCTCGGGTACCAACACACCGTGTGCACCGAACGCCGCGGCCGACCGGATCACCGCACCCAGGTTGCGCGGATCGGTGACGCCGTCCAGCGCCACCAGCAGCGGCGCGGTCTGCTCCAGCGCCGCCGCCACCAGGTCGTCGAACGGCTCGTACGCGAACGGCGGCACCTGGAGCCCGACGCCCTGGTGCAGCACACCACCGGTCATCCGGTCCAGCTCGGCCCGGCTGATCTCGAGTAGGGCGATCCCCCGGTCGGAGGCGGTCCGCACGATCTCGTTGACCCGGTCGTCGATGTCGATGCCCTGGGCGACGTACAACGCGGTGGCCGGCACCTGGGTGCGCAGCGACTCCAGGACGGGGTTACGGCCGACGATCAGCTCGGGAGCCTCCCGGGCGGGGTTGGACCGGCGACCGGGAGCGACCCGCGGCCCGGACCGGGCCGGCGCTCCGCCGCGACCGGCACGCGCGGGCGGCACGCCGCGACCGCCACCCTTGCCCCAGGTGGTGTCCTTCGTGCCTGGCTTGCCGATTTTGGGGGTGCGGCCCTCCTCGGCCGCCGCACGGCGCTCCTTCTCCTGCTTCCAGGCCGTGCGCTGCGGCAGCTTCTCGGTGCCGGAGTAACCCTTGTGCCACGGCCGCTCGTCCGCGGGCAGGGTGCGCCCCCGGCCGGCGAGGGCGTCCCGGTGCTTACCCCCGGAGCCTTTCGAGGCGCCCCGCTTGGAGGTCACCCGCCGGCTGCGGTTCTGCGAGTTGCCGGGCATCAGTTACCTTCTCCGATCGTCCATCGCGGCCCGTGCGGAGTGTCCTCCACCACGATGCCGGCCTGGTTGAGCTGGTCGCGCACGGCGTCCGCCGCGGCCCAGTCCTTACGCGCGCGAGCCTGCGTCCGTTGTTCGAGGGCCAGCGCCACCAGGGCGTCGGCCACTCCTCGCAGGTCGCTGGCCTGGTCCTCGCCGACCCACACGGGGTCGAGCGGGTCGACGCCGAGGATGCCCAGCATCGCCCGCACGGCGGTGAGCGCCGAACGCAGGGCCGCGTCGTCACCCTCGCCGAGCGCCGTGTTGCCGTCCCGGAGCACGTCGTGCAGCACGGCCAGCGCCGCCGAGGTGTTCAGGTCGTCGTCCATCGCGTCGACGAAGCCCTTGGGCAGGTCGCCGAGGCCCCCGGGGCCGATCCGTTCGGCGGCCCGACGCACGAAGCCCTCGATCCGCCGGTACGCGACGGCCGACTCGCGCAGCGACTCCTCGGTGTAGTCGATCAGGGAGCGGTAGTGCGCCGCGACGATGTAATAGCGGAACTCGACCGGCCGCACCCCCAGCTCAGCCACGTACTCCAGACCGAGCGCGTTCCCCACCGACTTGCCCATCTTGACCCCGGCGAGGCTGAGCAGCCCGTGATGCACCCAGTAGCGGGCGAAGCCGAGCCCGGCCGCCCGCGACTGGGCGATCTCGTTCTCGTGGTGCGGGAAGATCAGGTCCAGCCCGCCACCGTGGATGTCGAACTCGTCACCCAAGTAGCGCCGGCACATCGCCGAGCACTCGATGTGCCAGCCGGGCCGGCCGCGGCCCCACGGCGACGGCCAGTACGCGTCGGCCGGCTCGTCCGGCTTGACGCCCTTCCACAGCGCGAAGTCGCGGGGATCGCGCTTGGCCCGGTCGGGTGCGTCATCCGCCGACTGCATGGCGTCGGGGGACTGCCCGGACAGCGCGCCGTACGCCGGGTCGGAGGCCACGTCGAAGTAGACGTCACCGGAGCCGTCCGCCGCCGGGTAGGCGTGACCGCGGTCGATCAGCTCCCGGATCAGCTCGTGCATCTCCGGGATGTGGCCGGTGGCTCGCGGCTCGTAGGTCGGGGGCAGCACGTTGAGTGCCCGGTAGTCGGCGGCCAGCCGCACCTCGTTCGCGTACGCGATCGCCCAGAACGGCTCCCCCCGCTCGATCGACTTCACCAGGATCTTGTCGTCGATGTCGGTGAGGTTCCGAACGAACCGGACGGCGTAGCCCGACCGCGTCAGCCAGCGGCGCAGCACGTCGTAGTTGACGCCCGAACGCAGGTGGCCGATGTGCGGTGGTCCTTGCAGCGTGAGCCCACACAGGTAGACCCCCACCTTGCCGGCTTCCCGCGGGACGAAGTCCCGCACCGATCTGGTGGCGGTGTCGTACAGACGAAGGCTCACCTTCCCAGGGTAGCCGCCGGCCCGGCCCCGGCATCGACCGGAGCCGTGGCCGCCGGTCCGGTTCCGGTCTCGACCGGAGCCGTACGCTGCGGTGGTGGAGACGACCGACCACCAGGCGCGGCGAACGGGTGAGTCCGCGCAGACGCTGGACCGCGGTCTGCGGCTGCTGCACCTGGTCGCGGACGCGCCCAACGGCCTCACGGTCACCGAGGCGGCGACCCGGCTCGCGGTCGGTCGGGCGGTCGTCTACCGGCTGGTCGGGGCGCTCACCGAATACGGCATGGTGCGCCGGGACACCGGCGGCCGGCTCCGCCTGGGAGCGGGGGTGCTGCACCTGGCCCGGCGGGCGCAGCCGCTGCTCGCCGAGGGTGCGCTGCCGGCGCTGCGCAAGCTGGCCGAGCAGGCCGGGGCGACCGCCCACCTGACCGTCGTCGAGGGCGGGGAGGGGGTGGCCCTCGCCGTCGTCGAGCCGACCTGGACCGCGTTCCATGTGGCGTACCGAACCGGGTCCCGACACCCGCTCGACCGGGGAGCCGCCGGCCAGGCCATCCTCGCCGGCCGGGCGGGTCAGTCGCGGCCGGTCGCCACCAGTGGCGAGTTGCAGCCCGGGGCGTACGGGGTGGCGGCGCCGGTCCTCGGCGTGCCTGGCCTGGAAGCCAGCGTGGGGGTGGTGGCGCTGGCTCCGCTGGACGTCGGGACGGTCGGCGAGCAGGTCCGCACGGCGGCCGAGTCGGTGGCCCGCGCGCTGAGCTGACCGGCGCGAATCAGGTCAGAGGCATCCTCAGGGGTGGGTCATCCGGAGGACGTCCAGGGCCTCGTCCAGTTGCTCCTCGGTGAGCTTGCCGGCCTCGACGTGCCCCCGGGACAGCACCACCTCGCGGATCGACCGTTCCTGGGCCAGCGCCTCCTTCGCTATCGAGGCGGCCTCGTCGTACCCCAGGTGCCGGTTCAGCGGTGTGACGATCGACGGCGAACCCTCCGCGTACGCGAGGCAGACGTCCTCGTTCGCGGCCAGGTCGGCCACGCACCGGTCGGCCAGTAGTCGGCTGACGGCGGACACCAGCCGGATCGATTCCAGCAGGTTGCGGGCCAGCACGGGGAGCATCACGTTCAGTTCGAAGTCGCCCTGCGATCCGGCGAAGCCGACGGCGGAGTCGTTGCCCACCACCTGCGCGCAGACCTGCCGGACCGCCTCGCAGACCACGGGGTTGACCTTGCCGGGCATGATCGACGAGCCGGGCTGGAGGTCGGGGATGCGCAGCTCACGCAAGCCGGCCCGGGGACCCGAGCCCATCCAGCGGATGTCATTGGCGATCTTGTACAGCCCCACCGCTACGGTCCGCACCTGGCCCGAGGTCTCCACAAGCGCGTCCCGGGCGCCCTGCGCCTCGAAGTGGTTCCGCGCCTCGGTCACCGGCAGGCCGGTCTGCTCGCGCAGCCGGTCGACGACCCGGGCGGCGAACCCGAGTGGGGTGTTGATCCCGGTGCCGACGGCGGTGCCACCCAGCGGCAACTCGGCCAGCCGGGGCAACGCCGAGGAGAGCCGGTCCACGCCGTACCGGACCTGCGCGGCGTACCCGGAGAACTCCTGCCCGAGGGTGACCGGCGTGGCGTCCATCAGGTGTGTTCGGCCCGCCTTGACCACGGTGGCGAACTCCTCCGCCTTCGCCTCCAGCGCACCGGCCAGGTGCTCCAGCGCCGGGACCAGGTCGTGCACGACGGCGTGCGTCGCGGCGAGGTGAATGGACGAGGGAAACACGTCGTTGCTGGACTGCGAGGCGTTGACGTCGTCGTTCGGATGCACCTCGCGGCCCAGTTCCCGGGCGGCCAGCGTGGCGATCACCTCATTGGCGTTCATGTTGGACGAGGTGCCGGAGCCGGTCTGGAAGACGTCGATCGGGAACTGGTCGTCGTAGCCGCCGTCGGCAACATGCGCCGCGGCCGTGGCGATCGCCGCGCCGACCTCCGCGTCGATCACCCTCAGATCGGCATTGACCTGGGCCGCCGCGCCCTTGATCTGGGCCAGCGCGCGGATGTGCGCCGGTTCCAACCCGCGTCCGGAAATCGGGAAGTTCTGCACCGCGCGCTGCGTCTGTGCCCGCCACAGCGCGTCGGCGGGAACCTCGACCTCGCCCATCGTGTCGCGTTCGATCCGGTATCCGGCAGCCTCTGGAGTCGTCACGCCCCCATCCTGCCGCGCCACCGGCCGGTTCGCAGATGATCGCCGCGCGCCGGGATGTCCGGGTGGACGGCGCTCGCCCGATCCCCGTACCGTGCCCCGAGGGCCCAGAACGGCTCCGCGGAAGGCCCGGATTTCGCACAACAGGACTTTCGCACAACACGTACGAAGGGGACCAGATGCGACGCGGCCTCGTGGCGCTCACGCTGTCCGGCGTCCTGGCCGGGCTCGCGGGCTGCGGCAGTGACGGCGGCTCGACCGACGCGGGGCCCTCCTCGGCCGCGCCCACCAGCGCCTCGCCGAGCCCGGCCGCGGCCGACTACACGGCCGACACCCAGAAGGTCTGCGCCGAGTTGGACACCTCGTTGAACGCCGGTGTGAAGGCGTTCGGCACGGGGCTCGGGGAAATGATCGCCCACCGGGAGGCGGGCAAGACCGCGGAGGCGAACAAGGCGAAGCAGGCCGCCCAGAAGCGCGCGAACGACCTGGCGACCCAGGTCCGGACCAGCACCGGAGCGGCGTTGGACCCCGACTTCCAGGCCGCGGGCGCCAAGGCGGCCGACGCCATCGCGGCGAGCGCCGAAGACGAGGCGTTCTTCGCCGGGTTGAAGACGGAGAAGGACATCACCGCGTTGGAGAGCGAGGTCTCGAACTGGGTGGTCCCGGTGGCGGCCTACTGCGGCTGACGGTCACGTCCACACCGGTCCCCGGCGTGTCCGCACCCTGACCCGCACTGGGTCAACCGGCGGGTTTTCCGGACCCGGGCGGATCGGTGGCCGCTCGGTCCAGCTCAGCCAACCGCCGTTCGACGTCGGCCCAGTCCGGCATCAGGAGCTGCCGGTACAGCCCCCGGGCGCGCAGCCAGTACGTCCGCGCGGCCGACGGATCGGTCCCCCGGAGGCAGTTGCCGAGCCCGTCCAGCGCGCGTGCCCGCTCAGCCTGCAACCCGATCCGGCTCGCCTGCCCGAGAGCCCGTTCGTGAGCCTCCCGCGCCGCCGTCACGTCGCCGATGGCCAGCAGCGCCCGCCCGAGGTCGTTGTGGGTCGCGCAGACCCCGGCCAGGTGCCCGCCGTTCACCATCGCCGACAGTGCCTCGCGGTGCCGGACAATCGCGTCGCGCGGCCGACCCAACGCGAGCTCGACGCTCCCGATCCCGTTCAGGATCTCGCCCACGGCGGCCTGGTCGCCCTGCGCCAGCCTGGCCCGCAGCGCCAGCCGGAACCGGCGTAGCGCCGGCTCGTACTCACCGAGCCGGGCCCGCACCAGACCGATGTCGTGCAACGCGCCCGCGACGATCCCCCGATCCCCCACCTGCTGGGCCAGCAGCATCTTGTTGCGGAACGCCACGAGCGCCTCGTCGTAACGACCCTGATGCATGACGATCGTCCCGTACGAGCTGAGCACGCTGGCGATCACCCCCGGATCACCCTGCCGGCGGGCCAGCTCCAGGGCCTGCCTGCCGTGCCGCTCGGCCAGCTCCGGCCAACCCAGATAGTCGTACGGTGCGGTCAGGTTGCCGTGCGCGCTGATCTGCCCGTTCACGTCACCGATCCGCTGCCGCAACCGGAGTACCGCCACCATCGCGTCGATCGCCCGCTGGAACTGGCCGAACCGGTAGTAGGCCGAGGCGAGGTAGTTCTGCATGGTGGCCGCCGCCACGTCGTCACCGAGTTCCTCCGCCGCGCGCAGTCCGGTCGTGTGGGTCATGACCAGGTCGTCCAGATGACCGGCGAGGAAATACCAACGCCAGCCGGCCCGGGCCAACCGCCAGGCGTGCTCCCGGTAGCCGGAGCGGGCCGCCCAGTCCACAAGCGCCACCAGGTTCGACCGCTCGGCCTCGAACCACGCCCGGCCCCGCGCCGTCCATGACTCGACGAGGTCCGGACGGCGGGCGGGCCACGGTATCTCGTACGCGCTCATCGGCAGTTCGAGGCTGCGCCCGATCTGGGCCGCCACCCGCAGGTAGAGGTCCAGCAGGCCGAGCCGGGCCCGTTCGACCTCGGTCGGGTCCGTCGAGGTGGTGAGCAGGCCACGAGCGTACTCGCGAAGCAGGTCGTGGAACCGGAACCGGTCGGCCGCCAGTTCCTCGATGAGATGGGCGTCCACCAGCTCGTCGAGCAGGTCGCGGGCCGCCGGCAGGGACAGGCCGGCCACCGCCGCCGCCGCGTACCCGCCGAAGTGCCCGCCGGGATGCAGCCCCAGCAGCCGGAACATCCGTTGCGCCGGGCCGCTCAACTGCTCGTACGACAGGGCGAAGGCGTCCGATACGGTGCGCTGCTCGGCGGTGAGCCCGGCCAACAGCGGCCCGTCCCCGCCCAGCCGCTCGGCCAGGTCGGCGAGCCGCCAGCGCGGCCGGTGCGCCAACCGGGCCCCCGCCATCCTGATGGCCAGCGGGAGGTACCCGCACCGACGGACCACCTCCGCGGCGATCTCCGGCTCCGCCGCCACCCGCTGCCGGCCACCCACCCGGGCCAGCAGCTCCGCCGCGTCCTCCGGCGTGAGCAGCGACAACGGATGCGGACGTACGCCGTCCAGCCCGACCAGCCGGCGGCGGCTGGTCACCAGGGTCAGGCAACCCGGCGCGTTGGGCAGCAACGGTTCCACCTGGGCGGCGCTCGCCGCGTTGTCCAGCACGATGACCGCCCGCCGGCCGGCCAGTTCGCTGCGCCACCGGGCGATCCGGTCGTCCAGCTCGGCCGGTATCCGCTCGCTCGGCACGCCGAGCTGCCGCAGCAGGATGTCCAGTGCCGTGACCGGGGTCAGCGGGCGACGCCGGCTGTGTCCATGCAGGTCGACGAAGAGCTGGCCGTCCGGATAGCGGTCGGCCAGCGTGGTGGCCAGATACACGGCGAGGGTCGTCTTGCCACTGCCCGGCATGCCGTCGATGACCTGAACGCACGGTGCCTCCGCACCGGCCTGGTCGATCTCCTTGAGCAGGGCCGTCACGGCTTCGTCCCGGCCGGTGAAGTCGGCGGTCACCGGGGGCAGCGAGCGTGGTGGGATGACCGGCCGGTCGCCTCCGTCCGGGCCGTCGAGGCCGCCGTCCAGGATCCGCCGGTGCAGGTCGCGCAGCGCCGGTCCGGGTTCGATGCCCAGCTCGTCGATGCTGATCCGGTAGCCGGTGCGATAGACGTCGAGCGCGTCGGCCTGCCGACCGACCGCACACAACGCCCGCATCAGTTGGCCCCGCAGCCGTTCCCGCAGCGGATGCTGCTCGACCAGGCCGGTCAGCTCGTCGACGAGGTTGCGGCCCCGACCGAGGGCGAGTTCGACCTCCACGCACTCCTCGATGACGACGGCCCGCTGTTCGTCCAGCGCCCGGGCACCGGCCCGGACGGCGGGACTCTCGATGCCGGTGAGGGCCGGGCCGCGCCACAGGGCCAGCGCGGCGTGGAAGTCACGCCGGGCGTCCGCTGGCCGGCCGGCGCCCACGGCCCGCCGGCCCGCGGTGACGAGGCCGCGGAAGACGTCGGCGTCCAGGTCGCCGGGGGCCACCCGGATCAGGTACCCGGCCGGATCGGTGACCAGCGCACCGACGGGAAGGCCGGCGACGGCGAACAGCCGGCGCAGCCGGGACACGCAGTTCTGCAGTTGTCCCCGCGCGGTGGCCGGCGGATCCACCGCCCAGACAGCGTCGATCAACTGATGCACCGGCACCACCTGGCCGGGGTGTAGCAGGAGCATGGCGAGCACCACACGGTCCCGGTTGGCGGTCACCTTCACTCCACCGTGGACGTACAACGCTCCCAGGATCCCGAACCGCATCGCGCTCCCCACCGAGCCTCCGCGAGCAGAGTAACGCCCCGCTCACCGCCCGAGACGGCCCGGGAGATCGATGCGGTGCGGACGATCGAGAGCGAAACGAGAGCGGTGCCCGCGATGATGGCTGGCGGGCCCACGGGGGCTTGGCAACGGGGGCGGTGCGCCCGCAACGGAGCGGGCGCACCGAGGGGTTACCGTCGGCCGATGGTGAGGACCGGCTTCGTCACCTCGGCGAAGAAGTCGTCACCCTTGTCGTCGACCACGATGAACGCGGGGAAGTCCTCGACCTGGATCCGCCACACGGCCTCCATCCCCAACTCCGGGTACTGCAACACCTCGACGTGCTTGATGCAGTCCTGGGCCAGCCGGGCCGCCGGCCCGCCGATCGAACCGAGATAGAACCCGCCGTGGGTGGCGCACGACCGGGTAACCTGGGCCGACCGGTTTCCCTTGGCGAGCATCACAAGCGACCCGCCGGCCGCCTGGAACTTCTCCACGTACGCGTCCATCCGGCCGGCGGTGGTCGGGCCGAAAGATCCGGACGCGTAGCCTTCCGGGGTCTTCGCCGGGCCCGCGTAGTAGACGGCGTGGTCCCGCAGATACCGCGGCATCTGCTCACCGGCGTCCAACCGCTCAGCGATCTTGGCGTGCGCGATGTCACGGGCGACCACCAGCGGGCCGGTGAGCGACAGCCGGGTCTTCACCGGATATTTCGACAGCTCCGCCCGGATCTCGTCCATCGGTCGGTTGAGGTCGACCCGGACGACCTGCTCGGCGTCCAGGTTCTCGTCGGTGACATCGGGCAGGAAGCGCGCCGGGTCGGTTTCCAGCCGTTCCAGCCAGACCCCCGATGGAGTGATCTTGGCTAGCGCCTGCCGGTCGGCCGAGCAGGACACCGCGATGGCCACCGGGCACGAGGCGCCGTGCCGGGGCAGCCGGACCACCCGAACGTCGTGGCAGAAGTACCGCCCGCCGAACTGGGCACCGATGCCGAACTGCCGGGTCAGCTCCAGCACCTCGGCCTCGAGTTCGAGGTCACGGAAGCCGTGCGCCGCCATCGAGCCGGCGGTGGGCAGCGCGTCCAGATACTTGGCGCTGGCGTACTTCGCGGTCTTCAGCGCGTACTCGGCCGAGGTGCCGCCGATGACGATGGCCAGGTGGTACGGCGGGCAGGCGGCGGTGCCGATCAGCCGCAGCTTCTCCTCCAGGAAGCGCATCATCCGGGTGGGGTTCAGTAGCGCCTTCGTCTCCTGGTAGAGGTACGACTTGTTGGCCGAGCCGCCGCCCTTGGCCATGAACAGGAACTTGTACGCGTCCGGATGCCCGTCCGGATCCTCGGCGTACAGGTCCACCTGGGCCGGCAGGTTGGTGCCGGTGTTCCGCTCCTCCCACATGGTGAGCGGGGCGAGCTGCGAGTACCGCAGGTTCAGTCGGGTGTACGCCTGGTAGACGCCGGAGGAGATCGCCTCGGCGTCGTTACCGTCGGTGAGCACATGCCGACCACGTTTGCCCATCACGATCGCGGTGCCGGTGTCCTGACACATCGGGAGCACACCGCCGGCCGCGATGTTGGCGTTGCGCAGCAGGTCGAGCGCCACGAACCGGTCGTTCGGCGAGGCCGCCGGGTCGTCCAGGATGGCCCGCAACTGGGCCAGGTGCGCCGGCCGCAGGAAGTGGGCGATGTCATGCATGGCCTCGGCGGTGAGCGCCGTCAGCGCGGCCGGCTCAACGGTCAGGAACCGCCGGCCGCCGGGACCGTGCACGACGTCCACGCCCTCGTCGGTAACCAGGCGGTAGTCGGTGTGATCCGGCCCCAGCGGCAGCAGGGGCGCATAGGAGAAGCCGGCACTGCTCATGAGGGGCAAGCCTAGGACAGGCCGCCCCGACGACGACAGCCGCCGGGCACCGGACGGCTACCGGCAGACCTCGTTCTTCGGACCGCCGCAGCTCGGACCGCTGGTGCCGGCCGGCGCGCCGCCGTCGGGGTCCGCGTCCGGCCCCGGACCGGGCGCGGTCGTCCCGACGCTCCCGAATCGCAGATAGCCGACGTCCCGCCCGTCGCCGATCACGATGCCGCCCGGGCCCACCGCCAGCACCTTGGCCGTCGACCTGACGTTGATCAACTCGCGGCCGTCGCGCGGGTCGACCGCGATGATCCGGTCCGGCTTCTCGTCGATCACGATCACGGCGTACGGCGTGAGTGCCACCCCGGCCGACTTGGTGACCTCCCGGCTCCACCGGGTCGTCTCGGCTGCCAGTTCCCGGGCGCGTACCGAGCCGCCGTCAGGGGTCCTGGCCACCGCGTACCGGTCGTCGACGGAAAGCAACTTCTCCCCGGCCGCACCGACCCAGAGGAAACGGCCGTCGTATCCGTCGAGCACCGCCTCCCGAGCGTCCGGGCCGACACCGACGAGCACGTTCCGCCCACCCTGGGGGTCTTCCCGCTGCACGCATCCGGCACCGTCCGCGGTGCGCAGGTTCACCCCGGTGTGCCGCCAGACCTGCTGCCCGGTCGCCGGGTCCGTGGCGGTCGCCGTGAAGTAGCAGGTGCCGTCCTGCGACCGGGCCTGCACCCGCAGCACCCGCCCACCGACCACCACCAGCCGGTCCTCCTGGCCGGGCTTGATGTCCTGGAGCAGTCGGCCGCTCGCGGAATCGACAACCAGCACCCGGTCGTCGACCGGAAGGCCGAGCAGCGGCGGGGCGAACTCCGGCCCGCCGGCGTCCCCGTTCACCTGCCGGGTGTCGATCCGCCGGGTCCCGTTGACCTTGGGGTTGTCCCCGGTGAGCCCGGAATTGATCCCCGGCACGAAGGTGCTCCACAACGGGGTGGTGCCGCGCGGATCCCAAGCGGTAAGGGTGCACTCGGTCGATTTGCCGCAGCGGGCGTCGAGCAACAGGTTCCGATAGGTCCAGACCGCCTCCGCGGCGGTGTCCTTACGGCGCACCGCACCACTGGCCGGGTCGATCAACTCGTACCCCTTGACCAGAAGCTTGCCCACGGCGATGACGGAATCCGACCCCTCGCCGGCCACCGCGGCCCAGTCGGCCTTGCGCTGCCACAGTTGCACCCCGGTGGACAGGCTGCGCGCCTCGATTGTGGTGCGCTGCTCGATCACGACGGCGTTGCCGGCGATCGTGGCGCTGGTCGGCGTGCCATCGACACGCTGCTGCCAGGTCGGGGCCGGGTCGGAGAGGGCCCGGCTCTGATTGGCCCAGTCCATTATCGCCGGGAAGGGGTTCCATACGCCCGTCGCGGCGAGGATGATCACCGCGACCAGCGCGAAGGCCAGCCAGCACTTCACGCAAGGGCCGCTTCCCTTCGCCACCGGCAAACCCTAGCGGGACCCGACCGACGCCGCAGGGAACGACACGGGTTCGCGTTGTGGTAGTGGATCAGGCGGGGGCCAGCCGGAGGACGACGCCCTCGTGTCCGACCAGGACGACATCGGGGGCGTCGGCCCGCCACACCCGGGGATGGGTTCCGGCCAGCAGTTCGGCTGGCCCGTACCGGGTAACGTCCAGGCGCGCCGACCGGTCGTCCAGGTTGAGCACGACCAGGCACCGCCCGCCGGCATGTTCCCGCAGGTACGCCAGGCAACCCGCCGGCATCCCACCGACCGGGCGGTACGTCCCGAGGGCGAGTTCCGGATGTGCCCGGCGGATCCGCAGCAGGTCCCTGGTGAACGCCAGCATCGACCGCGGCTCGGCCGACTGCGCGCTGACCGGCGGCACCGTCTCGTCGATCGGCAGCCAGGGTTCGACGTCAGGCAGGCAGAACCCGGCGTGCCGACCGGCGTCCCAGGGCATCGGGGAACGTTCGGGATCGCGGCCCAACCCGCGTCCCGGCATGCGCCGCTCCCAGGGATCACGCACCCGCTCCGGCGGCACCGGGACATCCGGTAGGCCCAGTTCGTCCCCGTAGTAGATGACCGGCGTACCGCGCAGGGTGAGCAGCAACATCATCGCCAATCGGGCCCGGGCCGGTCCGAGCCGGCTGGCGACCCGGGGTTCGTCGTGGTTGCCGAGGACCCAGTTCGGCCAGCCGCCGGGTGGGACGGTCGCCTCGACCGTGTCGATCACCGCTCGCAGCGCCTCGGCGGTCCACGGCACCCCGAGCAGCCGGAAGTTGAACGGCATGTGCAACTCGTCCAGGTCGGCGCCGTAGTAGCCGGCCCAGGTCCGCGGGTCCGTCACGGCCACCTCCCCGACGGACACCGCGCCGTACCCGTCGAGCAGGGACCGGAACTCCCGGTAGATCTCATGAACCCGGCCGGTGCCCCGGTCATAGACGTGCAGCTGGCTGTCCATGTCGCCGTGCGGCCGACCGAACTCCAGGACTCCGTCGATGTTTGGCGGGTTGTCGCGGAACAACGGATCTTTTCCGATGATGTGCGCACTGTCCACCCGGAAGCCGTCCACCCCGCGATCCAGCCAGAACCGGGCGACGTCGAACATCGCCTTGCGGACATCCGGGTTCTCCCAGTTGAGGTCCGGCATCCGGGACAGGTACGTGTGCAGGAAGTACTGCCCGGTCGCGGAGTGCCAGGTCCACGCCGACCCGCCCCAGTGCGCCAGCCAGTTGTTCGGCGGCCCGCCGTCCGGCCCCGGGTCACGCCAGATGTACCAGTCCCGGCGCTCGGCGTCCCGGGCGGCGCTCGCCTCCCGGAACCACGGATGCTCGTCGGAGGTGTGCGCCGGAATGAAGTCCACAAGCACCCGCAGTCCACGCCGGTGTGCCCGGTCGAGCAGCTCGTCGAAGTCGGCGAGGCTGCCGTACCGGGGATCGACCTCGCGGTGATCCGTCACGTCGTAGCCGTTGTCCACCATCGGTGAGCGGTAGAACGGGTTGATCCAGATCGCGTCCACGCCGAGCACGTCGACCAGGTAGTCCAGCCGGCGGACGATCCCCGCCAGGTCACCGTGGCCGTCCGCGTCGGTGTCCTGGAAGCTCTGCGGATAAACCTGGTAGACGACCCCGCCCTGCCACCAGGGAGTCATCGGACCAGCCGGAAGAAGGCGCGGACCTCGGCCACGAACAGCTCCGGTCGCTCGTACGCGGCGAAGTGCCCGCCCCTGTCCGGTTCACCCCAGTGCCGGATGTCCGGGTAGCGTTTCGCCGCCCAGCGTCGGGACGGCCGGGGCAGGTCCTTCGGGAAGATGGTGCACCCGGTCGGCACGTCGACGGTGTCCGAGGTGGAGTCGGTGAACCAGGACTGCACCTGTTTGAAGCTCTCCCAGTACAGCCGGGCGGACGAGGTGGCGGTGCCGGTGAGCCAGTAGAGCGTCACGTTGTCCAGCAGCTCGTCGCGGGTAAACACGTTCTCCGGATGGCCGGCGCAGTCGCTCCAGGCCCGGAACTTCTCCACGATCCAGGCACACAGGCCCGCCGGCGAGTCCATCAGGGAATAGCCCAGCGTCTGCGGCCGGGTGGACATCTGCGTCGAGTAGCCGTCCTCCTCCCGCTGGGCCCGTTCCAGGTCGGCGAGCACGGTCCGCTCGGCCGGGGTGAGGTCACCGAAGGTGCTCGGGTCGGGTGCGGCGATCGGCGGCATCAGGTGGATACCCGCCAGGTGGTCCGGATCCTGCTGGCCGAGGCTGGTGGTGACGCTGGTGCCCCAGTCGCTGCCCTGGGCGCCGTAACGGGAGTAGCCCAACCGAGCCATCAGCTCGGCCCAGGCTTGGGCGATCCGGTCCACGCCCCAGCCCGCACCCGTAGGTTTGTCGCTGAAGCCGTATCCCGGCAGGGACGGGCACACCACGTGGAACGCGTCCGCCGGGTCACCGCCGTACGCCACCGGATCGGTCAACGGGCCGATCACCTTGAGGAACTCCACCACCGATCCGGGCCAGCCATGGGTGAGGACCAGCGGCAACGCCTCGGGATGAGGTGAGCGGGCATGGAGGACGTGCAGGCCGAGCCCACCGATCTCGACGCGCAGTTGCGGCAGCTCGTTCAACCGCGCCTCGACCACGCGCCAGTCGTAGTCCTCCGCCCAGTACCCGCACAGCTCCCGCAGGTAGTCCGACGGCACCCCCTGTGACCAGTCGTCCACCGTCGCGGCCTCCGGCCAGCGGGTGCGCAGCAGCCGCTCGCGCAGATCACGCAGCTCCGCCTCGGGTACGTCGATACGGAACGGGGTCACGGTGCCTCCTCGGCTCGGAACGGCGCGGCGGGTCGGAACGGCGCGGTGGGTCGGAACGGCGCGGCGGTATGGCGGAACCTGGCCAGCAGATCGGCGGTGAACGGCACCCCGGCGATGGCGCTGAGCGCGCCAGCCCAGCCGGCGACGAAATAGTCCCAGCCGTCCACCGTCCGGGCGCCCCGGCGGGCGGCCTGGCGCAGGAACGTGAGATCGCCCCGGTAGTTGAGGTCCCAGGCGACGGTCTCGGCGGTGAACGGAGCCCGGTCGGTGACGGGACTTCCGGGGCTGTCCTTGCCGAGCCCGGTGGCGTTGACGACCAGCGCCGGCCCGGCGACGTCGGCCAGGATCGCGTCGCAGTCCGTCGCATCCGCGACCGGCACGAAGGACAGCCTGGTCTGGTCGATCCCGGCCCGGGTGGCGACCGTTCGCAGTGCCTCCAGCGCGCGCCGGTCGCGGTCCACGAAGATCATATGTTCGGTGCCGACCGGCCGCGGGCCACCCGGAAACAACGCTGTGCCCTGGTCGCGGCTCCCCTGGGCGAGCAGCAGGGCGGTGCCGGCGCCGCCGGCACCGAGAGAGATCACCCGCGGCGCGGCCGGCAGCACGTGGGTGAGCGAGACCGGATCGCGCGCGTATCCGCGTACCTCACCGGCGCTCGCCGCCAGGGTGTTGGTCTCCTGGCTCAGACCCACCAGCGGGTCGTCGGAGACCAGCTCGTCGGCGCAGGCCGCGTACAGCCTGAGTTTGTGCCCGGTCACCACGGCGCCGGCAATCGCCTGGTTGGCCCTCATCGCTCCGACGAGTCGCCGGTAGGTGCTGGCTGATGTGTCCAGCGGCAGGTCGATCCCGCGCAGGATCCACGAGCGGTCCAGGATCCGGGCCCATCCGTCGAAGATGGCGTGGCTGGCCGAGCCGAACGTGTCGACTCCGACGAAGGCCACAAGTGGTTCTCCCCGCCACTTCTCCAATTCGTCCACGTCGATCATGTTCATACCGCCCTGCCTTCGGTCGTCTCCCGGATCGGTCGTCCCACGCCCATCGCCCGCCATTCCCGCACCGTCACGTCGAGGTGGGGGTCGTCGGGGAAGGCGGAGGCCCCGAGGAACCCGACGTCGAGGTCACCCGCGAGGCTGACAAAGCTGGCCGGATCGTGGATCGGACCACCGTGCAGCAGCAGTCGGACGTCCGGCCGGATGGTTCGGGCCGCTGTGCCGACGGTGGCCCGTGTCCGCCTGGCTCGCCCCACCGGCTGCCCGACCCCGGTGATGCCGAGGTGGATGACGATCGCCTCCGCACCCGCGGCCACCAGTGACCGCGCCTGACCGGCGGTGAAGGCGTAGCCCCAGGCCCGCAGGCCGCTCGCCCGCGCCAACGACATCAACTCGACCTCCCGCCGGAACCCGAGTCCGGCCGACTCCACCGCCCGGCGTACCCGCCCCGAGAGCAGGCCCACTGTCGGGGCGTTGAGTACGCCCGCCGCCCCCCGCGCCGCGGCATCCGCCACCACATCCTCGGGCGGGCGCAGGGCGTCGTTGGCACAGACGGTGGCGAAGACCGGGACGTCGGTGACCCGGGCGGCGATGCGCGGCAGGACGCCCAGCGTCATGTCGTTGGCGTTGGCCCACGGCAGCAAACCGGCGACCGAGGGAAGCCCGCGACGACGGAGGACGCTCGAGTGGTAGGCGACCACGACGTCCACGCCGGCCGCCGCCAGTCGCGCGGCGTGCGCCGGGTCGCCGGCCGCCGCAGCGAGCGGTGCGCGGGGTAGCCGGTGTCCCGTGCCGCGAGCGGCGGATGTGCCGCTCACTGCAGGTTCGCGTGCCGACGGTCCAGGTCCCCGTCGGGGATGGCGTCGGTCACCTGAAGGGCGCCGCACAGGACGTCTCCGACCAGCAGGGAAGCCTGTTCGAACAGCGAGCCGGCGTGCTGCGCGGTACGTACCGCGGACCCGACCGGGATGGTCACCACCAGGTCGGCCGCCTCGCTCAGCTCACCGTGCGGGTTGGCGGTCAGCACGGCGACCCGGGCACCCGCCGCCCGCGCGGTCCGGGCGTGCCGCACCGTGGTCGCGGTGCGCCCGTTCGCCGACAGGCAGAGCAGCAGATCGCCCGCGCCGATCGCGGGCGTGACCGGGTCGCCGGCCACGTGGGCGGTCCGGCCGAGATGCATCCAGCGGACGGCGATCGCCCGTGCCATCAACCCGGACCGGCCCTGGCCGGTGAAGAAGGTCCGGGTGGACCGGTCGAGCGCCGCCCACAGGGCAGCCAGCGACGTCGGATCCACCGACTCGACCACCGCGCGGACCTCACGCAGCACCCGGTCGGAACGGGACCGGACCAGGTTGACGTCAGCCATCGGTCGGGTGCCCTTCGGGTCCACCGGTCGCGTGCCCGCCGATCTGGGCTCGGGCCGCCGCGAGCAGCCGGTTGGCCGGTTGATGGGCGTCGCGGCTCGCGAACCGGGCATGCAACGCGGCGCTCAACACCGGCGTCGGCACGGCCAATCGCACCGCCTCGGCCGCGGTCCACCTGCCCATTCCACTGTCCGCCACGGCGGCGCCGACACCGTCCAGGGTCGGGTTCTCCGCCAACGCCGCCACCATCTGCTCCAGCAGGAAGGACCGCGCCGAGCAGCCGGCCTGCCACACCCGCAGAGCGGTGCTCGCGTCGACGTCGCCGGCGGAGAGCAGCGCGAAACCCTCCGCGTACGCCTGCATCAGCCCGTACTCGACGCCGTTGTGTACGGCCTTGACGAAGTGACCAGCGCCGGTCGGGCCCACTCGGGCGACCGCCCCGGGGGCAGCCAGCGCGATCAGCCCCGGCCACACCAGCTCGACCTGCTCCGGCGGGCCGCCGACGGTGAGCCCGTAGCCGTGGCGCCAACCCCATTGGCCACCGCTTACCCCGACGTCGAGGAACCCGACGCCGACCGCCGCCAGCGCCGCGGCCCTCGGCTCGGCGTCCCGCCAGTCGCTGTTCCCCCCGTCGACCACCAGGTCACCGGTGGCGAGCAGCCCGGCCAGCCGGTCCAGGACGGCGCCGGTGGCCGCACCCGCCGGCAGCATGAGCCAGATGACCCGGGGCGGGAGCAGCGCCGCGACCAGGTCGTCGAGCTCGTCGAATGTCTCGACACCCGATCGGCCAGCCCGGCGCCGGGCGGCCTCGGCCTCGTCGTGGCCGACGATCCCGTGTCCAGCCTCGACCAGTCGCCGGGCCATCGGGCCGCCCATCCGACCCAGCCCCACCATCCCCAACCGCACGTTCGCACCCTTCCGCCGTTGACGGCAGCACCGCTGTCCGAGTCCAATATGAAGCCGGTTCCGACTGGGAAACAGATCCAATTACGGTCCGATTGGTTGGCGTCATATGCAGCTCCAGGACGCACTCGGTGACTGGTCCACGGGTTCGGGCCCGCTGTACGGGCGGTTGGCGGACGCCATCCGATCGGCGATCCACCGCGGTGACCTCCCACCGGGCGGTGCGTTGCCGGCGGAACGGGCGTTGGCCCGGCGCCTCGCCATCGGGCGGGGCACCGTCGTCGCCGCGTACGACGTCCTGCGCGCCGAGCATCTGTTGGACAGCAGGCAGGGCAGCGGCACATGGATACGCGGGGCACCCCGGCGGCCGGCCGCGGAGGAACCGCCGGGGGTACTCCGGATGGCGGCCCTTCGCGACGCGACACTCCTGATTGACCTGGCCACCGCGGCGCTGCCGGCTACCGACCGGCTCCGCGAGGTCCTGGCCGGACTGCCGGACGAGGAGACCGACGGCATCCTCGACACCCCGGGCTACCTGCCCGGCGGACTACCCGCTCTGCGACAGTCCCTGGCCGACCATCTGACCCGGCGTGACCTGCCGACAGCTCCGGACCAGATCCTCGTCACCACCGGAGAACAGCAGGCGCTGGCCCTGCTCTGCGAGGAGGTGCTGCACCGGGGCGACACGGCGGTGGTGGAGGACCCGACAAATCCCGGCGTCCTCGACATCCTGCGAGGGCTACCGGTGGAGATCGTCGGCGTCAGGGCGGTGACCGAGGACCCGATCGACCTGACGCGGGCCCTGGAGCGGCAGCCGGTGCGGCTGGTTCACCTCATGCCCGTCCTGGGACCGCTCGGCAGGGTGCTGGACGTTGCTACGGGAGCCCGCCTCGCCCGGAGGTTGGCCGGCGCCGGCGCGCTCGTCATCGAGGACACCGGCCAGGTCGGGCTGGCGTTCCGGCCCGCACCGCCGCCCCTGGCCGCCGTCGTCGACGCGCCGAACCTGGTGGTCATCGGTTCGCTGTCCAAGCTGCACTGGGGTGGTCTGCGGCTGGGCTGGATCCGCGGGTCCGCCCCGTTGATCGCCCGCCTCACCCGGGCGAAGGCGCGCGCCGACCTCGGCACACCAGTGCTCGACCAGATCGTCGCGACCCGGCTGCTCGCCGTCGAAGGTGACGTCCGGGCGGCGCGCCTCGTCGCCCTGCGGGAGAGCCTGGCCCACGCGACGGACATCCTCCCCCGCGTGCTCCCGGGCTTCTCCTGGCGACCGCCGGACGGCGGCCTGGGCCTGTGGCTGCGCCTACCGGCCGGCACGGCCACCGCTTTCGCCGAGGTGGCCACCCGGTTCGGCGTCGCGGTGGTGCCGGGCGCGGCGTTCTCCGCGCACGGCACCACCGATGACCATCTCCGGTTGGTCTACGCCCGGCCGCCCGAAGTCTTCGACGAGGGAGTCCGCCGGCTCGCCGAGGCGTGGTCGCACTACCGGCGCAGCGCCGAGGAGTGCCGGACGGGGCCCGCGGTGGCGATCTGAGTCCCGCCCGCGCGACCCCACCGCGCCGCGCAGGCCGCGACCTCATGGAACCGCGGTGGACGGTCCGGGCTTCGCCGGCACCGGCCGGGCCACCGCGCTGCGGATCAGCGGCAGCACCCGGTACGGGATCTGCTCGGCCAGTGCGATCACCGTCGAGGCCCGGCCGATCCCCTCGTACGAGACGATCTGGTCGATCACGCGTTGCAGGTCGGCGTTGGACCGGGCGACGATGCGGCAGAGCAGGTCGCTCCCGCCCGTGATGGTGTGCGCCTCGAGCACCTCGGGGATCTGGGCCAGGTGCCGGGTCACCTGTTCGTGCCCGTGCCGCTGGCTGATCTCCAGTGTCACGAAGGACATGACGGAGAAGCCGACGGCGGCCGGCGCGATCTCCGGCCCGAAGCCCCGGATCACTCCCCTGCCCACCAGCTTGTCGAGGCGGGCCTGGACGGTCCCGCGCGCCACGCCGAGCCGGCGGGAGCACTCCAGGACGCCGATCCGCGGTTCCGCCGCCAGCAGATCGATCAAGCGGACGTCCAACCCGTCGAGCTGGTCATTCTGCACAGCCGTCATACCTCATAACCATACGGAATGTGCAACCTGACCAGCGAGAGCACGGAGAGTTGCCCAAGCCGGGCATCCCCGGAATCCTCGCCACTAGGCCGCCCGGACGTGGGCGCCGCGATGGAGGGAGTCGAGCACGATGACCCAGGCGATCGACCGGCCGCAGCCCGGTGACGACGTCGATGTCGACGAACTGATCGGCGCCGTCGACCACGACCTCTCCCGTGACCCGTTCCCGGTCAAGGGGCTCGACTACGTCCATTTCATGGTGGGCAACGCCAAGCAGGCCGCGCACTACTACTCCACCGCGTTCGGCATGACCTGCGTGGCGTACCGGGGCCCAGAGCAGGGCTTTCGGGACTACGCCGAGTACGTGCTGACAAGCGGTTCGGCCCGGTTCGTGCTGACCGGCGCGGTCCGCCCGGACGCCGCCGGGGCCGCGCACGTGGTCAAGCACAGCGATGGCGTGATCGACATCGCGCTGGAGGTGCCGGACGTGGACGCCGCGTACGCGCACGCGCTGACGCAGGGCGCGACGGGCCTGGTGGAGCCGAACGATCTCAGCGACGAGCACGGCACCGTCCGGGTGGCCAGCATCGCCACGTACGGGGACACCCGGCACACCCTGGTCGACCGGTCCCGCTACTCCGGCCCGTTCCTGCCCGGTTTCGCGGCCCGTGGCCCGATCGTGGACCGGACGCCGATGATCGAGGCGGGCGTCCAGCCGAAGCGGTTCTTCCAGGCCGTCGACCACGTGGTGGGCAACGTCGAACTCGGCCGGATGGACGAGTGGGTGGAGTTCTACAAGCGGGTCATGGGATTCACGAACATGGCCGAGTTCGTCGGGGACGACATCGCCACCGACTACTCGGCGCTGATGTCGAAGGTCGTGGCCAACGGCACCCGCAAGGTCAAGTTTCCGTTGAACGAGCCCGCGGTGGCCCGCAAGAAGTCCCAGATCGACGAGTACCTGGAGTTCTACCAGGGCCCGGGCGCCCAGCACATCGCGGTCGCCACCAACGACATCATCGCCAGCGTCGACGCCATGCGGGCCGCCGGAGTGGAGTTCCTCGACACGCCCAACTCGTACTACGAGGACCCGGAACTGCGGGCCCGGATCGGTACCGTCCGGGTGCCGATCGAGGAGCTGAAGGCCCGCAAGATCCTGGTCGACCGGGACGAGGACGGCTACCTGCTGCAGATCTTCACGAAGCCGGTGCAGGACCGGCCCACCGTCTTCTTCGAGTTGATCGAACGGCACGGGTCGTTGGGCTTCGGCAAGGGCAACTTCAAGGCGCTGTTCGAGGCGATCGAGCGGGAGCAGGAGGCGCGCGGCAACCTGTGACACCGCCGCGGCTGGTGGGCTGGTCGATCGTGGATAAGGTTCCAGCGTGAGAATGTCGAGGCGCACGCCGTGACGGTGGAACCGGGCTGGTACCGCGATCCGGCCGAACCGACCACGCAACGGTACTGGGACGGGGAGGGCTGGATCGGCGAACCGCTGCCCGCGGATGCCAACCCGCCCCCCGGTCCACCCGCGGTCACCGAACCGCCCGCCGAGTCCCCGGCGTCCGCACCACCGGTCGCCGCGACCTCCGGCGGCGGCAACGCGGCGCCGGTGTCCGGACCCGGTGGCCGCCCCGGGCCGGGGGCACCGGGTGGCTGGGGTCCACCGGGGCCGGGCGGCCCGGCGGGACCGACCGGCTGGGGCTCGGCCGGCGGACCGATGTCGCCGCCGCCGGCCGGGACCGTGCCGCCCGGCGTGCCGGGCGGCGCCGCGCCACCCGGTTGGCCTCCCGGGTACGCCTACCCGATGCCGGAACCGCGCCCGCACGGACTACCGCTGGCCGGTCTCGGCCGCCGGCTCACCGCACGGCTCATCGACGTCGGCATCCTGGTGGTGCTCAACGCGCTGGTCAACGGCTGGTTCATCTACCGGTACGCGCAGGAGGTCGCCCCGGTGTACCGGGAGATGATGCGCCGGTCGCTGGCCGGCAACTCGTCCACCGAAGGACTGCCGCAGGCCGGCGAGCAGGCGGCCGGACTGCAACTGGTGATCCTGCTGATCGTCGTCGCGCTCGGCTTCGCGTACGAGGTCCCCGCGATCGCGGCGAATGGCCAGACACTCGGCAAGCGGCTGATGGGCATCAAGGTCGTTTCGCTCGGCCCGGACGAACCGCTCGGCTTCGGACGCGCGATCCGCCGGTGGAACACCCTCGGCGGCGTCCCGGTCTTTCTCTGGTTCTGCTGCATCGGCTTCGTGCTACAGCTCGTGGACTGCGTCTACCCGCTTTTCGACCGGCCGCTGCGGCAGGCCCTACACGACAAACTCGCGCAGACCGTCGTCGTCGGCGTGCCCCGGCATGCCACCCACCCCTCGGCCAGTGAGCCGGAGAACACCGACACCCCTGGAGGTCCCGCATGACCACGCCCGGCGACCACCCAGCCGGCGACCGCCCGGCCACACCCCGGCTCACCCGGGCTGACCTGGAGGCCCTGCCCAGCTATGTGCCCGGCCGCAGCCCGGCCGACCTGGCCCGGGAGCTCGGCCTTCCGGAGGCCGTCAAACTGGCCAGCAACGAGGTGCCGTACGGGCCGCTGCCCGGCGTGGTCGAGGCGATCGCCGAGGCGGCGGCCACCGCCCACCGGTACCCGGACATGGGCGTGGTCGCCCTGCGCGACACGCTGGCCGCGACGCTGGACGTGGACGCCGGCCGGATCGCCACCGGCTGCGGGTCGGTGGCGCTGGCCGAGCATCTGGTACGGGCTGCCTGCCTGCCCGGTGACGAGATCGTCTACTCGTGGCGTTCCTTCGAGGCGTACCCGATCATCGCGGCGACCACCGGCGCGACAAGCGTGCGGGTGCCCAACACGGCCGGGCACGGGCACGACCTCGCGGCGATGGCCGCTGCCGTGACCGACCGGACCCGGCTGGTCCTGGTCTGTAACCCGAACAACCCGACCGGCACCAGTGTGCGGCGGGCCGAGCTGGACGCGTTCCTGGCTGACCTGCCGCCGACCACGCTTGTGGTGCTCGACGAGGCGTACCGCGAATTCGTCACGGACGCGGAGGTGCCGGACGGGCTCGCCGAGTACGGTGACCGGCCCAACGTGGTGGTGCTGCGCACCCTGTCCAAGGCATGGGGCCTGGCCGGCCTGCGGATCGGTTACCTGGTGGCCCAGCCCGACATCGCCGCCGCCGTGCGGAAGGTCGTGACGCCGTTCTCCACCAGCGCCGTGGCGCAGGCCGCCGCGTTGGCCGCGCTGCGGCAGGCCGACGAGGTACGCCGGCGGTGCGACCTGGTGATCGCCGAGCGGGACCGGGTGACGGAGGCGATCCGCAAGGTGGTGCCGGATGTGCCGGGCAGCCAGGCGAACTTCGTCTGGTTGCCGCTGGGTGACCGGTCGGTGGAATTCGGCAAGGCGTGCGAGGCCCGAGGCGTGATCGTCCGGCCGTTCCCCGGCGAGGGGGTCCGGGTCACCATCGGCACCCCGGCCGAGAACGACCTTTTCCTCTCGGTAGCCGAACCCGCCCTCACCTAACTCCCCCCGCCCCCCGCCCCTCTCCCTCCTCCCCCCGCCCCTTCTCCCGCCGAGGGGCGGGCGGGGCGGGCGGGGGCGGGTCAGGTGACCGCGAGGATCACCGGCCGCGCGGCGGAGTAGTACCGGGTGTCCGGGGCAGCCGGGTCGACCGGTGGGGTCAGCCGCTCCACCATGACGAGCCCGGCCGCCGCGTACGCCTCGCCGGGCGTCCAGTCGATGCCGTCGTCGGCGTACCGGAGGTCGAACTTCGATCGTTCGTCGCCGCTTGTCGAGTCGAGGGTGAGCAGTTCGTTGCCGGGATCCACAAGGTGCACCCGACCGGGCTGGACGGCGAGAAGTCGGCTGTCGGCCGGGATCCGGTGCCGCCACCGTGGCTCCCCGCCGCGGACCGGTCGGGCCAGCACCTGACCGCCCGCCACCGAGACGACCAGTCCGTCGACGACGGTCGACTCCGGGGTGTCGAGGTCGGGTGCTCGCACCGGTTCCGGTCGATCTACCAACCAGCCGGTGATCGCATCGGGGTCGGCGGTGGTTTCGTCGCCGCCAACGGTCAGCCGGATCGCCGGGCAGTCCGAGCCCGCCCCGCAGCCGAGGCCGACGAGCCGGAACTGCTCCCCGGTGGCGGCTTGCGCGGGGGCCTCCGGGCGCCAGCGACGCTGAACGGCACCGGTGGCCGGGTCGCGGAACTCCAGCACGCGCGGCGTGGCACAGGCGTCCACCGCGATGAGCTGGCCGGCCGTGCTGGTCAGCTCGTCCACCCGGCAGGCGGCCGGCACCTCGGCCCGCCAGAGCTGCCGCCCGCTGGCCGGGTCGAGGCCCCGCAGCTCGGTCCGGCCGGCGACGGTGAGCACCGGGACGCCCTGTGCGGTCCGGGCCAGCCGTAAGCCGGGCGGGTGGTACACGGTTTCGGCACCGGTACGCCGGCCGGCATACCGGGAGTCGGTGGCCGGTCCGCTGGCACGCCAGGCCACCTGGCCGGTGCGCGCGTCCAGCGCGACCACTTCGCCGTCCGACCAGCGGGTCACCACGCGCGATTCGCCGGAATCGGCGTCGTCGGCCGGAGCGACGGCCAGGACGCCGGTGAGCTCTGCCGGCCACCGCCGGTACGACCAGTAGGGCGAGTTGCGGTACTTGGCGTCAATCGGACCGTCCGCGCTCACCTGGCGGTCGGCAGCGGTGACGCGGATCCGACCAGCCACGATCAGCGGGGCCGCGGGAAGCGTGCCGCGAACACCGACCGGGCTCGTGGGCGCCGACGGATAGGCAGCCACCCGGGCCGGAGCCAGCACCTCGGCCGGGGCGAAGACCCGGTACGCGACAGCGCCGGTGGCCGCCAGCGCCAGGACGGCCGTGGCCGCGGCGGCCAGGATCCGGAGTCCGCGGCTCCGCGACGTCGTTCCCATGACCGGACCCTACCCAGTGCTGCGCGAACGGGCCGGACAGAGGGTCGCGCGGATGATCCGACGCGCGCTCAGGCGGCGGTGGCCGGATCGCCGCGGCGCCCGCGTTCCACCGCCGTCGCGAGGTCGGCGAGGTCGCGGCGGAGCGCCCCTTCGACGGTGCGCGCGGCGAGGCCGCCGAACATGAGGGCCAGCAGGCGCCCGTACGTGGCGGTGGGGCCGCCCTCCTGGACCGCCGTAACCGACGTGCAGCCGGCGTGCCGTCCGACTTTGATCTCGCTGAACCGGAAGGTCAGCCGGTAGTTGGCGCCGACGCCCGGGGAGCTGACGGCGCACAGCCGTGGCGCCTCGACCTGGTCGACGACGTACTCCTCGCCCACCTGAAGGCCGCCCGATAAGGTGCGGATCTCCCGCCAACGGGTGCCGGGGCCGAACGGCTGCGCGGTCAGCACCTCGACGCTCTCCACGGTGGACAACAGGCTGGCCCGGCCGGACAGGTCGCTGAAGACCCGCCACACATCGTGGATCGGAGCCACGACCAGTCTCGTCACCGCCACCGTCGACATGGGCACCTCCCATGACCACGGTACGACGCTCCGGCAATCTGTCACAGTGAGATATCCGCAGAGTAACCAGATTGATCGAAACTCTCGGACGCGTCGCCCCGGTGCCGATCGGGGACACCGGATCACCGGCGCGTAAGCGTTGCGTCGCTCACCGCTGATCCGGCAGACTCCCAAGGGTCTCCATCGATGTCACGGGCACCGGGGTTACGGGGGTGATCGCTGCTATGGCTTCGATGCGACAACAGGAAGGCGACGGAGGGACCGGTCCACCCGACGACGGCCAGGAGGCCGGCGCGGAGCCGGACGACACACCGCGGATCGGCGCGGTAGCCGAACTCGCCACCGACTCGTGGTGGGACAACCCGGGCCGGCCGACCCCCTATCTGCTCTGGGGACTCATCTGGTGCCGGTGTGGCACGTTCATGGTGCCGCTGGACCGGACCCTCCGATGCGGTCGCACCGAGCGGTTCTACCGTTGCGACGCCGGCTGCGGCCGGTCCCCCGTACCGGCGAACGGCCTGGAGGGTGAGGTGTTCGGCGCGGTGGTGGCCGCGGCGCTGGCCCGATTTCCCCGCTACAGCCTTCAGGGCATGCGGGCACGTCGGACGGCCCGTCGCCGGGCGGACCCGGACCGGCGACGGGATCTGATCCGCCGCTGGGTGCGTCGGGTGGTGGCCGGCGACGATCAGCCGCCGCAGCTGCACTGGGCCGACTACGCCACCGCGGCGTCCTGACCCTCCGCGTCGGGCGTTGCCGCCGGTCCGCGGCGGTGGGCTCCCTCGGCGTCCGCGACCGGTCGGGCGGGGTGGATCGTCCCGGTCACCTCACCGAGTGCCACCGTGGTGCCGTCCGGCCCCGGAGCCGTGGCCGAGATCGTCACGGTGTCCCCGTCCTCCAGGAACGTCCGGGTCGAACCGTCCGCGAGCGTCACCGGCTCGGCACCGCCCCAACTCAGCTCCAGGAAGGAGCCCACCTGGTCCCGTTCGGTCCCGGAGACCGTCCCCGAGGCGTACAGGTCACCCGTACGCAGCGCCGCACCGTTCACCGTGAGATGGGCGAGCTGCTGGGCGGGCGTCCAGTACATCGACGCGAACGGCGGCGAGCTGACCCGGTGGCCGTTCCAGTCCACCGCCATCCGCAGGTCCAGCCCCAACCGCGGCACGTCACGCAGGTAGTCCAGCACCGGCGGATCCTGCTCGGGCGCCGCCACCCAGGCGTCGGCGAGCGCCTCCAGCGGCACCAGCCACGGCGAGATGGAGGTGGCGAACGACTTGGCGAGGAACGGGCCGAGGGGCTGGTACTCCCACGCCTGGATGTCCCGGGCCGACCAGTCGTTCACCAGTACCACGCCGAATACGTACTGTGCGAAGTCGTCCACCGACACCCGCTCACCGAGCGCCGACGGTGTCCCGACCACGAAGCCGACCTCGGCTTCGATGTCCAGCCGAACGGACGGACCGAACACCGGCCCGTCCGGCGTCGACCGCTGCCCGCTCGGTCGCACCACAGGCGTACCGGAGACGACGACCGTGCCGCCCCGTCCGTGGTACCCGATCGGCAGATGCCGCCAGTTGGGCAGGAGCGGCGGTTGTCCGGGCCGGAAGATCTGACCCACGTTGGCCGCGTGGTGTTCCGAGGAGTAGAAGTCGACGTAGTCGCCGACCTCGATCGGCAGCACCAACTCCACCTCGGCGAGCGGCACCAGCAGCGGCTCGACGACCGCGCGATGCACGTCCTCGGTGAGCAGCTCCACGATCCGTTCCCGCACCGCCGTCCACTGCGGCCGGCCCAGGGCGAGGAACGCGTTGAGCGTCGGCTCCCGCAGCGCCCCACCGGCCAGCACCAGCCCGGCCGCCTCCGCCGCCGCCAGGTCCAGCACCAGATCCGCCACGCGGACGCCGATCCGCGGTGCCGCCCCGGCCCGCCGGAAGACCCCGTACGGCAGGTTGTGCAGCCCGTACGGCGATCCCACCGCGTCCCGTACCCAGGTCATCCGCGCCCTCGCTCCCGCTCGTCGATGCTGCTGGCAGTACCCTCGTGCATCAGGCCCAACCGGACCAGGTCTTCCACCGGTTCCGCGACGCTGCACGAGCCGAAGCCGATCCACAGCGGGCGGTTCCGGTCGCGGCGGACCCGGGTCGGGTCGACCACCCGCAACGGATCGGTGGCGGCCAGCAGTTCGGCCACCGCCGCCACCTCCGCGCCGTCGTCGGCGGCGGCCGTCGCGGCCAGTACGTTGACGAAGCCGTGATGAGTGAAGCCAGTCTCCGGGTCGGTGTGCCGCAACGCGTGGTGCAGGCCGGCGGTGAGTTTGAACGGCAGTTGCCGGTCCCGGCAGGCGCAGATCACGGCGGCCAGTTCGACCGGGGTGGGGAACAGTTCGGCGGCCAGGCCGCCGGTGCGGAACTTCGCCGCGAGCCGGACGCCGGCGGCCCGCTCCCGGGCGATCTCGTCGAGCGCGGTGAGCAGTCCCCAGGTGAGCGGGACCTCGGCGTAGACGTCCAGATCGGGCCAGCGTCGGGCCAGCCCGACAAGCTCGGCCAGGCCGGGTCCGGGGTCCTCGCCCCGTTTGGCCACCGCCGCCTCCACCTGCCGGATCTCGAGCCGCGGGTCCGTCTGGTCGCGGACCGACGCCAGCTTTTCCAGTGGCACGTCGCCGATCATGCCGACGGCCAGCCGTTCCCCGGTCGCCAGCAGCGCCGGAATGTGGCCGAGCGCTGAGGCCGGTAGCAGCAGCGGGCCGACCAGGTCGGCGTACGCGGCGGCGCGGTGCCGGCGGTGACCGGCGACCGCCTCGGTCAGCGGGGCGTTGCCCGGTGGGAAGACGGCGGCGTCGTCGATCAACCGGTCGAAGAGCCGGGGCACCTGCGTTGACACGAACAGAGAACTTACGGGACGCTACGACTAACGGACAACCGCGTCCGATTATCGGACGCGGTTGGCCGGTCACCGGGACAAATCGGGAGGCTGACATGCCGTACTACCGCAGCGTCGGCGAGGTGCCCCGCAAGCGGCACACCCAGTTCCGTCAGCCCGACGGCAGCCTGTACGCCGAGGAGCTGATGGGGCAGGAGGGCTTCTCCTCCGACTCGTCGCTGCTCTACCACCGCCACCTGCCGACCGCGATCGTGGCGGCCGAGGAGTTCACCCCGCCCACTGTCACCAGGGTCCCGAATCTGCCGCTCAAGCCGCGGCACCTGCGCACCCACAAGCTCGACAGCCCCGGCGCCGACCCGCTCCTCGGACGGCAGTACCTGCTCGCGAACGACGACGTGAAGATCGCGTACGTGGTGGCCGACCGGCCGTCGCCGCTGTACCGCAGCGCGGTCGGCGACGAATGCCTGTACGTGGAGGCTGGACGGCTCCGGGTCGAATCCCCCTTCGGGGTGCTGGAGGTCACCGCCGGGGACTACGTCATCGTGCCCACCTCGGTCACCCACCGCCTGGTGCCCGACGGACCGGCCCGGCTGTTGACCATCGAGGCGACCGGGCACATCGGTCCACCGAAGCGCTACCTCTCGGTCCGCGGCCAGTTCCTGGAACACGCGCCGTACTGCGAACGGGACATCCGCGGCCCTGGGGAACCGCTGCTGGTCGACGAGACCGACGTCGAGGTGCTGGTCCGGCACCGGCGCGGCTGGACGCGGTACACGTACGCCAACCACCCGTTCGACGTGGTGGGCTGGGACGGGCACCTCTACCCGTGGGCCTTCTCGATCCACGACTTCGAGCCGATCACCGGCCGGATCCACCAGCCACCGCCGGTGCACCAGACATTCCAGGGCCCGAACTTCGTCATCTGCTCGTTCGTGCCCCGCAAGGTGGACTACCACCCACAGGCGATCCCGGTGCCGTACAACCACCACAACGTCGACTCCGACGAGATGCTCTTCTACACCGGCGGCAACTACGAGGCGCGGCGCGGTTCCGGCATCGAACAGGGATCCATCTCGCTGCATCCGGCCGGGTTCACCCACGGCCCGCAGCCGGGAGCCGCGGAGCGGGCGATCGGCGCCGACTTCTTCGACGAACTGGCCGTCATGGTGGACACCTTTCGGCCGCTGGACCTGTGCGAACCCGGGCTGGCCTGTGAGGATCCGGGGTACGCGTGGACCTGGGCCGGTCGGGCCGGCTGAGCCGCTCCCGAAGATCCACCGACATGCGGGAGGTCCCTCAGACCGGGACGATGGTCGGGGTGGGGGGCGGATAGAGCAGCGCAACGGCCACAGCGGCCAGCCCTTCGGCCCGACCGGTGAGACCGAGCCCGTCCGTGGTGGTGCCGGACACCGTGACGGGTGCCTCGATGGCCGCCGAGAGCACCCGCTGCGCCTCGTCCCGCCTTCGGCCGATCTTGGGGCGTACCCCGATGACCTGGATCGAGACGTTACCGATCGCCAACCCGGCGGCGCGCACCCGACGGGCCGTCTCGCCCAGCAACGCGACGCCAGCGGCGCCCGCCCACTCCGGCTCGGCCACCCCGTAGTTCGAGCCGAGATCACCGAGGCCGGCGGCGGAGAGCAACGCGTCGCAGGCCGCGTGCGCCGCCACGTCGCCATCCGAGTGACCGGCGAGGCCGTTGACGTCCGGCCACAGCAGGCCGGCCACCCAGCACGGCCGGCCGGCCTCGAACGCGTGTACGTCGGTGCCCACGCCAACCCTCGGGACGATCACGAGCCGAGGGTACGCCGGCACGCACACCGGACCGGCACCGACGCCGGACCCGAGGTACGGCCGATTCGAACGGGTTACCAAGCCCGTGTCAGGCGTCAGCCGATGCGAGCAGGTGTTCGGCGAGGGAGAGGTCGAACGGTCGGGTGATCTTGAGGGCGTACTCCGAGCCGGGCACACATGCCACGGGAACACCCAGCTTCTCAACGAGTCCGGCGTCGTCGGTGAGCGGATCGACGGCTGCCGCGTGCGCGGCGACAAGCACCCGCCTGCGGAATCCCTGCGGCGTCTGCACGGCCCGCAGGGTCGCCCGGTCCACGGTGCCGAGCACGAGATCGTCGCCGGACACCTCCTTGACCGTGTCGACCACGGGCAGCACCGGGATCACCGCGTCCCGACCGGACCGGACCGCGGCGGCCACCGACTCCACAAGCGCGGCGGGCGCGAGAGCCCGAGCCGCGTCGTGCACCAGGACGATCTCGGGACCCGCCGGTACGGCAGCCAGCGCGGCCGCCACCGACTCCTGCCGGGTGGCACCACCCGGCACCACGGTCACCGGCGCCACCGAAGCCAGCAACGCCCGAACGGCGAGCAGCTCGGCGGCCGGTGCGGCCACCACGATCGAGCGTACCGACGGCGCCGCCGCCATCCGGCGGACCGCGTGCACCAGCAGCGGCTCGCCACCGAGCGGCCGCAGGGCCTTCGGCGCGCCGGGGCCGAGACGCACCCCGGAACCCCCGGCAGGAACAAGGACCGCGACGTCACCACGCGGATTGAGCTGCGCAGTCACGTCGCGGTCCTTGATCGATGAAACTGATCGACGAGGACTCAGGCCTCGGTCAGCACCTTGTCGAGGAGGGTCTCCGCCTCGTCCTTGGTGCTCTTCTCGGCGAGCGCCACCTCGCCGACCAGAATGTCCCGGGCCTTGGCGAGCATCCGCTTCTCGCCCGCCGACAGTCCCCGCTCACGCTCCCGGCGCCAGAGGTCACGAACGACCTCAGCCACCTTAAGCGGGTTGCCGGAGGCCAACTTCTCCAGATTCGCCTTGTAACGCCGCGACCAGTTGGTCGGCTCCTCGGTGTGCGGAGCGCGGAGGACGTCGAAGACCTTGCCGAGGCCCTCTTCGCCTACCACCTCGCGCACGCCGACGATCTCGGCGTTCTCGGCGGGAACCCGGACCGTGAGGTCACCCTGAGCGACCCTGAGGACGAGGTACTGCTTAGGCTCGCCCTTGATGACCCGAGTCTCGATTGCCTCGATGAGTGCGGCCCCGTGGTGGGGGTAAACAACGGTCTCGCCGACACTGAAAACCATAGGTTCGAAACCCCTTTCGCTGTGTCTAGGGTAACACGCTCAGGCACCCATGTCTCACCGCAGTCCTGACCGTTAACGCAGCTCAGAGGCCCTGTGAGAGGTCTTTCTTGAGCTTGACAGCGAGCCATATGGCTGGTTTAGCCACGTTGAGTCACGTATATATCACCCGTGGCACATGGTCACGGGTGACAGCTGCCGCTCCCCAATTCTAGCTCGTCCGGCAGCCGGACAACCCGTACTGGCCGGGACGCGCGCAGCTCCGCGTCGCCCGACCCGGACCTGGCGTCGGAGACGCCCCGAGATCGATGGCCGCACCCCTGGCCATCAGCGGCCGGGTACGGGACGCTGGAGGCGAACGGCACACGTCTTCGGCGAACGGGTCAGGGGGCGCGAATGAGTCGATCGGGCAACGGCGACGGCGGGCCCGACGGCGGCCTGCCCGACCTGCCGCCCGGCTGGGGCCCGATCGTCATCCCGGACGATCCTTCCGAACTCGCCGAGGAGGCCGCGGCGGTCCGGCGCGAACTGCGTCATCGTGTTCAGGCGGAACGCGGCCCCTGGTGGCGCCGACGCGATCTACTGGCCTTCCTTCTGCTGATCGTCGCGTTGCTCGGCACCATGGCGAGCCTCGCCGCGGTGATCCGGACCAGCGCCACCAGGCAGGCCGGCAGCGCGGCCACCACCCCGTCCCCAGGGAACGACGGGGCGGGTGACGCCCCGAGCCGCAGCCTGCCTGCCCTCGATCTGGCCGGTGAGCGCGGTGAGCTGGTCCCCGTACGCGGCCTGCTGCCCGCCTTGATCATATTGGTGGACGGTTGCGACTGCGCCGGCCGGATCGACGCCGCGCTACTGGCGGCCCCACCAGAGGTGACTGTGGTGGCGGTCGCCACCGGGACGGTGCCGCCAGCGCCCCCGACCGTCCCGCCCGGCGGGCACCTGCGCCGGTTGGCCGATCCCGCCAGCGAGTTACGAACCGTCCTCGGACTGGAGCCGCCGGCCGGCCGGCCCACCGCGGTGCTGGTCGGCCGCTCGGCCACCATCGTGCGGACCGTTCCCGAATACGAGGCGCCCGAACAGTTCCTCACCGACCTGCCGGACCTGGTCGACCGTTGACCGGGCGGGTCGATGTTGATCAGTCCGGCGACTGGTGCTCCAGCGACGCCGCGTACAGCGTCAGGCCCGGACCGAAGGCGAGCAGCACCACGCGCTCTGGTGGATCGACGGCCCGCCACATCCGGTCCAGGATCAGCAGCGTGGTCGGTGACGAGCAGTTGCCGTTCTCGGCAAGCGTGGCCCGGGACGCCGCCAACGCCGTCGGAGGCAGCTTGAGCTGTCGTTCCACCACCGTGAGGATCCGCGGCCCGCCCGGGTGCACCGCCCAGCCCTCCACGTCGGCCCGGCGCCAACCTTGCCGATCCAACAGTTCGTCGACGAGTGCCTCGACATGCGCCGCCAGCACCTGCGGAACCTTCGGCGACAGACCCATCCGGAAACCGGTGTCGGTCACCTCCCAGGTCATGTGATCGGCGGTCGACGTGTCGGTCCGTGCCGCGACCTCGCGGACCGCGTACCCGGGCCGGTCCCCGGGCACCAGCACCGCCGCCGCCGCCGCGTCCGAGAACAACGCGTGCGAGACGATCTGCTGGGTGTCCATCCGCGCCGAGGCGGGCTGGATGTGCAGGCTTGTCAGCTCCGCGCAGAGCAGCAGCGCCGGCCGGCCCCGAGCCGCGACGAAGTCGCTGGCCGCGCCCAGGCCGGGCAGGGCGGCATAGCAGCCCATGTGCCCGACGAACAATCGCTGGACATCGGAGGCCATCCCCATGTCCCGGGCCAGCAGGATGTCGGGACCCGGGGTCGCGTACCCGGTGCACGAGCAGACGGCGAACAAGCCGATGTCCGTGGCCGACACCCCGGCGTCGGTCAATGCCCGGTCCACCGCCTCCTTGCCCAGCGGCAGGACCTCGGTCAGGTAGCGACGCATCCGGCGCTCGGTCGGCCAGTCCGAGACGTCCTCGAGCAGAGGGTTGACCGCCGCCTGCCGGGTGTCCACGCCCGAGTTGGCGAAGATTCGCTCGGCCAGCGCCCGGGTAGCGCCCGCGAAATGACCGGCGAAGAACCCGTCCCACAGGTCCCGCTGATTGGCCCGCGGCGGCAGTGCCACCCCCATGCCGGCGATCACCGGGCTCACCATCGAGGCGCCGATCCGTCGCGGTCCGGGTCTCCGCCCAGCGCGGCGATGCCGAGCCAGTCGGCGCAGACGTCCGAAGTGGCCGGATGCAGCGATCCGCACCGGGCGTCGCGGTAGAGCCGCTCCAGCGGATGGCCCCGCCTGGTGGCCGACGTCCCGGCCGCCTCCAGCATCGACGCCGCCACCTCGGCCGCCGTGGTGCCGGCCAGGAGCTTGGCCCGCCACACCCAGCGATTGGTTTCCGCGTCCCCAGGTGCCTCGTCCACCCGCCGGGCCGCCTCGGCGACGACCAGGTGAGCAGCGGCGACCGCCGCGTCCGCCCGACCGATCCGGGCCCGCACCGCAGGCAGCTTGTCCAGTCCGCGCCCGGTCAGGTGGTCCACCGCGGCGTCGATGGCCGCCCGGGCCACCCCCACATACACCGCCGCGTAGCTGGCTACCAGCCAGTGCGGCATCAACTGGGCCACCACCAGGGCCAGCCCCTCGACCCCTCCGAGCAACCGGTCCGCCGGCACCACCGTGTCCAGATGCAGGTCGTGCGAGGCGGTGGCGCGCATCCCGAGGGCGTCCCAGGTGGGTTCCACGCGCACCCCGGCCGACGCGGGGACCAGGAACTGGGACACCACCGACTGGTCGACGGCGCTGCGGGCGGCGACCAGGTATGCGTCGGCGTGCCCGGCCCCCGAACAGAACGTCTTCGCGCCCTTGATGCGATAGCCGCCGTCCACCGGTTCGTAGACCGTGGACAGTTGCGACAGCCGGGCACCGGCGCCACGTTCGCTCATCGCCACGCCGTACCACCGTCCGGTGGCGGCGTCGGCGAGCAGCCGGTCCCGGGCGGCCAGCGCCTCGTCGGGGATGCCGAGCGACTCGGCCAGTTCCTCCGTCACCGCGCTCAACGCCCCGGTCACCGACGCGTGCATGTTGAACACCAGGGCGGTGGCCCCGTTTCCCCGGGCCAGCTCGGTGGCGACGGCCGCGTAGCCGGCGAAGCTGGCGCCCCGGCCACCCAGCCCGGCCGGCACCATCAGACCCAGCAGGCCGGCCTCGCCGAGGTCCACGAAGTCCTGGGCCGGGAACGACCCGTCCCGGTCGTGCGCCGCGGCCCGGGCCGCGAACCGTGGCGCCAATCTGCGCGCGGCGTCCACCGCTTCCAACGACATGTAGCCCCCTTCGCCGATCACCCACTACCCCCGTCCGACGGCGCTACCCCTCCTTGAGCCCCCGGCCCTGATAGAGCACGGCCGCCGACCAGGTGGGCACGATCCGTGGCGCGACGCGGCCCACGCCCCGCTGCCGCGCCGCCGGCACCGCCCGCCCGATGAGCCAGCGCAGCATCGCCCCGGTCTGCGGGCGGACACCACGAACCGCCAGTCGTACGCCATGCCGCGCGCACTCCGCGACCAGCGCCCGCGCGTCGACGAACAACCGCGGATCGTGGATCCCCCGGGGCACCCCCGGGAAGAGCTCGGCGATCCGGATGCTGACCACCCGGCTCATCGCGGTGTCGTTGAGGGTGTCCAGCACCAGCGTGCCGCCCGGTCGCAACACCCGACACGCCTCGACGACCGCCCGTCGCCAGTCCGGGACGTGTTCGAGCAGCTCACCGACGGCGACCACGTCGGCACAGCCGGTCCGCAGCGGGACCGCTGCGGCGTCGGCGTTGACCGGCAGCAGACCGTGGTCACCGGCCTGACGAAGCGCCGACCTGGTCAGGTCGACACCGACGTGCCGGTAACCCTTGCCGGCCACGTGCGGCCCGAGCAGGCCCGCTCCGCAGCCGATGTCGACAAGCAACGCGTCCGGTCGCGACGCGACCGGCACCAGGGCCGCGCGCGCCTCGGCCAGCCAGTGGAGCATCGCGAACGCGCCGTCCGGACGCCACCACTCGTCGACCAGGTCGTCGTACTGCGCGGGGTCGTTGCGTGGCCGGACCGGTGCCGGCCGCCGCCCGGTCGCGCCGGCTCCCTGGTCTCGCATGACGTCGAGCCTGGCACGACTTGCTGACAACGGCCAGACTTCCCGTGTGTCACGTCAGTTGTGGAACCGGCGCACCCTCGGTGGGTTGATCCGGGCCAGCCATCCGGAACCGGCGGCCGCGGTGACCGCGGTCGCGGTACTGCTGGCCGCCGGGGCCGGCCACCGGCCCGGCGGCCTGCTCGGGGTCGGAACCACCGTGCTGGCCAGCCAGCTCGCGGTGGGCTGGAGCAACGACTGGCTGGATGCCGACCGTGACGCGCTGGTGGGTCGGCGGGACAAGCCGGTGCCGGCCGGGCTGGTCGACCGGCGCCGGCTGGGCGGGGCCACGCTGGTGGCCATCGCCGCCACACCGATCCTGGCGCTGTCGCTCACCCCGCTCGCCGCGCTCTGCTCGGTGGTCGCCCTCGGCTCGGCGCTGCTCTACAACTGGCCGCTCAAGTCGACCCCGTTCTCCGTGCTGCCGTACGCCGTCTCATTCGGGGCGCTGCCGGCCTGCGTGGTCCTGGCGCTGCCCGGCTCGCCGACGCCGCCGGCCTGGTTGCCGGCCGCCGGGGCGCTGCTGGGGGCGGGCGCGCATTTCGCAAACGCCCTGCCGGACCTGGCTGACGACGCCCGCACCGGGATCCACGGACTGCCGCACCGGCTCGGCCCCACCCGATCCCGCTTGGCGGCCGGCGCCCTGCTGCTGGCCGCCACCGCGGTCCTGGTCTTCGGCCCGCCCGGACCACCGTCGTGGGCGGGCTGGGCGGCGACCGCCATCGCCGTGGTGGTCCTGCCCGCCGGCTGGTACGTCGGGGCCGACGCGCGACGACCGGTCGCCACGTTCCGGGCGGTCATGCTGGTCGCGGTGCTGGACGTCGTCCTGCTGGTCCTTGCCGGGCGGCTGACCTGACAACGGCGACACAAGGTCAGCGATGTCGGTGGGTCGCCCACCCGGGACACCCGCGCCAGGGCGGCGGGGTCCGGTCAACGCCGACACCACACCTGTGTGTGAGCGCGCTCACCAGGGGGAATCCGCTCCGTACCGTGATCTCCGGGTCGGCGTCCTGGGGCGGATCACGGGCAACTACCCTGGAGCGCGGTCAGCGCGGGTATGGCCACCGCGCGCGGCGGAACGCCGGGCGCGAACGTGACGAGGAGGACCGACGTGAGGCGCTCGATCAGGGGAGCCGGCCGGGCGGGGCTGTGGACGACCGGTGGCGTCGCCGCGGCGACGCTGCTGCTGTCCGGGTGCGGGAGCGGCCAGGTCGCCGAGACCGCCGCCCAGGCGCCGGCCATCGCCGGCGTCAACGTGCAGACCGACGACGACTCCTTCAAGGTCCGCAACCTCGCGATCGGCTACCCCGGCGTGGAGGGCTACCCATCCGGCGGCAACGCGCCGCTGACCGGGGCCCTCTACAACGACTCGACCGACCCGATCACCGTCACCGTCCGCGCGACCGGCGTCCAGTCGGTGGCCCTGCGCAGCGGCACCTCGGCGAGCAACCCGCCGGGCGCCGGGCAGATCACCCCAGGCCCCG
Organism: Plantactinospora sp. GCM10030261; assembly: GCF_042666615.1. Taxonomy (NCBI): domain Bacteria; kingdom Bacillati; phylum Actinomycetota; class Actinomycetes; order Micromonosporales; family Micromonosporaceae; genus Plantactinospora; species Plantactinospora sp. GCM10030261. The sequence continues at coordinate 90,507 of NZ_JBHTDD010000027.1, forward strand.
CCGGCAGTGCCTCGGTGAGCCCCGGTCCGGCCCAGTCCACCGGCGCCCCCTCCAGCCCGGACAGCGGCGGCATCGCCTCGGGTTCGCCGGTGGCCCCGGGGAACTCCCCGGCCGGTGAGCGCCCCGCCAGCCCGAGCGCGAGCGCCACGCCCGACGCTGCGACGCCCAGCGCCGCTCCCGCGGGCCCGGCCCGGGTGGAGATTCCCGCCGGCGGGTTCGTGCTGCTGAGTCAGGCGGCCGGCAGCTATCTCGAACTGGTCGGCCTGAACGAGGACCTGAAGCCCGGCCAGTCGATCGAGGTGACCTTCGAGGTCGACGGCGCGGAACTCACCACGCCGGTCCCGGTGGCCATCCCGCTGACCCCGGCGCCCACCGTGAAGATCACCACCGACGCCGAAGAGGGCGGCCACGGCTGACCCGAGGCTCCCGCGACTCGCCACCCCCGTCGATCTAGGGCGGATGGTCGCGAGTTGATCTCCATTCACGACCATCTGCCCTAGATCGACGGAATCGGGCGGTGCGCCGGGTCACCCGTCGCAGGGGTTGACTAACGTCCTCGGGGTGACTTCCCGAGCTGCCTCCCGGGGCACCCCGTCGGCCCGGTCCCGGGCCGCCCGCGAGCCCCGACCTGCCTACGAGTGCGACGCCTGCGGGCACCAACCGCCCAAATGGGTGGGCCGCTGTCCGGAGTGCGGCGAGTGGGGCTCGGTCGTCGAGTCGACGCTGACCGGCCCCACCGTCTCCGGCAAGGTGGTGAGTTCCCGCGCCCCGGCCGAGCCGGCCCGGCCGATCGCCACGATCAGTGCAGCACCGGCCCGAGCGCGTGCCACCGGCGTACCCGAGCTGGACCGGGTGCTGGGCGGCGGGCTGGTTCCGGGCGCCGTGGTGCTGCTCGCCGGCGAGCCGGGGGTGGGCAAGTCGACCCTGCTGCTCGACGTGGCCCAGCAGTGGGCCGCCTCGGGCGGCAGCCCGTCGCTGGTGGTCAGCGGGGAAGAGTCGGTGAGCCAGGTCCGGCTGCGGGCGGAGCGGATGGGCACCCTGCACGAGCAGCTCTACCTCGCGGCGGAGAGTGATCTGGCAGCGGTGCTGGGACACCTGGACGCCGTCAAGCCGGGCCTGCTCATCCTCGACTCCGTGCAGACCATCTCCACCACCGGCACGGACGGAGTGCCGGGCGGGGTGACCCAGGTCCGCGCGGTGACCGCGGCGCTGGTCGCGGTCGCCAAGGAACGCGGCATCGCGACCGTGCTTGTCGGTCACGTCACCAAGGACGGCCAGGTGGCCGGCCCCCGGGTGCTGGAGCACCTGGTCGACGTGGTGCTGCACTTCGAGGGGGACAAGCACTCCTCGCTGCGTATGGTGCGAGGGGTGAAGAACCGGTTCGGCGCCGCGGACGAGGTCGGCTGCTTCGAGATGCACGAGGGGGGCATCACCAGCCTCGCCGACCCGTCCGGCCTGTTCCTGACCCGGTACTCGGAGCCGGTGCCGGGCACCTGCGTGACGGTCGCCATGGAAGGGCGGCGGGCACTGGTCACCGAGGTACAGGCGCTGATCGGGGCCGCCGTGGCCGGTTCGCCGAGGCGTACCGTCTCGGGCCTGGACTCGGCTCGGCTGGCGATGGTGCTCGCGGTGCTGCAACGCCGAACGGAGCGACTCCAGCTCCACGACCGGGAGGTCTTCGCCGCCACGGTTGGTGGCATCCGGGTCGTCGAGCCGGCGGCCGATCTGGCGGTCGCGCTCGCCGTCGCCTCCGGCGGCCTCAACCTCTCCATGTCGCCGCGCCTGGTCGCGATCGGCGAGGTGGGACTCACCGGAGAGGTCCGCCGGGTCGGTGCGGCGCCGCGGCGGCTCGCCGAGGCGGCACGGCTGGGTTTCACGCACGCACTGGTGCCACCCGGTTGCGGCCCCGATTCGTCGGGAATCCAGCCGAACGGGATGCGGGTGACCGAGGTCACCGACGTCCGGGGGGCGCTGCAGCAGGCAGCGCGACTGTCGGCGGAATGAGAACCGGCGCCCGGCACCGCGGCACGGTGGCACATCACAGTAAGCGCGACACCACCCACCGCAGGGCAGTCCGTAGACTGTCTGGGTGCCGACCGACCGCGACGCCAACCGAATCACCGGTGCCATCCCGCAGGTGCGGGCCGGCTCCCCGGCGCGCCCGGTGAACGCCGGCATGACGATCACGGGTCCGGGTGCCAGCGGCGACCCGCTGCGCGCCAACCTAGCCCTGATGGCCCCGGGCACCGCCCTGCGGGACGGGCTGGAGCGGATCCTGCGTGGTCGCACCGGCGCCCTGATCGTGCTGGGCTACGACAAGACCGTGGAGTCACTCTGCACCGGCGGCTTCCCGTTGGACGTCGAGTTCTCAGCTACCCGCGTACGCGAGCTGTGCAAGATGGACGGCGCCGTGGTGCTCTCCAGCGACGGCACCAGGATCGTCCGCGCCGCGGTGCACCTGATGCCGGATCCGTCGATCCCGACCGAGGAGTCCGGCACCCGGCACCGCACCGCCGAGCGCGTGGCCCGGCAGGCTGGCTACCCGGTGATCTCGGTCAGCCAGTCCATGCGAATCATCAGCCTCTACGTCAACGGCCAGCGGCACGTGCTTGACGACTCGGCCGCCATCCTGTCCCGGGCCAACCAGGCACTGGCCACCCTCGAGCGATACAAGCTGCGGTTGGACGAGGTGTCCGGCACGCTCTCCGCCCTGGAGATCGAGGACCTGGTCACCGTGCGAGATGCCGTGGCGGTGGTGCAGCGGCTGGAGATGGTCCGCCGGATCGCCGACGAGATCGCCGGTTACGTGGTGGAGTTGGGCACCGATGGACGGCTACTGGCGCTGCAGCTCGACGAACTGATGGCCGGCGTGGACGCCGACCGGACCCTGGTGATTCGTGACTACCTGCCCACCGGTCGCCGGGCCAGGACGCTTGACGAGGCGCTTGTTGAGTTGGATCTGCTGAGCGCGACCGAGCTGATCGACCTGGTGTCGGTGGCGCGCGCGATCGGGTACGGCGGCGCGTCCGACGCGCTCGAGGCCGCCGTCAGCCCGCGGGGTTTCCGGCTGTTGGCCAAGGTGCCGAGGCTGCCCGTGTCGGTTGTGGACCGCCTGGTCAATCACTTCGGTACGTTGCAACGCCTGCTCGGCGCTACCGTCGAGGACCTGCAGGCGGTCGACGGGGTGGGCGATGCCCGGGCCCGTGGGGTCCGCGAAGGGCTGTCCCGGCTCGCCGAGTCGTCCATCCTCGAACGCTACGTCTGACCGCTCGGCCGGTGCCCGGCGTGGTTGGGACAGCCGTCAGTTCACGATGCTGAGCTTGACGGGCTCGCTGAGCTTGCTGCCCAGCCGGCCGATCACCTGGTAGTCGCCGGCGTTCGGGAACGGGCCGGTGGCGACGCCGTCGGCGCATCGGGAGTCGTCCCGTCCGTTCCACTCGACCTGGTAGGTCTGTTCGTGGCTCGGCGGGAACTGCACCACGTTCGACTGCCGCGCGGTGCTGCATGTGTCGGAGGACCACACCTTCTGCGCCCCCAGCTTGATGTAGATCTCCTGGAGATCGGAGCCGACGTCGCGGGGACAGGTCCGGCCGGAGATGTTCTTGATCTTGAGCTGGAGAGCCACCCCTGTGCCCCGGCGGGCCGTGTCGGGGTTCGGCACCGGAATCACCGACATCTCGGCATCGGTGCACCCGCCCGGCGGCGGAGCCGCCACACCGGTCGGGTTGGCCGGCCCGGTGGCCGGCGGCACCTCGTCCACCGACCCGGGGCCCGGAGCGGACCCGCCGGAATCGCCCGGGCTGGCCGAGGAACCGGCCGCCGTCCCCGGCGAGGCAGCCGAGGTGGGTGTCGCGCCGGTCGAGGCGGACGGTGCCGACGAGGAGCCCCCTGTCCCCGGCTGCTGGGCACCCGGTTGCTTCGGATCGTCCTGACCCGTGCAGGAGTAGAGCACCACGATGAGGAAGAGGAGAACCGCACCGAGTACGACGGCGCGGCGCCGCCAATAAACGGCGGGTGGCAGGGGACCGACCGTCAGACGCATGATGTCCCCACGGTAGTCGCAGTGCTCCCGATGATCGTGCCGACGCGCCGGGCGTAGGCGACCCGCGCACGCCGCACCGCGACCGCTCCCGGTCGGTGGCGGCGCGACCGGGTCACCGTTCGCGGGCCGCGCACCGGGTCACCGGTAGACCCGACGGGGAAAGACCGCGTGCGCGCCGGCCACCCGGTCAAGGAACAACAGGCCCGCACAGTGGTCGATCTCGTGCTGCAGCGCACGGGCCTCGAACCCGTCGGTGTGCAGCCGGATGGCGGCGCCGGTGCCGGGCAGCACCGCCTCGACCACGAGCCGACCGGCCCGGCGTACGTCTCCCGTCAGGTCAGGCACCGACATGCATCCCTCCCGTCCCACACGCCACCGGCTCGCCTCCATGACCCGGGCGTTGCAGAGCACGAAGGTCCCGTGCGTGGTGGTCGTCTTGGGGTGGCCCGTGACATCGACGGCGAAGACGTCGGCGGCCACCCCGATCTGCGGCGCGGCGAGGCCAACGCAGCCGGGCGACACCCGCATGGTGGCGACCAGATCGGCGGCGAGCTGGCGGATCTCGGTACTTGTCGCTTCCACCGGTCGAGCGGTCCCGGCCAGCACGGCGGCGGGGGCCACGACGACGGACCGCACCTGGCCCGGCACGCCGAGCACATCGCTGCTCCAGCCGCCGAGGGCGGTCGCTGCCTCGTCGGTCACAGCACGTCCGACTCGACGGGCCGCAAAGTCACCTCGATGTCCAGGGCCTCGCCCACCTCCGCGAGTTCCCGCCGCACGGCGTCGGCGGCGACCGGCGGCAGGTCGACCTCGGCGACCAGGACGTAGAGCCGGTCGGTCAGGCGGGTGGTCAGATCGGTGACGTTCGCTCCGGCCCGCGCCAGCACCCTGGTCACCGCCGCCACGATGCCGAGCCGGTCGGCGCCGTAAACGGAGACCAGATACGGCTCGCCGGTCCGCTGGGCCACCTCGTCCGCGGCGACCGACAGCACGGTGGCGAGCAACCGGCCGTCCGCGGCGAGCGGGGCCAGCGCCCGCTCCACCTCGGCCGCGGCGGGACCGGTGCAAACCAGGGTCATCGCGAAGTGTCCGCGCAACCGGGTCATCGTGGAGTCGGTGAGGTTGGCGCCGAGTCCGGCGAGCGCGTCGGCCACGTCGGCCACGATTCCCGGACGGTCCTGGCCGATCACGGTGATGGCGAGCTCATCCACCCGGGCAGTGTGCCCGATCCGGGCATCACCGGGGACGGTATCCGCCTCGCCTTCCACGGGCCGGGACGCGATCCGACGCGTCGGCGCATCCCGGGTGGCCGGGACGTGCCGACCACGTTGGTCGCCTCGGCGCGAACGGGGACCACCGGCGGGCGGCGGACCGCCCGGGCCTCAGCAGCAGTCCATCAGGTATTCCCGCAGGTCGGTGAGCGCTCGGACGGAGCCGTCCCGGTCGGCCCGGTACAGCACGGTCTTGCCATCCCGTCGGGAGACCACGACCTTCCCCCGGCGCAGCAGCATGAGCTGCTGGGAGGCGGTCGCGTGGCTGATTCCGACCCGGGTGGCGATCTCGCCTACCGACAGTTCCGCGCCCCGCGCGAAGAGCATCATGATCCGTTGGCGAGTGGGGCTGGCCAATGCCTTGAGGAAGTCATGGGTCGACTCGGCGAGCTGAGGCAGGTCAGCGCAGCTTGCTTGCGGTGCTGCCACCGGTTGCGGCGCGTCGGCATCGGTTCTCTGCTGCTCCACCTGCTCACCCTCTCCCATCATAGTCATTTTGTCATACGTCTAAATGACGTTATGATTTCGCAATGCCGAACTCACAAACATCCGTGGTTGTCATCGGAGGTGGCCAGTCCGGGCTCGCCGCCGCCCGAGCCGTACGCGACGCGGGCCTCCATCCGCTCGTACTCGAAGCCGGCGACCGGCCGGTTGGTTCCTGGCCCCACTACTACGACAGCCTCACCCTGTTCTCGCCAGCTCGATACAGCGCGATGCCCGGTCTGCCGTTCCCCGGCGACCCGGACAGGTACCCCACCCGGGACGAGGTGGCCGACTATCTCCGGTCCTACGCCGACAGCCTCGGCGTGGAGATCCGCACCGGTCATCGGGTACGCACCGTCAGCACCACCCCGACGGGCTTCCTCGTGCACACCGCCGCGGGTGAGGAGATCCCGGCGTCCGGCATCGTCGCCGCCAGCGGGACGTTCGGGCGGCCCCACCTTCCGGTCCTGCCGGGCCAGCAGGAGTTCTCGGGGGAGGTGCGGCATGTTGCCCAGTACCGAGAGCCCGCCCCGTACGCCGGGAGGCGCGTCATCGTGGTGGGTGCCGGCAACTCCGCGGTCCAGGTCGGCTACGAACTGGCAGACGTCGCCACCGTGACACTGGCATCCGTCAGCCCCGTCCACTTCCTCGACCAGCGGCCGAACGGCCGGGATCTCCACCACTGGTTGGACACCAGCGGCTTCGACGACCTGCCACCAGCCTGGCTCGCCAAGGTCATCCACCACATCCCGGTACTGGACACGGGTGGATATCGCAAGGCGTTCGAGTCAGGGGTCATCGATCGACGCCCCATGTTCACCACCTTCGAGGAGGACCGTGTGGTGTGGGCCGACGGCACGTCGGAACACGTCGACGCGGTCATCTTCGCGACCGGATACCGCCCCCACCTCGACTACCTGGAGCCGATCGGCGCCCTCGACGCCGGCCTCCCCCAGCACGTCGCTGGCATCTCCACCACCCACCCCGGCCTGGTCTATGTCGGACTGGAGTTCCAACGCTCCTTCTCGTCGAACACCCTGCGCGGGGTCAGCCGGGACGCCGACTACGTGGTATCCGCCCTGGCTGCCCACGTCAGAGACGCCGTCACCATCGTCGGTCTGTGACCCCTGCCTGATGACCTCGAGGCTTGCCACGGTGCCCACCGGGTCCGACGCGACCGGTGGGCACCGCCCCGAGGCCGACGGCCGGCGAGTGGTCACCGCGTTGGCGATCACCCAGACAGTCGGGTACGGCACCCTCTACTACTCATTCGCGGTGCTGCTCGAACCCATGGCGACCAGCCTCTCCGCGTCCGCCGTACAGGTCACCGGAGCGCTCACGGCATCGGTTCTCACCGGCGGAGCCATGGCCGTCCCGGTCGGCCGGTGGCTGGACCGTCACGGCGGCCACCTCCTCATGACCGTCGGCTCGCTCGTGGGGACGCTGCTGGTTGCCGCGTGGTCACGGGTGGGGAGCCTCGCGGAGCTTTACGCCGTGCTGGTCGGCGTCGGTCTGGTCAGTGGGATGGTGCTCTACGAATCCGCGTTCGCGGTAATCGTCTCCTGGTTCGACCCGGAGCGGCGGGCCAGGGCACTACTCGCCGTCACCGCCGTCGCCGGCCTCGCCAGCTCGATCTACCTGCCTCTCACCGGGTTACTTGTCGATCGACTCGGATGGCGCACGGCCCTGCTCGTGCTCGCCGCTGTGCACGGGGTTGTCACCATTCCGCTGCACGCGACCGCCATCCGCCGGCCGCCATCCACCCGGCGGGCGGCCGGGGCGACGGATCCGATCGGAAAGGTGGTGGAGCGGCGCCGAACTGTCGTACGAGCTGCTGTCCGAGATGTCTCCTTCTGGACACTCACCGCGGCGTTCGTCTTCCACAGCGCGGCGATGGCGACCATGGCGGTGCATCTGGTTTCGTACCTGACCAGCCGCGGCCACCCACCGACCTTCGGCGCCACCGTCGCTGGACTGCTCGGCATCCTGGCCGTCACCGGACGCTTCGTGCTTTCCGGCACCCGCAACCGCCTCCGGACGACCAGGGTCGTCGCGTTGATGTTCGCCTTCCAGGCGCTGGCTGTGATCGGTCTCGGCGTGTTCGGTGACAGTCGCGGCGGGGCCGTCGCGGCGGTCGTCTGCTTCGGCCTCGGTTTCGGACTTGCCCACCTGGCCACACCGACCCTGCTCGCCAGCCGGTACGGCACCGCCGCCTACGCCACCATCGCCGGGATCGTCGCTACGCCGGTGACCCTTGCTCGGGCGGCTGCCCCGATGCTCGGCGCGTCGATGATCCCTGCCGGCGGTTATTCGGGTGTCCTGGCGACGGTCGCGGCCTGCTGTGCCGTGGCAGGACTCTGCCTGTTCTGCTCCGCTGATCATGCGCCGCCTCGGCGGGACCGGGTGGGATTTCGACCGGGTCGACCGGCGCACGAGTTCCGCCCGCCGGCATGACAGGATCTGTGGCGCGATGTCCGAGAAGAAGCTCGCCGCCATGGCCATTTCCTGGTACGACCAGAATGCCCGGGACCTGCCGTGGCGGGTCCCCGACGTGGGTGCCTGGCCGATCCTGATCAGCGAGATCATGCTCCAGCAGACTCCGGTGGTCCGGGTGCTCCCCGTGTGGCGGGAATGGGTGGCCCGCTGGCCCGAGCCCGCGGCGCTGGCGGCTGAGCCGCCCGCCGAGGCGATCCGCATGTGGGGTCGGCTGGGCTATCCGCGTCGCGCGTTGCGGCTGCGGGAATGCGCGGTGGCGCTGGTGGAGCGGCACGCCGGTCGGGTGCCCACCGACCTGGACGAGCTGCTGGCGTTGCCAGGGGTGGGCAGCTACACCGCCCGGGCGGTGGCCGCGTTCGCGTACGGGCAACGGCATCCCGTGGTGGACACGAATGTGCGCCGGTTGGTGGCCCGGGTCGTCGCCGGCGAGCCGGACGCCGGCCCGGCCACCCGACCGGCCGACCTGGTGGCCACCGCCGAACTGCTGCCGGACCAGCCGACCACCGCGGCCCGGGCCAGCGCCGCCTTCATGGAGCTGGGTGCCCTGGTGTGCACGGCCCGCGCACCGCGCTGCGCCGACTGCCCGCTCGCCGAGGTCTGCGGCTGGTACGGCGCCGGCCGGCCGGCGGTGCCGACCGGCCCGACCCGGCGACCGCAGCGGTACGCCGGCACCGATCGGCAGGTACGCGGACTGTTGCTGGCGGTGCTCCGGGACAGTGTCGGACCGGTCCCGGTCCAGCGGTTGGATCTGGTCTGGAAGGACGACGTGCAGCGCTCCCGGGCGCTGGCCGGTCTGGTGACGGACGGCCTGGTCGAGCTGGTCGGTGATGACGCCTGCCGGCTGGCCGGCGATGTCGCGACGCCACAGCGGTCGACCGTCGACTGATCGGCGTGCCGGATGAACGGGTTCGGCCCGGCGGCTCCGCCGCCGGGCCGAACCCGTTCACGTGCTGACTGCTTGTTTACTCGGTGCCGCCCGCGGCGGCTGCGCCGCCGAGGTCGGCCGGCACCGCGTCGGGGACGTCCACCGGCTTCTCCGCGCCACGGAACACCAGCTTGGACTTGTCCACATCCTCCGGGTCGCCCTCGCAGTCGACGACCACGATCTGCCCCGGCGTCAACTCGTTGAACAGGATCCGCTCCGACAGGTTGTC
>NZ_JBHTDD010000028.1:0-87498 GCF_042666615.1 Plantactinospora sp. GCM10030261
GACTGACGACCATCTGCCCTAGATCGACGGGAAGGGTGGGGTGGGGGGTGGGGAGGGGAGGGAGGGTGGGTTACCACGCGAAGCCGGCGGCGTACGGGACGAAGGCCAGCACCTGCTGACCGCTGGTGTTGGGGTGGAAGTAGTCCCAACCGGAGAGCTGGCCGAGCGTGAACGGGTAGTTGAACACCGCGTTGTTGTCGAAGTCGCAGTACGGGCCGTACGCGGCGCAGGCCTGCGCGAGCTGGGTGTTGTAGTCGATGACCCGCTGCCGGACCCGGGTGCGTCGGTCTACATCGGACTGGCTGGTGGAGGTGGGGTTGGCCAGCATCGACTGGCAGATGCCGAACAGCGACCAGGCGGTCCGGGCGCTGCCGCTGCCCTTACCGACGGCCCAGAGGCGCTGGATGTCCGGCACGCTGATGAGGTACACCCGGGCGTTGGGGAGCCCGGACTTGAGCCGGTTGAGCGCGGCGTCGATGTTGGCTCGGTAGGTGCTCACCGGCGTCATGCTCGACTCCGAGCTGGTGCAGGCGTCGTTGGCGCCGATCAGGATCGTGACGTACCCGACGCCCTGGCTGACGGCAGTGCCGGCCTGCCCGTACATGTCGGCGGACTTGGCGCCGCTGCGGGCGTCGTTGTAGTTGCGTCCGTTGATCGCCGGGTTGACCGCACGGATCCGCAGGTAATGGCTGTTGACCGAGGAGTAGTCGCCGGTGCTGAAGGACCGGGAGGTGCAGTCGACGTACCAGCCGCAGGCGTTGAAGCCGCGGGTGATGGAGTCGCCCAGGCTGGCCATCGAGGCCGGCGGTGGGCCGGGATCGGCGGCCGCCGCGGGGGCGGCGCCGACGAGCGTGGCGGTGGCGGTGAGGACGACGGTGGTGGCGAGCGTGGCGAGGGTGACCAGCGCGCGGCGGAGGTGGGTCATGGGGACCTCCGAACAGGAGGGACGGGTGTCCGCCGATAATATCGATGACGATCGCTGTTAACAATCGCCGGGCGGCGTCACGGCCGCGTTGCGTCACGGGGGCGGGGCGGCGCATCTTATCGAGCCGGATCGACCGTCACAACTGTGACAGCAAGAGTCATCTGAGAAATATTTTCGTAACGGCAATGTATTGAAGATCGTCGTAAAGCTGGGAATACTCTCTCTCACTCGGCGGGCACCCCCGGCTTCGCCGAACGGGCGTGTCCACCCCCGGCACGTCCCCTCCACCCCCCAATGGGAGGCTCTGCATGAGACCCACGAGGTCCACGCTCCGTCGTCTTGCCGTCGTCGCGGCCGCTGGCGCCATGGTGGCCGGCACCCTGGCCGGCGCTCCCGCCCAGGCGGCGGCCCCGACCGCGTCCCCCGACGCGGCGGCGACGCTCGCCGAGAAACTCGGTGCCCGCTCCGCGGGTTCGTACGCCGGTGCCGACGGCAAGATGGTGGTCACCGTGACCGACGCCGCGGCGGCCCGCCAGGTCCGCGCCGCCGGCGCTACCCCCAAGCTGGTGTCCCGTGGCGCGACGAAGCTCCGCGACGCCATGACGTTCCTCGACGCCAACGCCAAGGTGCCGGGCACCGCGTGGTGGACCGACCCGACGACCAACCAGGTCGTCGTCGCCGTCGACAGCACCGTGACCGGCGCCAAGCTGGCCAAGGTCAAGGCAGCTGTCAACCGGCTCGGCGGCACCGTCCGCATGGAGTCGGAGGCCGGCGTGCTGAGCACCAGGATCTCCGGTGGCCAGGCGATCTACGCCGGTGGCGGCGGGCGCTGCTCGCTCGGCTTCAACGTGCGCAGCGGCAGCACCTACTACCTGCTGACCGCGGGGCACTGCACCAACATCGCCTCGACCTGGTACACCAACTCGAGCCAGACCACCGTGCTGGGCACCCGGGCCGGCAGCAGCTTCCCCGGCAACGACTACGGCATCATCCGGTACACGGGCAGCGTGTCCCACCCGGGTAACGTCTACCTCTACAACGGCAGCTACCGGGACATCACCGGGGCCGGCAACGCGTACGTCAACCAGTCCGTCCAGCGCAGCGGCAGCACCACCGGGCTGCGCAGCGGCTCGGTCACCGCGACAAACGCCACGGTGAACTACGCCGAGGGTTCGGTCTACGGCCTGATCCGCACCAACGTCTGCGCCGAGCCGGGCGACAGCGGAGGCTCCCTGTTCAGCGGCAGCACGGCGCTCGGCCTCACCTCCGGCGGCAGCGGCAACTGCTCCTGGGGCGGCACAACGTACTTCCAGCCCGTCACCGAGGCGCTCAGCGTCTACGGGGTGAGCGTCTACTGACGAAGAGGGCCCCTCCTGCCGCCTCCGTGCGGGAGGTGCCCCGCTCGACAACGGTTCCGGGTGACGGCGCCGGCGGTCCTCCGCCGGCGCCGTCACCGTCTCGTTGACCGGGACCGGCCAGGCCGCCGAGGAACTGGCCCGGACGCCGGAGCCCGTGCCGCCCACCGAGCGGTCAGCGGCCGACGGCGAGCCGCGGGTGCGGCAGCTGCCGCCGGTCGAGGAGCCGTGACCGGACCGCGCCGACAGCCGCCCTGCCCGTACCGGAGGCGATAACAAGGGGTCCTTCCTCGGCTGACAGAATGCGGAGCAGTCGTACCATGTGAGGAGCCCTTGTCGTGATCCGTACCCATGACGCCGGAAGCCTGCGCGCGACGGACGCCGGCACCTCGGTGACCCTCGCCGGATGGGTGGCCCGCCGGCGTGATCACGGCGGGGTGATCTTCGTCGACCTGCGGGACGCCTCGGGCGTGGTGCAGGTGGTGTTCCGCGAGGAGGACGCGCACGCGCTGCGCAACGAGTTCTGCGTGCGGGTCACCGGCGAGGTGACCCGCCGCCCCGCGGGCAACGAGAACCCGGACCTGCCGACCGGCGAGATCGAGGTCACGGCGAGCGCGCTGGAGGTGCTGTCCGAGGCCGCGCCGCTGCCGCTGCCGATCGACGACCAGGTCGAGGCCGGGGACGACATCCGGCTCCGGTACCGCTATCTGGACCTGCGCCGCTCCGGCCCGGCGAACGCCGTGCGGCTGCGGTCGCGGGCCAACCAGCTCGCCCGGGGGGCGCTGCACGCCCGCGACTTCCTGGAGATCGAGACGCCGACGCTCACCCGGTCCACCCCGGAGGGTGCCCGCGACTTCCTGGTCCCCGTGCGGTTGCAGCCCGGCAGCTGGTACGCGCTGCCGCAGTCACCCCAGCTGTTCAAGCAGCTGCTGATGGTCGGCGGCATGGAGCGGTACTACCAGATCGCCCGCTGCTACCGGGACGAGGACTTCCGGGCCGACCGGCAGCCGGAGTTCACCCAGCTCGACATCGAGATGTCGTTCGTCACCGAGGACGACGTGATCGAGCTTGGCGAGGAGATCGTCGCCGCGCTCTGGTCCGACCTGGCGGGCCACGAGATCCCCCGGCCGATCCCGCGCATCACCTGGCACGACGCCATGGCCCGGTACGGGTCCGACAAGCCCGACCTGCGGTACGGCGTCGAGCTGACCGAGCTGACCGACTACCTGCGTGGCACCGCGTTCCGGGTGTTCGCCGGGGCGATCGACGCGGGTGGCTACGTGGGGGCTGTGGTGATGCCCGGTGGTGCGGCGCAGAGCCGTAAGGAACTGGACGGCTGGCAGGACTGGGCCAAGGCGCGTGGCGCTCGCGGCCTCGCCTACGTGGTGCTGGACGCCGAGACCGGCGACGCCCGCGGGCCGGTGGCCAAGAACCTGTCGGCCGAACATCTGGCCGGCCTGGCCGACGCGGTCGGGGCGAAGCCGGGCGACGCGGTGTTCTTCGCCGCCTCGGCCGAGCGGCGGGAGGCGCAGGAACTGCTCGGCGCGGCCCGGGTGGAGATCGCCAAGCGGGCCGGTCTGGTCGACGAGAGCGCCTGGGCGTTCTGCTGGGTGGTCGACGCGCCGATGTTCGAAAAGACCGACGAGGGTGGCTGGACCGCCGTTCACCACCCCTTCACGTCGCCGAACGACGAGTGGGTCGACCGGTTCGAGGAGGCGCCGGACCGCGCCCTGGCTTACGCGTACGACATCGTCTGCAACGGCAACGAGATCGGCGGCGGCTCCATCCGTATCCACCGGGGTGACGTGCAGCGGCGGGTGTTCGACCTGCTCGGCATCACGCCCGAGGAGGCGAGGGACAAGTTCGGCTTCCTGCTGGAGGCGTTCACGTACGGCCCGCCGCCGCACGGCGGCATCGCATTCGGCTGGGACCGGGTGTGCATGCTGCTCGCCGGCGCTGACTCGATCCGCGAGGTGATCGCGTTTCCGAAGACCCGGGGCGGGTTCGACCCGCTGACCGGGGCGCCGACGCCGATCACCGCCCAGCAGCGGATCGAGGCCGGTATCGACGCCAAACCCAAGCCGCCGGCCACGCCGCACACCGGCACCGCCGGCCCCGCCGCCCCCGTAACGGACCCCACCTGACCCACCAACCTCAACCCCGACGGCTCCTCCTCGGGTTGATCAAGAGATTTGCGTCATAACTCCGGGCGTGTCGAGACGCAAACCTCTTGATCAACCGGGCTCGACGTGTTCGGTGCGCCGGTAGGGTGCCGACGGGAGGGAGGGGCCGGTGACGGTTCTGGTGGTGGGGGGGAGCGGGTACCTCGGTTGGACCACCACCGCCGACGGGGCGGCCCACGTCGCGGCCGGCTCCATCGAGGTGGGCGCCCGGCTGGTGCACCTGTCGTCCGACGCGCTGCACGCCGGGCGGCCGGAGCCGTACGCCGACGACGAGCCGCCCACCCCCGTGCATCCCTACGGCGCCGCCAAGGCGGCGGCCGAGACGGCGGTCCGGCTGGTGGACCCCGGCGCGGTGCTCGTGCGTACCTCGGCGATCATCGGTGACGAGCGAAGCAAACACCTCCAGCTCTGCCTGGCCGCGCTGGACGGCGACGCCGTCCTGTTCAGTGACGAGGTCCGCTGCCCGGTCGCGGTCGACGACCTCGCGGCGGCGGTACGCGAACTGGCGGCCTCCGACCACGCCGGGCCGATCAACGTGGCGGGTCCCGACGCGGTCAGCCGCGTGGAGCTGGGACACCTGGTGGCCCGCCGGTACGGCGTTGACGCCACCCGGTTGCGTAGTACCACGATCGCCGAGGCGGGGCTGGTGCGGCCGGGCGAGGTCCGGCTGGACAGCGCTCGCGCTGTCGGCCTGCTGACCATCCGGCTGCGCGGCGCGGTCGAACTGCTCACTGTCTGATCCACCCGCCGGTTGACCCGGCCACCGGGCGCGGTGCCACCCGGTGGACCGAGATGGGCAGGGCTCCGTTGGCGGTCACAGACAGCGTGAACGACACGGCGGGCCTGTCCGGTGACGCGATTCGTCCTCTTCGCGGTCGATGCCGGCGCGTCAGAAACCCCTATGCACAGCTCTTGTGCAAAGAAATCATGCACAATTATTATGGACTCATGACTGCGAGGAGAGACCGGCAACGGGTCGTGCATCTGAGTCCGGCACAGATCAAGGTGCTCGCGCACCCGCTGCGCGCCCGGCTGCTCGGCGAGTTGCGGACCGACGGGCCGGCCACCGCCACGCGGTTGGCCGAGACGCTGGCCACGAACACCGGCGCCACGAGCTACCACCTGCGCCAACTCGCCGAGGTCGGGCTGGTCCAGGAGGATGTCGACCGGAGTGTCGGCCGGCAACGGTGGTGGCGTGCCGCGCACGACGTCAGCTCCTGGCGGTCCACCGGGTTCGACGACGACCCGGACGCCAGCGCCGCGTCCGACTGGCTGCAGACCTACCAGCTACGCCAGCTGGTCGAGCGGGCCGAGGCGTGGATCGCCGCCCAGCACAGCGAGCCGCCGCGCTGGCGGGAGGCGGCCCAGCTCAACGACATGATCCTGCGGCTGTCGGCCGACGACCTCCGCGACCTCAACGAGGAACTCACAGCCGTGGTGGAGCGGTTCCGCGGTAGGGAACCGTCGACGGCCGTCGACGTGCGCACCGTCCAGGTCTACTACCTCACCGTTCCACGCCCCGGAGGCGACCGGTGACCGCGCTGTCGGTACGCCAGATCCGGTTCCGCTACCTGGCCCTGCACGGGTTGCGTTGGTTGCCGACGGGCCTCAGCATCCCGGTCGGTGTGCTGCTGATGGGCGAGCGTGGGCTGTCGCTCGCCCAGATCGGCATGGTCATCGCCATGCAGGGAATCGTCGTACTGGCCCTCGAACTGCCCACCGGTGGCCTGGCCGACGCGCTGGGCCGAAAGCCCGTGCTGCTCGCTGCCGCGACCGCGTCCGTCGCCGCGCTGGTGCTGTTCTCGGTGGCCGACTCGATGGCCCTGTTCGTGGTCGTCTACCTGCTACAGGGCGTCTTCCGGGCGCTCGACAGCGGACCGCTCGACTCGTGGTTTGTGGACTCGACACTGGCCGTCGACCCGGGCGCCGATATCGAACGCGGCCTGGGCGCTGCCGGAGCTGTCACCGGACTGGCCATCGCCGGCGGAGCGTTGCTCAGCGGGGGACTGGTGGCCCTCGGTCCGATCGGGCCGGCCAGTGCGCTCACCGTACCGGTCCTGCTGGCCGCGGGGCTGCAGGGCGTCGGCCTGCTGGTGCTCGCCGTCCTGTTGGTGGAGGAGCGGCCGGCGCGCGGGGTCAACGCCCTGCGTGCGTCGGTCCGCGACGCCCCGCGGGCCATCGTCGGAGCCCTCGGGCTGCTGCGCCGCTCCCGGGTGCTGCTCGCGCTGGTCTCGGTCGAGCTGTTCTGGGGCTTCGGCATGGTGACCTTCGAGACCCTGCTGCCGGTGCGGCTCGCCGAGGTGACCGGTGGTTCCGACGCCGCGGCCGCCCTGCTCGGTCCGGCCGGTGCGGCGGCCTGGCTCGCCTCGGCGGCCGGCGCCGCGGTGGCACCGGCGCTGGGCCGGCGCGTCGGGGCGGCACCAGCCGCCGCGGCCCTCCGGGTGGCACAGGGCGGCACGGTGGTCGGGATGGGCCTGCTGGCGGGTCCGGCGGGGGTGCTCACCGCCTATCTGGCCTGCTATGTCACGCACGGTGCCTCGAATCCGTTGCACCAGGGGCTGCTGCACCGGCAGGTGGATGGTCCGCACCGGACCAGCGTGTTGTCGTTGAACTCGATGGCGGCACAACCGGCCGGCGCGCTGGGCGGGGTGGTGTTGACCGCGCTCGCTGGGGGCACCAGCGTCAGTACCGCGATGATCGTCGGGGCGGTGGTGCTCGCCGTGGCCGCGCCGCTGTACCTGCCCGCCTGGTTCGCCGGCAGGCAGGCGCCGGCGGACAGGAAGGAAGGCCCGCTCGTGCGTGCCGAGAGGTGACAGGCGACCCGTCCACTACCGGAGGCTGATCGAGCTGCGCGGGATGATCTCGGTGAACCCGAGCCGCTCGTACAGCCGGGCGGCCCGCGGATTGTGCGTGTAGACACCGAGCGCGACCCGATCGAACCGGGTGAACAGGGCGCGGCTCATCCCCACCGTGAGGGCCGCGCCGAGGCCCCGGCCGCGCAGTTCCGGGTCGACGGCGAGACCGGCGAGGAAGCCCACGTCCCCCCGCGGTCCATGGTGGAGATTGACGGAACGTGGCGTTGGGTACATCCGGGCCGACACTGGCTCTCACCTCGACGGAGGACTGACATGCTCGCCATCGCCGCGGCGATCGTATTCGGATTCGCTCTCCTGATCGACCTGTTCAACACCGACCTCGGCGCGCCGGACCTGTTCAACTGGCACACCCTCGTGCTGATCGGCCTGTTGCTGCTCGCGCTCTACCTGGGCGGGGTCGGTCGCGGCCCCGGTGGTGGCGGTGGGGGTGGCGGCCGCTGGTACCGGGGTCGACGGCCGGGGCGCGGCTGACCTCCTCGGCCACCACGACCCGGTCGAGGTGCCGCGTGCGGCGGGACCCGGTCGCCCCCTGGGCACCGGCTCGCCGCGCGCGGCCATTGGCGCGTTCTCGGCCGTACGAACCGGGCCGGTAATCTCGTTCCGATGGACTCCGACGCCCTGTTTCCTCTCGCCGAGCCCGGCGGCGTGCGTGGCACGCCGTCCGGGCCGTCGGGCGTCGACGGACTCTCGACGGCCGGCCCCGATTCGCCGCTTCCGGTGCG
Organism: Plantactinospora sp. GCM10030261; assembly: GCF_042666615.1. Classification (NCBI taxonomy): domain Bacteria; kingdom Bacillati; phylum Actinomycetota; class Actinomycetes; order Micromonosporales; family Micromonosporaceae; genus Plantactinospora; species Plantactinospora sp. GCM10030261. The sequence continues at coordinate 8,062 of NZ_JBHTDD010000028.1, forward strand.
GATGCGTCCGCTCACCCTGGACGAGCTGGTGGGCCAGGAACACCTCTTGGCTCCGGGCGCACCCCTGCGTCAGCTGGTAACCGGTTCGGCACCCATGTCGGTCATTCTCTGGGGCCCGCCGGGGAGTGGCAAGACCACCATCGCGCATCTGGTGGCCGGGGCGACCGAGCGTGAGTTCGTGGCCATGTCGGCGCTGTCGGCGGGAGTGAAGGACGTCCGGGGGGTGATCGACGCCGCTCGGCGCCGCCGCCGGGCGGGTGGCTCGCCGACCGTGCTGTTCATCGACGAGGTGCACCGGTTCAGCAAGACCCAGCAGGACTCGCTGCTCGCCGCGGTGGAGGACCGGACCGTGACGCTGTTGGCGGCAACGACCGAAAACCCGTACTTCTCGGTCATCTCCCCGCTGCTGTCCCGCTGCGTGTTGCTCACGCTGCAACCGCTCGGCGAGGACGCGGTGCGGGGGCTGCTCCGTCGCGCGGTCGCCGACGACCGCGGTCTCGGCGGGGCGGTGACGCTCACGCCGGACGCGGAGGACCATCTGGTACGCCTCGCCGGCGGTGACGTGCGCAAGGCGCTGACCGCGCTGGAGGCGGCGGCCGGCTCGGCGTCGGCGCGGGGCAACTCCACGATCGACCTGGCGGTCGCGGAGCAGGCGGTTGATGTCGCCGCCGTCCGTTACGACCGGGCCGGCGACGCACACTACGACGTGACCAGCGCGTTCATCAAAAGTATGCGTGGCTCGGACGTGGACGCCGCGTTGCACTGGTTGGCCCGGATGCTGGTCGCCGGCGAGGACGCCAGGTTCATCGCCCGCCGGATCGTCATCTTCGCCAGCGAGGACATCGGGATGGCGGATCCGACCGCCCTCGGCGTGGCCACCGCGGCCGCCCACGCGATCGAGTACGTCGGGCTGCCGGAGGCACAACTCAACCTTGCCCAGGCGGTGATCCACATGGCGACCGCGCCCAAGTCCAACTCGGCGACCGTGGCGATCGGAGCGGCGATCGCTGATGTCCGGGCCGGCCGTGGGGGAATGGTGCCGGCGGCGCTACGGGACGGTCACTATCCGGGCTCCAGGGGCCTCGGTCACGGTCGGGGCTACCGTTATCCGCATGACGACCAGCGGGGCGTGTTGACCCAGCAGTACCCGCCGGACGACCTGGTGGGTGTCGACTACTACCGGCCGAGCGACCATGGCGCCGAGCGCGCGGTGGCTGGCCGCCTGCCATTGTTGCGGGGGATCATCCGGGGCGCGCCGGCGCCCGGGCGGGACGGTCGAGCCGGCGCCGACCGTCGGCCCGGCGCCAGCGACCGGGTTGGAGCCGACGGCAGCCGCCGAGCGCGTGCCGGCGACGGGACCGGCACCGGTGCCACAGTCGGTGGCGACCGGGAGCCGGACAGTGGCAGTCGGGCGGACGTCCCGTCGACGAACGACGTCTCGCCGACGAACACCGCGGACCGCGTAGCGGTCGACGAGGGCGGCAACGCCGCCCCGGGGGAGGATCAGCAGTGACACGGCGTGCCGATCGGCCGGATGACGGCGCTGAGGAACGGCGGAACCCGGGCAAGGGACGTCGGTGGGGTCGTGGGCGGGCCGAGCAACCCGGCGCGGACGAGGTCCCGGGCGAGGAACTCGGCTGGATCGACGACCTACGGACGGCACGACGACAGCGTGGCGACCTTGGACCGGGCGGCGACGGCGGTGACCCCGGCCGCGCCGCGCCGAGTGGTCGGGATGAGCACGCGGCCCGACATGGTGGTGGGGACGAGCACGCGGCCCGGCACGGTGGTGGGGACGAGCACGCGGCCCGGCACGGTGGTGGGGACGAGCACGCGGCCCGGCACGGTGGTGGGGACGAGCACGCGGCCCGGCACGGTGGTCGGGACGAGCACGCGGCCCGGCACGGCACGGCTGGGGAGGGGCGTACCCGCCCGCCCGCGCCGCCCCCGGGCCGGCGCCCGCACTCGCAGGGCAATGAGAATCGACCCGTCGACGCCGCCCGGCCACCACATCCGGTGCCGCCCCCCGCCGCCCCGCCGGCTCCCCGTGGATCGGTTCCCGTGGGCCGGCCGGGCGGCCCGCCCGGTCGCGGTGCGGGCCCTCCCGATCACCGGTCGATGGACGACACCACCTCGGTTTTCGGTCAACCCGATCCGCGGTCCGGCCGGCCCGGCGTCGATCCCCGGGTCGGTCGTCCCGGCTCCGCACCTCGGCCCGGCGTCGATCCCCGGGCCGGCCGGCCGGGCGGGCCGGACCGATCGCCTCCCGGGTCCGGACGTCCCGCGTCCGGTGCCCCCGTCGGCCCGGTGCCTCCCCAGCGTCCGGCGCGCGCGATGCCGCCCGATGCTGATCGCGCGGCTCCGCATCCCGGTACGAATCGGGGCGGGCCGCGTGACAGCGGTCCCGACATGCCGCCCGGCCGGGTAGCGCCACCCGGCGCGGGGCGGGGTGCGCCGCATGATGGCCGGGGCGGGCCGCGGGACGGTGGCCGGCCCACCCCGCCCGGCGCCGGACGAGCTGTTCCGCCCGGAGGTGTGCCGCCCAGCCCTCGCTCGGTGTCGGAGGGTCCCAACCGTCCGGTTTCTGGTGGTCCCAGCCGTCCGGTTTCCGGTGGGCCGGTGCGTCCGGCGCCGCCGGCGGGCCCGGTGTCCGGGGGGGCGGCGGGTCCGGTTTCCGGGGGGCCGACCCATCCGGTGCCCGGGGGGCCGGCGCGTGCGGCCGGGGGGCCGGTGCGTCCGGTGTCGGGCGGGCCCACGAACCCGGGCTGGTCGGCGCCACCTCGCCAGCCAGGCGCTCCGGCGGGCGCCCAGGTGGGCCCGGATGGAACTCCTCGGGCCCCGCGCGGCGCCCCCGGCCCGGGCCGTCCGGGTCACCCCGGTCCCGGCCAGCCCGGGGGCCGCGCGGCGGTGCCGCTCGCGCCGCCCGGCCCGCCGCGTTCCGGCCCGCCCACCGCGCCGTCCGGCCCGCCCACCGCGCCGTCCGGCCCGCCCACCGCGCCGTCCGGCCCGCCCACCGCGCCGTCCGGCCCGCCCGCCGCGGCGGCCGCGGTGCCGGTCCGGCCCAGCTCCGGTCCGGTGTCCGGGGGACCGGCGCCGGTCGGGTCCGCACGGGTCCGCCCGGGCGCGGTCGCGTCCCCGGAGGGGGAGCCGGGCGCCCCGCCGACGTCTCCCGGACCGGACGGGCGCAGCCGCCCGCTGTCGGCCGGGGTGGACGCGGTCCGTGGCGCGCCGTCCGAACTACGCCACCAGATGCGCACCCGGCGGCGGCTCCGGCTGGGCGTCCTGATGCTGGTCAGCCTCCTGCTGTTGGCCGCGCTGCCGGTCTACTTCGGTATTCGTGCCAATGCCAACGACCCGGTGTTCGACTCGCTCGACGAGCTGGCCGTGCCGGGCTGGGGCGCCATCGCTTCGGAGGACGCGGTGAGCGGCAACCGGTGGTGCTGGATCGACTGCCGGCTCCGGGAACGCACCAGCCAGTCGGAACGGGAGCCCGACGAGACCAACCAGGTGTACGTGGTCGCCCTGTCGGACGCCGGCTGGCGGCCGTGGCAGGCCCCGTTGTGCCCGGAGGCCCAGGTGGAGGGGCACTACAGCTGCTGGAAGCGCGACGAGTTGACCCTCGATCTGTGGGTCCGCAAGCCGACGTGTGCGGTGCCCACCCCGACGGATGTGCCGCTCGACGGGCAGGTGCAGCCGCCTCCGGCCGCCGGCCCCGACTGCGTCGGTTCGCAGGTTTCGATCAAGGTGCGAAACGCCGTCGATGACGACCGGACCAGACCGCAGCCGACCACCGACCCGTCGCTCACCGGCGTCGACCCGGATCCCCTTCTCACTGACGATCCACTCCAGGATCTGACACCAAGCCCGTCGTGAGGCCGCCGCCCATCACGGACGGTAGGGTCTGCACGTTGACGCCGGCGTGCCCCGCGCCATCGAAGCGAGACGGTCCGCGTATCCGGCCGCCTCAGGTGGGGTACCAGGGTTCGCGACCGATGGTTGGCTGAGGAGGACACGGGTGAGTGGTGGAGAGATCGCGGCTCTGGTCGCGGCGGGTGCGTTCCTGATGCTGGTGCTCGTCCTGGCGGTGCCGATCCTGCGGCTGCGGCACACGGTGGACGCGGCGACCCGGGCGATCAACGAGGTCAACGAGCGGACCGGCCCGTTGCTGGGAAACGTGAACACGACGATCGGCAACGTGAACACGGCTTTGGAGCAGGTGCACACGTCGCTGGACGGGGTGAACCTGCAGCTCGCCAAGATCGACACGATGACCGCGCACGCGCAGAACGTCACCGCCAACGTCGCCAACCTGGCCACCGTGGTCTCCGCCGCCGCGGCGAACCCGCTCGTGAAGGTCGCCTCCTTCGGCTATGGCCTGCGGAAGGCGGCCTCCGCGCGCCGGCGCGCGGACACTGAGCGCGAGGTGCGTACGGAGCTCAAGCAGCGCCGGCGGGCCCGTCGCCGGGACCGCTGACCCGCCGCCGCCACCCGGTGTGGAACGAGGAAGGATGAGGCCATGAGGCGGTTGCTGTGGTTGGGGATCGGGCTCGCCGTGGGCGCGCTTGTGGTACGGAAGGCGGCCCGGACCGCGCAGGCGTACACGCCGGCCGGCATCGCGAGTACGGCGGCGGAATCCATTGGCGGACTCGCCGAGTCGCTGCGTAGTTTCGTGGAGGACGTGCGGGACGGCATGGCCGAGCGGGAGCAGGAGATCCACGAGGCGTTCGCCGACGGCGTCCTGTACGAAGACCAGTTTGCCGACGCGCGGCGACCCGCCGTGCTCGACGACGACGAGCGGTACCCGGAGGAAGGCATCCGATGAGAACGGCGGAGATCAAGCGACGGTTCCTGGCGCATTTCGAGGCGGCTGGTCACGCCGTGGTGCCGTCCGCTCCGCTGCCCGCGATCGCCGACCCGAACCTGCTGTTCATCCCGGCGGGCATGGTTCCGTTCGTGCCGTACTTCCTCGGCCAGCAGACGCCGCCGTTCCAGCGGGCGGTAAGCGTGCAGAAGTGTGTCCGGACCCCGGACATCGACGAGGTCGGCAAGACCAGCCGGCACGGCACGTTCTTCCAGATGAACGGCAACTTCTCGTTCGGTGACTACTTCAAGGCCGGCGCCATCCCGCTGGCCTGGGAGCTGAGTACGAAGCCGGCCGCCGAGGGCGGCTTCGGGCTTGACCCGGAGCGGGTCTGGCCGACGGTCTATCTGGACGACGACGAGGCGTACGAGATCTGGAAGTCGGTCGGCGTGCCGGCGGAGCGGATCGTCCGCCGGGGCAAGAAGGACAACTTCTGGCACATGGGCATTCCCGGGCCGGCCGGTCCGTGCTCGGAGCTGTTCTACGACCGCGGCCCGGAGTACGGCAGGGACGGCGGGCCGGAGGTCGACGAGGATCGCTACCTGGAGTACTGGAACCTCGTCTTCATGCAGTACGACATCGCCGATGTCCGGAGCAAGGAGGAGTTCCGGATCGTCGGCGACCTGCCCGCGAAGAACATCGACACGGGCATGGGCCTGGAGCGGATCGCCGCCATTCTGCAAGGCGTCGACAACCTGTACGAGATCGACGAGGTCCGTCCGATCCTGGATCGGGCGGCGGAGCTGACCGGCAAGCGGTACGGCGTCAACTCGGGTCACGCGGCCACCGAGTCGCATCCGGACGACGTGCGGCTGCGGGTGGTGGCCGACCACGTGCGGACCGCGCTGATGTTGATCGGCGACGGGGTGACCCCGAGCAACGAGGGTCGCGGCTACGTGCTGCGCCGGATCATGCGGCGGGCCATCCGGGCGATGCGGCTGATGGGCTACCAGGACCGGGCGCTGCCCGAACTGCTGCCGGTGGCCCGGGACTGCATGTCGCCGTCGTACCCGGAACTGGCGACCGACTTCGCGCGGATCTCGCAGTACGCCTACGCGGAGGAGGACGCGTTCCTGTCCACGCTGCGCGCGGGGACCACGATCCTGGACACGGCGATCAGCGAGTCGAAGGCGGCCGGCACCACGAGCCTTTCCGGTGAACGGGCGTTCCAGCTGCACGACACCTACGGCTTCCCGATCGACCTGACCCTGGAGATCGCGGCGGAGCAGGGCCTCCAGGTCGACCAGGAGGGCTTCCGCCGGTTGATGGCCGACCAGCGGGCCCGGGCGAAGGCCGACGCGCAGGCGCGCAAGTCCGGCCACGTGGACACCTCGGCGTACCGGTCGGCGCTGGACGCCGGGGGGCCGGTGGAGTTCACCGGATACAGCGAGGTCAGCCGGGAGTCGCGGGTCCGCACGCTGCTGTCCGGCGGCGGTTCGGTGCCGGCGGCGGGCGAGGGGGAACTGGTCGAGCTGGTGCTCGACGCCACCCCGTTCTACGCCGAGGGCGGTGGCCAGCAGCCCGACCACGGCCTGATCACGGTCGGCGGGGGGCAGGTCGAGGTGCTCGACGTGCAGCAACCGATCCCGGGTCTGATCGTGCACAAGGCACGGGTCGTCCGGGGCGAGGTGCGCAGCGGGGAGACCGGGTACGCCGAGATCGACGCCAGCCGTCGGCGGGCCATCTCCCGGTCGCACACCGCCACCCACCTCGTGCACCAGACGATGCGTAACTTCCTCGGTGCGTCGGCGACCCAGGCGGGCTCGCTGAACGCGCCGGGCCGGCTGCGGTTCGACTTCAACACCCCGACCGGGGTGGCGCCCAGCGTGCTGCACGACGTCGAGCAGCAGATCAACGAGGTGCTGCTGGACGACCTGGAGGTGCACGCGTTCATCACCAGCCAGGAGGAGGCGCGCCGGCTGGGTGCCATGGCGTTGTTCGGGGAGAAGTACGGTGACCAGGTCCGGGTGGTGGAGGTTGGGGACTACGCCCGCGAGCTGTGCGGCGGTACGCACGTCAGCCGCTCCGGTCAGCTCGGCCTCGTGAAGATCCTCTCCGAGTCGTCGATCGGTTCCGGGGTGCGCCGCGTCGAGGCGTTGGTCGGCATCGACGCGTTCGGCTTCCTGGCCCGCGAGCACCTGCTGGTGTCCCGGCTGGCCGAGCTGTACCGGGTGCCGACCGACCAGGTCGCGGATCGGGTCGAGCAAACCGTGACGCAGCTGCGCGACGCCGAGAAGGAGCTGGAGAAGCTGCGCGCGCAGCTCGTCCTGGGCGGGGCGGGCACGCTCGCCGCCCAGGCCCGGGACGTGCGCGGGATCGCGTACGTCGGCACCGAGGCGCCGGAGGGTGCTGGTGGTAACGACGTGCGGACCCTGGCCCAGGAGATCCGGGGCAAGATCGACCCGGCGCGGCCGGCCGTGGTGGCGGTGGCGGCCCGGTCCGGTGGCAAGGCGTCGATGGTGGTCGCGGTCAACGCGGCGGCCCGGTCCCGCGGCCTGTCCGCCGCCGACCTGGTCAAGGGCGCCTTTTCCGGCCGGGGTGGCGGCAACGCAGACCTCGCGCAGGGCGGTGGCCTGCCGGCGGCCGAGGCGGGGAACCTGCTGGCCGCTGTCGAGCGCGCCGTTGGCGAAGCGTGATCAACCGGTGACTGTTCGGGAGGGCCTCGGTTGACGGGGGACGGGTCGGTCGTGTTTCCTCGACGACGATCCGCCCCCCTCGGAGGTAACGGTCCCGGATGAGTGAGTTCCCGCGTGGCGTCCGTCTCGGGGTCGACGTCGGCCAGGTTCGGGTCGGTGTGGCGCGCTCCGATCCGAGTGGGTTCCTGGCGACCCCGTTGGTGACCCTGGCCCGTGATCTGGGGACCGGGGCGGATCTGCCCACGGATATCACCGAGCTGGTCCGGCTGGCGGCCGAGCACGAGGCGGTGGAGGTGGTGGTCGGCCTGCCGATCAACCTGGCCGGCCGGCACGGGCCCGCCGCCGCGAACGTCATGGCGTACGTCGAGCGGCTCACCTCGGCCATATCGCCCATACCGGTACGGCTTACGGACGAGAGGATGTCGACGGTCGTCGCGTCTCGTAGGCTGTCCGAGCGGGGCGTCCGGGGACGCCGGCAGCGGGCGGTCGTCGATCAGGCGGCCGCGGTGGAGATCCTGCAGAGCTGGCTCGACGCGCAGCGGAGGCGGACAACATGATCGACGAGCTGGATCTCGCGTTCGACGAGCGGAGCGAGAAGGGCCGACATCGCCGCGGCTACGTGGAGAAGCGCAAGGGTGGCAAGGGCCGCCGGAGCGGTCGCGGCAAGACGGTCGCGGCGCTGCTGCTGACGCTGGTCCTGCTCGGGGGCCTGGCCGGCGGCGCGTGGCTCGGCATCGACCGGATCCAGGGCTTGTTCACCACCCCCGACTACCCGGGTCCGGGCACCGGCGAGGCGATCGTCCAGATCAACGACGGCGACACCATCACCGACGTGGGCAACACCCTGGTCCGGGCGGACGTGGTGAAGAGCGCCAAGGCGTACGTCAAGGCGGCCGAGGACAACTCGCGGGCCAAGAACATCGGCGCGGGCACCTACAAGGTGCGCAAGCAGATGAAGGCGGCGGACGTGGTCGCGTTGCTGTTGGACCCGAAGACCCGGATCGTCAACGGGGTCACCATCCCGGAGGGGCGCACCGCCAAGCAGACCTACGACCTGCTGTCCAAGCACACCAAGATCCCGGCGGCCGAGTTCGAGGCGGCGGCCAAGGATCCGGAGGCGCTCGGCGTACCGGAATTCTGGTTCACCCGCACCGACGGCAAGAGGGTCACCAAGTCGATCGAGGGTTTCCTCTTCCCGGACACCTACGAGTTCCCGCCGAACACGACGGCCGACGGCATCCTCCGGATCATGGTCAAGAACTTCCTGGACCAGACCGCCGCGATGAAGTTCGTCGAGACGGTGGAGAGCCAGCGCGGCGGGATCTCGCCGTACGAGGTGCTGATCGTGGCCTCGATGGCGCAGGCCGAGGCGGGTAAGCCCGAGGACCTCGGCAAGGTCGCCAAGGTGGCCTACAACCGGATCTACAGCGGCAACTTCCCGTGTTCCTGCCTGGAGTTCGACGTGTCGGTCAACTACTACTGGGAGTTGACCGGCAAGCCGACAAAGGCGTCCAAGGACATGACGACGGCCGAGATCCGCGATCCGAAGAACCCGTACTCCACGCACGCCAACCCCGGCCTGACCCCGACGCCGATCAACAACCCCGGCAAGCTGGCGCTGGAGGGCGCCATGTCGCCGCCGGACGGCAAGTGGTTGTTCTTCGTGGCCGTCGACAAGCAGGGGACCACCAAGTTCGCCGAGACAAACGCCGAGCACGACCGCAACGTGCAGGAGGCCAGAGAGAACGGCGTGCTCTGAGGTGCCGGACGTCGACGTGGTGGTCGCGCGCCGCGCCGCGGTGCTCGGCAAGCCGGTCGGCCACTCGCTCTCCCCGGTGATCCACAACGCCGGTTACCGGGCGGCCGGGTTGACCGGTTGGTCGTACACGGCCATCGAGTGCGCGGAGGACGAGCTGCCGGGCCTGGTGGCCGGCCTGGGCCCGGAGTGGGCCGGGTTGTCGCTGACCATGCCGCTCAAGGAGGCGGCGCTGTCGGTGGCCGCGGTCGTGGCGCCGGTGGCGGCCGTCGTGGGCGCCGCCAACACACTGGTACGCCGGCCGGACGGCACCTGGTACGCGGACAACACCGACGTCGAGGGCATGGTCCGGGTGCTCACCGACGTGGGCGTGCCGGCCGGTGCCTCGATCACCGTGCTCGGGGCGGGCGGCACCGCCCGGGCCGCCCTCGCGGCGGCGGCCCGGCTGGGCGCGGACCAGGTCACCGTGGTGGCCCGGCGCGCCGCCGCGGTCGCCGACCTGCGGCCGGTGGCCGAGAAACTCGATCTGCCGCTTACCGGTGCCGCCTGGGCAGACGCGGCCGGTCACCTGGGCGTGGACGTGGTGATCTCCACGGTGCCCAAGGGGGTGGCCGACCCGCTCGCGGTGGCTGACTGGGGGTCCGGGACGGTGCTGTTCGACGCGCTGTACGACCCGTGGCCGACCCCGCTGGCGGCTGCCGCGGCAGCGGCGGGGTGCCGGGTCATCTCCGGCCTCGACCTGCTGCTGGCCCAGGCGGTCGGCCAGTTCGAGTTGTTCACCGGCGTGCCGGCGCCGGTCTCCGCGATGTCGACCGCGCTCCGGCAGGAAAGGGCCCTTACCTCAGGCTCCTAACCTTGGACGAGTCGTCGGCATGGCTATCCGCGGTGTCAGCGGCCGTCCGTCCGGTCGCCGCGCGGAGGCGCCGACCGCCGCGCGTCGGTCGGTTCGGCGGCGGGCGTCGGTTCGGCGGGCTCGATCGCGGCACTCGCTTCCGGCAGGTCGGTCGAGTTGTTGGCCCGGGCCCGCAGCCGGCCGTACCAGGCCGGCGTCGAATCCGGGTCGAACAGCCGGGCCACCACGATATCGGTGGACGAGTGGGCGATTATCGACAGAGCGACGGTCAACGCGACCAGGTGGAACACCTCGTCGCCGGCGGGGATGCCGGCCTGCAGGACCAGGAGACCGTAGACCACCGAGGCGAAGCCCTTGGGACCGAACCACATCGCGGCGAACTGCTCGGTGCGCGACAGCCTCGACCGCAGGAACGAGATGGCGAGCGCCAGCGGTCGGGCGACGAACAGCGCGAGCACCGCGAACAGCCAGCCCGGCCAGGCGATCTCGCCGAGGAACTGGAAGGAGATCAGCGCGCCGAAGACCAGCAGGGCGGCAAGCTTGAACAGCTCGGCGATCAGCTCCCCGAAGTGCTCGAAGCTCTTTCGTTGCCGCTCGCCGAAGGTGGCCACGGTGATGCCGGCGGCGAACGCGGCGAGGAACAGATTGGCGTGGGTGACCTGGCCCAGCGCCAGCACCAGCAGTCCGATCGCCATGGCGTTGAGCGGCTCGTACTGGGTGGAGGCGGAGAAGAACCGGCTCTTCTCCAAGCGGAGAGCCAACCATGGCACACCGACTCCGATCACCACACCGAGCAGCAGTTCCCAGCCGAGTTCCCCGAGGTGCAGGTCGTCGGAGCCGGCGGCCACCGCCAGGAACAGGATGACGAACGGCAGCGCCAGCCCGTCGTTGACGCCCGATTCGACGTTGAGCAGGTGGCGTAGCCGGTGCGGCACCCGGTCGTTGCCCACCAGGGCCGACGCGAAGACCGGATCGGTGGGGGCCAGCACCGCGCCCACCAGCAGCGCCTCCGGCCAGTCGAGCCCGGCCACGTAGTGGGCCAGCAGAGCGGTGATGGCCAGCGTGAGCGGGAGCCCCCAGCCGAGGGCCCGGCCGGGCAGCCGCCACGCCGACCGCAGGTCGCTCCAGCCGACCCGCATGCCGTCGGTGAACAGCACCGCGAACAGCGCCAGCTCGGCGAGCGTGGCGACGATCGGGGCGTCCGCGGTGATCTCCAGCACGCCTGTCGTCTCCGGACCCAGTACGAAGCCGGCGACCAGGAACACCACGGCGGTGGAGAGGATGGTGCGGTGGGCGAGGCTGGACACGAGCACCGCCAGCAGCAGCACGGCGGCGAACGCGAACAACAGCATGAGGCACCTCCGGGCAGCGTCAACGGTCGCCGACCAGACTTCCCGGCACCCCGCAGAGAGGGTACGCACCCGGCGGTCGGCCCGCAGCATCGAGGTGCGTGGTGGTAGCAGGGGCCTTTCCGTCGGAGGCGATAGCAGCCAGCCGTTCCCTCCGTGACAGACTGACCACCGTGTTGCGCTGGTTGACCGCAGGTGAGTCGCACGGCCCGGCCCTCGTCGCCGTGCTCGACGGTGTCCCCGCCGGGATCGTGGTGACAAGCGAGGATCTGGTCCGGGAACTGGCCCGCCGGCGGCTCGGTTACGGCCGGGGCGCCCGGATGTCGTTCGAACGGGACGAGGTCGAGGTGGTCGGCGGTGTCCGGCACGGCGTGACCCTGGGCAGCCCGGTGGCCGTCCGGGTCGGCAACTCCGAGTGGCCGAAGTGGCGGACCGTGATGGCCCCCGACCCGGTCGACGCTGACGAACTGGCCGGCCAGGCGCGCAACGCGCCGCTGACCCGCCCCCGGCCGGGGCACGCCGACCTGGCCGGCATGCAGAAGTACGGGCACACCGATGCCCGCCCGATCCTGGAACGGGCAAGCGCCCGGGAGACGGCCGCCCGGGTGGCGGTCGGCACGGTGGCGCGGGCACTGCTCCGGCAGGCGCTCGGTGTGGAAATCGTCTCGCACGTGGTCGAGCTGGGCTCGGTGGCGGCCAAGCCGGGCCTCCAACCGCGACCCGAGGACTCCGAACGGGTGGACGCCGATCTGTTGCGCTGCCTCGACCCGGAGGCGAGCGCCCGGATGGTGGCCGAGGTGGATGCCGCGAAGAAGGACGCCGACACGTTGGGCGGCGTCGTCGAGGTGCTCGCCTACGGCGTACCCCCGGGTCTGGGTAGTCATGTGCAGTGGGACCGCAAGCTGGACGCGCGCCTGGCGGCGGCGTTGATGTCCATCCAGGCGATAAAGGGTGTGGAGATCGGCGACGCGTTCACCCAGGCCCGCTCCCGTGGCTCGGTGGCGCACGACGAGATCGTCCCCACCGCGACCGGGGTGCGCCGGCTCAGCGACCGGGCCGGCGGGCTGGAGGGCGGCATCACCACGGGTGAGCCGCTGCGGGTACGCGCGGCCATGAAGCCGATCTCGTCGCTGAACCGGGCGTTGTCCACGGTGGACGTGTCGACCGGCGAGCCGGCGACCGCCATCAACCAGCGGTCCGATGTGTGTGCCGTGCCGGCGGCGGCCGTGGTGGCCGAGGCGATGGTGGCGCTGGTGCTGGCCGAGGCGGCCACCGAGAAGTTCGGCGGTGACTCGGTCGCCGAGTTGCGCCGCAACGTGGCGGCGTACCTGGACCACCTGGTGATCCGCTGATGGGGCCGGTCTGCGTGCTGGTCGGGGCACCCGGCGCCGGTAAGAGCACCGTCGGCGCTCTGGTGGCCGCGGCACTAGGCGTGGAGTTCCGGGACACCGACTCCGCGATCGAGGCGACGGCCGGCAAGCCGATCCCGGAGATCTTCGTCGACGAGGGCGAGGAGCATTTCCGGGCCCTGGAGCGGGCGGCGGTGGCCGGCGCGCTCGACACGTTCGACGGGGTGCTGGCGCTCGGCGGGGGTGCGATCCTGGCAGCCGAGAACCGGGCCGCGCTGGCCGGCCAGCCGGTGGTGTACCTGTCGGTGGGTCTGACCGACGCGCTGCGCCGGGTGGGTCTCGGCGCGGGTCGACCACTGCTGGCGATCAACCCGCGCGCCACCCTGCGTCACCTCATGGAGCAGCGCCGCCCGCTGTACGAGGAGGTGGCCGCCGCCACCGTGGTCACCGACGACCGCTCGGCCGAGGAGGTCGCGGCGGAGGTCGTCGACGTGGTCACAGCCTGGTCAGCGCGTCGGCCAGCGCCCGAGGCTCGCTGAGCATCGGCCAATGGCCGGTGGGCAGCCCGACGAGGTGGGCGCCGGCCATGGTGGCGAAGAACGGGTGACCCTCCGCGATCAACTGTTCCACCACCGGCACCGGGAAGGTGCAGGCGATCAACGTGGTCGGCACCGGCCGGCCACCGGTGAGCCGGACCGGATCGGTGGCCGCCCTCAGCGGGTGCGGGGTGGCGCGTTCGCGCAGCAGCCGAAGTGCCGATCCGTCCAGCCCGGCGAGCGACTCCGGGTCGTCGGCCGGATTCCAGTCCGGCGGCGGCAGCAGGTGTCCGTCGCCGATCAACGTGCGTAGCCGCCGCTGCTCCTCCGGTGGATAGGTGTCGAACTGGGCCGTCCCGTCCGGCAACGCCCCGCTGTCCACATAGACGACGCGGCTGATCCGTTCGGGGATCCGATCGGCGGCCTGGGTGACCGGCATTCCGCCCCCGGAGTGGCCGACCAGCACCACGTCTCGCAGGTCGGCGTCCTCGAGGTGGCGGACGATGTCGGCCGTGTGCGTGTCCAGGCCGACCTCGGGGGTGGCCAGGTCGGCGCGGTCAGCCACGCCGGTGAGGGTCAACGGGTGCGCCTCGTGCCCGGCGGTCCGCAGGGCGTCGGTGACGTCCTGCCAGGCCCAGGCGCCCAGCCAGAAGCCGGGTACGAGTACGAAGGTGGTCATGAGGTCTCCGTTCAGTCGGGATCGAGCCTATGGTTGAATCCGGACGGTTCCCGCCCGGATAAGGAGAGTCGCCTGTGTCACATCCCGCGGGTCGAGTGCTCGGGCTGCTGGAACTCCTCCAAGCTCACCCGCGACTCGGGGGCGCCGAACTGGCCCGCCGGCTCGGCGTCGACGAGCGAACCGTCCGGCGCTACGCCACCACCCTGGCCGAGCTGGGCATCCCGGTCGTGGCACAGCGTGGGCGGTATGGCGGATACCGGCTGCGACCCGGCTACAAGCTCCCACCGCTGATGCTCACCGACGACGAGGCGGTGGCCGTGACGCTCGGGCTGGTCGCGGCCGAGCGGTTCGGCCTGGGGACCGGGGCACCGGCCACCACGACGGCCCTCGCGAAGATCCAGCGGGTGCTGCCGGCGTCCCTTGCCGACCGGCTGACGGGACTCCGGCAGAGTCTCGGCTTCCTCCGCGACCCGCCGCGCGAGGTGGCCGGCACGCACAGCACGACGCTGCTCGTCCTCGGCAGCGCGGTACGCGACCGGCGCCGGGTGAGCATCGACTACCGCTCCTGGCGCGGTGAGCAGAGCAGCCGGGAACTCGACCCGTACGGCCTGGTCTTCCACGCCGGACGGTGGTACGTCACCGGCCACGACCACCGCCGCGGCGACCTCCGGACGTTCCGGTTGGACCGGATCGCCGACGTCCGGACGGGCGCCGCGACCTTCCCCGCACCCGTCGACTTCGACCCGGTGGCGCACGTGACGCGCTCGCTGGCCGAGGTCCCGTACGCGTACGAGGTCGAGGTGTTGCTGGAGACGGAGCTGGCGCGGGCCCGACGGCGGCTGCCGGCAGACCTGGTCGAGTTGACCGAGACCCCGGACGGGATCCTGCTGCGGGGCCGGGCGGAACGGCTGGACGGGATGGCCACGATGCTCGCCGGACTGGGCTGGCCGTTCACGGTCGTACGGCCGGACGAGCTGCGGGTCGCGGTTGCCGAGCACGCCGCGCGCCTGGCCGCGTGGTCGGGGCGGACGTCGGGTACGGTGACGGAGTCGGAGCCGGATCGACCCGGGAGGTGAGAGCAATCAACGGATCAGGCCGGGTGCTCCCGCCCTCCCGCCGGACGGCTCAGCCGGGGTAGCGGATCGCGGCGAGCGCCCGTCGGCGCCCCGGAAGGAATCCCCGTGTCTGCCCCACCCGCACCTCCGTCGTACCCCCGGATCGTCGCCGCGCTGCGCGCCGCCGGCTGCGTCTTCGCCGAGGACGAGGCGCGACTGCTGCTCAACGCCGCCGCCGATCCGGCCGAGCTGACCCGCCTGGTGGACCGGCGGGTCGCCGGCCTGCCGCTGGAGCACGTGCTCGGCTGGGCCGAGTTCTGCGGCCTCCGGATATCCGTCGATCCGGGGGTTTTCGTGCCCCGGCGGCGGACCGAGTTCCTGGTCCAGCGGGCGGCCGCGGTGGCCCGCCCCGGTGACGTCGTGGTCGACCTGTGTTGCGGTTCCGGCGCGATCGGCGCCGCGCTCGCCGCGGCGGTCGGTCCGATCGAGCTGTACGCCGGGGAGGTCGATCCGATCGCGGTGCCGTGCGCCCGGCGCAACCTCGCGCCGGTCGGTGGCCGGGTCTTCCAGGGCGACCTGTACGAGTCGCTGCCCGTGGCGCTGCGCCGCCGGGTGGCGGTGCTGGTGGCCAACGTGCCGTACGTCCCGACCACGGCGGTCGGTCTGATGCCGCCGGAGGCCCGGCTGCACGAGGCGCCGGTGGCGCTGGACGGCGGCGCCGACGGGCTGGCGGTGCTGCGCCGGGTGGCCGCGGCGGCGCCCCGGTGGCTGGCGCCCGGCGGTCATCTCCTCGTCGAGATCGGCGCCGAACAGGTCGCCGCCGCGGTGGCGGCGTTCGCCGGTGCCGGCCTGGAGCCGTCGCCGGTCACGTCCGAGGAGTACGAGGCGACGGTGCTGGTCGGCGCCCGTCCGCCGGAAACGCGTTGATCCGACCTGCGCGGAAGCGCTGTGACCGGCCCGCGCGGAAGCGCTGTGACCGGCCCGCGTGGAAGCGCCGTGACCGGCCTGCGTGCAAGCGCCCTGGATCGGTCGTCGGCTCGTTGTGGCGGAGCCTCCCACGCGGAACGCGACACCGGCCCCTTCCCTAGACTGTGCCGGTGATGACGCGGATTGCGGTGCGTGGCGACCGGCCGTACCAGGTGCTCGTCGGGCGGGACCTGCCGGACGCGCTGCCGGAGCTGCTGCCGGGCGCGGACCGGGTGGCGGTGCTGTACGCGGGACCGCTCGCGGCGACCGCGACGGCGCTTGTCGACCGGTTGGCCGCCGCCGGCCGCCGGCCGCTCCCGATCGAGGTGCCGGACGCCGAGGCGGGCAAGTCGATCGAGGTGGCGGCCGGGTGCTGGGACCGGTTGGGTGCGGCGGGCTTCACCCGTACCGACGCGGTGGTCGGGGTGGGTGGCGGCGCCGCGACCGACGTGGCCGGCTTCGTGGCGGCCTGCTGGCTGCGCGGCGTGCGCTGGGTGCCGGTGGCGACGTCGCTGCTCGGCATGGTGGACGCCGCGGTCGGCGGCAAGACCGGGATCAACACGGCCGCCGGCAAGAACCTGGTCGGCGCCTTCCACCCGCCGGCCGGCGTGCTCTGCGACCTCGCCGCCCTGGACGGTCTGCCGCCGGTCGACCTGGCGGCCGGGCTGGCCGAAGTGGTGAAGTGCGGCTTCATCGCCGATCCGGTGATCCTGGACCTGGTGGAGCGGGACCCGGCGGCCGCCACCGACCCGGCCGGTCCGGTGCTGCGGGAACTGGTGGAGCGCGCGATCCAGGTGAAGGCGGACGTGGTCTCTGGTGACCTGCGCGAGGCGGGCCGCCGGGAGATCCTCAACTACGGTCACACGCTGGGTCACGCCATCGAGAAGGTGGAGGGCTACCGGTGGCGGCACGGGCACGCGGTCGCCGTCGGATTGATCTACGCGGGCGCGCTGGGCCGGTTGGCCGGTCGGCTCGACGCGGCCACCGCCGAGCGGCACCGGACCACGCTTACCGCCCTCGGGCTGCCCACCGGATACCGTGCCGACGCCTGGCCGCAGTTGCTGGACGCGATGCGGGTGGACAAGAAGGCCCGGGGCGACCGGCTGCGGTTCGTGGTGCTGGACGGGCTCGCCCGCACCGGCATTCTGGACGCCGACCCGGACGATGACCTGCTCAGCGCCGCGTACCGGGAGGTCGCCCGAACATGAGGGTGTACGTGTTGAACGGGCCCAACCTCGGCCGGCTGGGCACCCGGCAGGTCGACGTGTACGGCCGGACCAGCTACGCCGATCTTGTCGAACTGTGCGAGTCGACGGGTCGGGAGCTGGGACTGGACGTGGCCGTCCGGCAGACCGACGTGGAACACGAAATGCTCGGCTGGCTGCACGCCGCGGCGGACGAGGGCGTCGCGGTCGTGCTCAACCCGGGGGCCTGGTCGCATTACTCGTACGCGGTCCGGGACGCCTGCGCGATGCTGCGCGGGCCGCTGGTCGAGGTGCACATCTCGAACATCCACGCCCGGGAGGAGTTCCGGCACCACTCGGTGATTTCGGCCGTGGCCACCGGGGTGATCTGCGGGCTGGGCGTCGACGGCTACCGGCTCGCGCTGCGCCACCTCGCCGACCGGTAGACTTGCCGCGTCTGTGGCGTCAATTGAAGATCAAGGCAGGACATGGCCTCCACCAACGACCTCAAGAACGGTCTGGTTCTCAACCTCGACGGCGAGCTGTGGACCGTCGTCGAGTTCCAGCACGTGAAGCCCGGCAAGGGCGGCGCGTTCGTGCGCACCACGCTGAAGAACGTGTTGTCCGGCAAGGTGGTCGACAAGACCTTCAACGCGGGCACCAAGGTCGACACGGCCACCGTCGACAAGCGGACCATGCAGTACCTGTACGCCGATGGCGAGGACTACGTCTTCATGGATCTGCAGACGTACGACCAGATCTCGGTCCCCGGGGGGACCGTGGGTGAGGCCGCCAACTACCTGCTGCCCGAGGCGGAGGCCACCGTGGCCACCCACGAGGAGGTGCCGCTCTACATCGAGCTGCCCACCAGCGTGGTGCTCGAGGTGACGTACACCGAACCCGGTCTGCAGGGTGACCGCTCGACCGGCGGCAACAAGCCGGCGACCGTGGAAACCGGCGCCACCGTTCAGGTGCCGCTGTTCATCACCACCGGCGAGAAGATCAAGGTCGACACCCGCGACGGCCGTTACCTCGGCCGCGCCTGATGGCCGAGGGCCCCAAGCAGCAGATGCCGGCGCGCCGCAAGGCGCGTAAGCGGGCACTGGACGTGCTCTTCGAGGCCGACCTGCGGGACCGCCGGCCGACCGAGGTGCTGACCGGCTACCTGGAGCGGATCGAGCGACCCCATCCGGAGCACATGGGTTACGCGGTCGGCCTGGTCGAGGGCGTGGCGGGGCACCTGGACCGGATCGACGAGTTGATCGCCAGCTACGCCGAGGGCTGGACGCTGGACCGGATGCCGGTCGTGGACCGCAACCTGGCCCGGATCGCCGTGTACGAACTGTTGTACGTCGACGAAATCGACGACCCGGTGGCGATCAGCGAGGCGGTCGAACTGGCCCGGCAGATGTCCACCGACGACTCGCCCCGTTTCCTCAACGGCCTGCTCGGCCGGATCGCCGAATACGCCACCCGCTGACCCCACCCCATCCGGCCCGCCCGCGCCCCGCTCGCTCGCGTTGATCAAGAGATCCGCGTCATGATCAGCTCGAATTCTGACGCAGATCTCTTGATCAACGCGAGGATGGCGCGGGCGCACACCGAGGGGCCCCGGGCGGATGCCCGGGGCCCCTCGGTATGCGGTGGGTCAGGACGCGAACAGTGCCCGCGGGTCGGCGACCAGCACGCCGTGCTCGGTCAGCCGCTCGATCAGGCCGGACGGTGAGGCGTCGTACACGATCGCCAGCGCCCGCAGGTCGTCGGCGCGGATGGAGAGCACTCGGCCGTTGTAGTCCCCGCGCTGCTGCTGGATCGCCCGGGCGTAGCGGGCCACGTAGGCCAGTTCCTCCGAGGCGTCGTCGTACAGCCGCTCCAGGTCCAGAACGATCTTGTTGGTGGGCTCGTGCCGGATCCCGCTGCCGTCGGGCAGCAGTTCCGAAACCGGCACCCGGTAGAACTCGGCCAACTCGGCGAGGCGGGACACGGTGACGGCGCGGTCGCCGCGCTCGTACGAGCCGACGACGACGGCCTTCCAACGCCCGTTCGACTTCTCCTCCACGCCCTGCAGGGACAGGCCCTGCTGCTGGCGGATGGAGCGCAGGCGGGCGCCCAACGACTTGGCGTACTCAGACGGCATGCGGTCACTCCCAGTGCTGGCTCGGGGGTCGCCCCAGCGGTTCGCTACGGAGCGTGACGGTACGGGGATTGCGACACGCGGTCAAGTGCTGGCAACCGGCCCGCTCGTTTCCGGCGCCGGCCGATCCGGGCAAATCGCCGAGCTGAGCAGGAGATCAGTGATCTGCGTCCGACCGACGGGCCGGGTGTGGCGGAAAGGCCGATCCGCACTGGTAACGTGACGCACGAGCCCGGCCTGGCACTGTGACCAGGTCGTTTCCGACATCCTTTAACGACCCGTCCCGTGAGGCGGGGAAGGAGGTCCGACGTGGCCTACCCACAGGCCGCCCGGGAACCGGTGGCGTCGCCACCGTCCGTGAAGGTGATCCTCGCCAGCGCCGACCTCGCGCGCGTGGTGGACCGGATAGCCCACCAGATACTCGAGAAGACCCAGGGCGCCGCGGACACGGTGCTGCTCGGCATTCCCACCCGGGGCGTGCCGCTGGCCCGCCGGTTGGCCGCCCGGATCGCCGCGTTCGAGGATGTCGAGCTGCCGGTCGGTGTCCTCGACGTCACCCTCTACCGCGACGATCTGCGCCGGCACGCCACCCGGGCGGTCGGCCCGACCGAGGTGCCGGTCGGCGGTATCGACGGCAGGCGGGTGATCCTCGTCGACGACGTGCTGTTCTCCGGCCGTACCGTGCGGGCCGCGTTGGACGCGCTTAACGACCTGGGCCGGCCCGCCTCCGTGCAACTCGCCGTACTTGTCGACCGCGGCCACCGGGAGTTACCGATCCGCGCCGACTACGTGGGGAAGAACATCCCCACCGCGCTGGCCGAGAGCGTCCGGGTGACGCTCGCCGAGACTGACGGCACCGACGAGGTACGGCTGCACGCCGGCCCGCCGTCCAGGCCGCCGTCGACGTCGCCGTCCGCCCCGGCCGCCGCCCGCCCGGGAGAGAAGCGATGATCAAACATCTGCTCAGTGGCGCCGACCTCGACGCCGGCACCGCCACCCTGATCCTGGACACCGCCGCCGGGATGGCAAGCGTCAGTGGCCGGGAGGTGAAGAAGCTGCCCGCGCTGCGCGGCCGGACCGTGGTGAACCTGTTCTACGAGGACTCGACCCGGACCCGGATCTCCTTCGAGGCGGCCGCCAAGCGGCTCTCCGCCGATGTGATCAACTTCTCGGCGAAGGGTTCCAGCGTCTCGAAGGGGGAGAGCCTCAAGGACACCGCGTTGACCCTCCAGGCGATGGGGGCCGACGCGGTCGTCGTCCGGCACCCGGCCTCCGGCGCCCCGCACCGGCTGGCCACCTGGGTCTCCGGCAGCGTGGTGAACGCCGGCGACGGCACCCACGAGCACCCGACCCAGGCGCTGCTCGACGCGTACACCATGCGGTCCCGGCTGGGCCGGGTCGACGGCCTGCACGTGGCGGTGGTGGGGGACGTGCTGCACAGCCGGGTGGCCCGGTCGAACGTGCTGCTGCTGGCCACCCTCGGTGCCAAGATCACGCTGGTCGGCCCGCCCACCCTGATCCCGGTCGACATCGCGGCCGCGCTCGCGCCGGGCACCGACGTGTCGTACGACCTGGACGCCGTGCTGCCCAGCGCGGACGTGGTGATGATGTTGCGGGTGCAGCGGGAACGGATGGCCGCGTCGTACTTCCCGTCGGCGCGCGAGTACGCCCGCCGCTACGGGCTGGACGGACCCCGGCTGCGCCGGCTGCCGGAGCACGCCATCGTCATGCATCCGGGCCCGATGAACCGGGGCATGGAGATCGCCCCGGAGGTCGCCGACTCGCCCCGCTCCACAATCGTCGAACAGGTCGCCAACGGGGTCTCCGTGCGGATGGCCGTTCTTTACCTGCTGCTGGGGGGAACCACCTCATGACCACGTACCTGATCAAGGGTGTCAGCGTGCTCGGGGCCGAACCGACCGACCTGCTGGTCCGCGACGGCGTCATCGCGGAGGCCGGTCCCCGGCTCGACGTGGCCGCCGCCCGGGCGGTCGACGCGGCCGGCCTGGTGGCCCTGCCCGGCCTCGTCGACCTGCACACCCACCTGCGCGAACCGGGTCGCGAGGACGCCGAGACGGTGGAGTCCGGCTCCCGGGCCGCGGCGCTGGGCGGCTACACGGCGGTGTGCGCCATGGCCAACACCAGCCCGGTCGCCGACACGGCGGGCGTGGTGGAGCAGGTGTGGCGGCTGGGCCGGGAGGCCGGCCTGGTGGACGTGCAGCCGATCGGCGCGGTCACCGTCGGGCTGGCCGGCGAACGCCTCGCCGAACTGGGGGCGATGGCCGACTCGGCGGCCCGGGTGCGGATCTTCTCCGACGACGGGCACTGCGTGGCCGACCCGCGGCTGATGCGCCGGGCGCTGGAGTACGTGAAGGCGTTCGACGGGGTGATCGCCCAGCACGCCGAGGAGCCCCGGCTCACCGAGGGCGCCCAGATGCACGAGGGCGAGGTCGCCACCCGGCTCGGGCTGACCGGCTGGCCGGCGGTGGCCGAGGAGGCGATCATCGCCCGGGACGTGCTGCTCGCCGAGCACGTCGGCAGCCGGCTGCACGTCTGCCACGTCTCCACGGCCGGCAGTGTCGACGTGCTGCGGCACGCGAAGGCGCGCGGGGTTCGGGTTACGGCCGAGGTCACCCCGCACCACCTGCTGCTGACCGACCGGCGGGCCGAGTCGTACGACCCGGTTTTCAAGGTCAACCCGCCGCTGCGGACCGACGCCGACGTGGCCGCCCTGCGCGACGCCCTGGTCGAGGGTGTCATCGATGTCGTCGCCACCGACCACGCCCCGCACGCCCTGGAGGACAAGGAGTGCGAGTGGGGGTATGCCCGCCCGGGGATGCTCGGGCTGGAGACGGCGCTCTCCGTGACGCTGGAGGTGTTCGGCCCGCGCTGGGATCTGATCGCCGAGCGGATGTCCCGCACCCCGGCCCGGATCGCCGGTCTGACCGAGCACGGGCACGACCCCGCCCCCGGCCGGCACGCCACGTTCACCCTGGTGGACCCGGCGGCGGTACGCCGCGTCGAGCCGGGTGAGCTGGCCAGCCGCAGCCGCAACACCCCGTACGCGGGGATGACACTGCCCGGCCGGGTGGTCGCCACGTTCCTGCGCGGCGAGCCGACGGTCCTTGACGGAAAGGCGGTCCGGTGAGCGCGAGGAGTGAGCTTGCGAGCCCCGCAGTCGCGAACGAAAGGTGGGCCCGCTGATGCGGCGGCGACCGGCGCTCCTGGTGCTGGAGGACGGCCGGACATTCACCGGCGAGGCGTACGGCAGCGTCGGGGAGACGTTCGGCGAGGCGGTGTTCAGCACCGGGATGACCGGCTACCAGGAGACGCTCACCGACCCGTCGTACCACCGGCAGGTCGTGGTGCAGACGGCGCCGCACATCGGCAACACCGGCGTCAACGCCGAGGACGACGAGTCCGGCCGGATCTGGGTGGCCGGGTACGTGGTCCGCGACCCGGCCCGGATCAGCTCCAACTGGCGCGCCACGGGCGCGTTGGAGGACCGGCTGGCGGCCGAGGGTGTGGTCGGCGTGTGTGGGGTGGACACCCGGGCCCTGACCCGGCACCTGCGCGAGCGGGGCGCCATGCGGGTCGGGGTGTCCAGCCTGGACGACGACCCGAAGGCGCTGCTCGACAAGGTGCGCGGCACCCCGTCGATGGTCGGTGCCGACCTGTCCGGCGAGGTGACCACGCCCGAGCCGTACACGGTGCCGGCTGAGGGTGAGCACCGGTACACGGTGGCCGCCCTGGACCTGGGCATCAAACGGAACGTGCCGCGCCGGCTGGCCGCCCGCGGCGTCACCACCCATGTGCTGCCGGCGTCCAGCACCATGGCGGACGTGCTGGCCACCGGGGCGGACGCGGTGTTCTTCTCACCCGGCCCGGGTGACCCGGCCACCGCCGACCGTCCGGTGGAACTGGCTCGCGAGGTGATGCGGCGGCGGATCCCACTGTTCGGCATCTGTTTCGGCAGTCAGATCCTCGGCCGGGCGCTCGGGTTCGGCACCTACAAGCTGGGCTACGGGCATCGCGGCATCAACCAGCCGGTGCTCGACCGGGCCACCGGCAAGGTCGAGGTGACCAGCCACAACCACGGCTTCGCGGTGGCCTGGCCGGAGACGGCCCCCGGGGCGGTGGTGCCCGACCGGGTGGTCGACACCGAGTTCGGCGGCGTTCGGGTCAGTCACGTCTGCCTCAACGACAACGTGGTCGAGGGGCTGCGCGCGGTGGACGTGCCGGCGTTCACCGTGCAGTACCACCCGGAGGCGGCGGCCGGTCCGCACGACGCCGACTACCTGTTCGACCGGTTCGCGGAACTCATCGAGGGTGGTGGCCATGCCTAAGCGGACCGACCTGAAGCACGTCCTGGTGATCGGCTCGGGGCCGATCGTCATCGGTCAGGCCTGCGAGTTCGACTACTCCGGCACCCAGGCGTGCCGGGTGCTGCGCGCCGAGGGGCTGCGGGTCAGCCTGGTCAACTCCAACCCGGCAACGATCATGACCGATCCGGAGTTCGCCGACGCCACGTACGTCGAGCCGATCACGCCGGAATTCGTCGAGCTGGTGATCGCCAGGGAGCGTCCGGACGCGCTGCTGCCCACGCTGGGCGGCCAGACGGCGTTGAACACGGCGGTGGCGCTGCACGAGGCCGGCGTGCTGGACAAGTACGGGGTGGAGCTGATCGGCGCCGACATCGAGGCCATCCGCCGGGGCGAGGACCGGCAGTTGTTCAAGGAGATCGTGGTCCGGGCGGGCCGCCGGATCGGGCTGCCCGACCCCGAGGGCCTGGTCCCGCGCTCGCGGGTCTGCCACTCGATGGAGGAGATCCGCGACACGGTCGCCGAGGTAGGGCTGCCGGTGGTGGTCCGGCCGTCGTTCACCATGGGCGGGCTCGGCTCCGGCATGGCACACACCGACGAGGACCTGGACCGGATCGCCGGAACCGGGTTGGCGGCCAGCCCGGTGCACGAGGTGCTGATCGAGGAGAGCGTGCTCGGCTGGAAGGAGTACGAACTCGAACTCATGCGGGACCGGCACGACAACGTCGTGGTGGTCTGCTCCATCGAGAACCTCGACCCGATGGGGGTGCACACCGGCGACAGCGTGACCGTCGCGCCGGCCATGACGCTCACCGACCGGGAGTACCAGGGGCTGCGTGACCTGGGCATCGCGGTGCTGCGTGAGGTGGGGGTGGACACCGGCGGCTGCAACATCCAGTTCGCGGTGAACCCGGCCGACGGCCGGATCGTGGTGATCGAGATGAACCCCCGGGTGTCCCGGTCGTCGGCGCTGGCGTCGAAGGCCACCGGCTTCCCGATCGCCAAGATCGCGGCCCGGTTGGCGATCGGCTACACGCTCGACGAGATCCCCAACGACATCACCGCGCTCACCCCGGCGGCGTTCGAGCCGACCCTGGACTACGTGGTGGTCAAGATCCCCCGGTTCGCGTTCGAGAAGTTCCCCGGCGCCGACCCGGAGCTGACCACCACGATGAAGTCGGTGGGCGAGGCGATGGCGCTGGGCCGCAACTTCACCGAGGCGCTGAACAAGGCGATGCGGTCGATGGAGACCCGGGGCGCCGGATTCTGGACCGTCGCCGATCCGGCCGGGGCCACCCGGGAGAACACCCTCGCGGCGCTGCGCACCCCGCACGACGGCCGGCTGTACACGGTGGAGCGGGCGCTGCGGCTGGGCGCGAGCGTCGCCGAGGTGGTCGAGGCGTCCGGCGGGATCGACAGGTGGTTCGTCGACCAGATCGCCGGGCTGGTCGAGCTGCGCGCCGGGATCGTCGGCGCCGCGGTGCTTGACGAGGATCTGCTGCGCCGGGCCAAGCGGGCCGGCCTCTCCGACCGCCAGGTGGCCGCGCTGCGTCCGGAACTGGCCGGCGAGGACGGGGTACGGGCGCTGCGGCACCGGATCGGCCTGCGCCCGGTGTACAAGACCGTGGACACCTGCGCCGCCGAGTTCGCCGCCAGCACGCCGTACCACTACTCGTCGTACGACTCCGAGACCGAGGTGGCGCCGTCGGCGCGGCCGAAGGTGCTGATCCTCGGCTCCGGGCCGAACCGGATCGGGCAGGGCATCGAGTTCGACTACTCGTGCGTGCACGCCGTCCAGGCACTGCGCGCGGCCGGCCTGGAGACGGTAATGGTGAACTGCAACCCGGAGACCGTCTCCACCGACTACGACACCGCCGACCGGCTCTACTTCGAGCCGCTGAGTTTCGAGGACGTGTTGGAGGTCTGGCACGCCGAGGACAGCTCCGGTCGAGCCGCCGGCGGGCCCGGCGTGGTTGGGGCGGTCGTGCAACTGGGCGGGCAGACGCCGCTCGGACTGGCGCAACGTCTCAAGGACGCCGGCGTACCGGTGGTGGGCACCTCGCCGGAGTCCATCCACCTGGCGGAGGACCGCGGCGCGTTCGGCGCGGTGCTGGCCCGCGCCGGGCTGCGCGCGCCGGCACACGGCACCGCCACCTCGTACGAGGAGGCAAAGGCGATCGCCGGGGAGATCGGTTACCCGGTGCTGGTGCGGCCGTCGTACGTGCTGGGCGGCCGGGGCATGGAGATCGTCTACGACGACGCCACGCTGCGTGGCTACATCGACCGCGCGACCGACATCTCGCCGGACCATCCGGTGCTGGTGGACCGGTTCCTGGACGACGCCATCGAGATTGACGTGGACGCGCTGTGCGACGCCGACGGCGAGGTGTTCCTGGGCGGCGTCATGGAGCACATCGAGGAGGCCGGTATCCACTCCGGCGACTCCTCCTGCGCGCTGCCACCGATCACCCTGGTCGACCCGCACCTGGCCGAGGTCCGCCGGTACACCGAGGAGATCGCCCGTGGCATCGGCGTACGCGGGCTGCTGAACGTGCAGTACGCCCTCAAGGACGACGTGCTCTATGTGCTGGAGGCCAATCCGCGGGCGTCCCGGACCGTACCGTTCGTGTCCAAGGCGACGGCGGTGCCGCTGGCCAAGGCGGCGGCCCGGATCATGCTGGGCGCCACCGTAGCCGAGCTGCGGGCAGAGGGGCTGCTGCCGAGCACCGGCGACGGCGGGACGCTGCCCGACTCCGCGCCGATCGCGGTGAAGGAGGCGGTGCTGCCGTTCACCCGGTTCCGTACCCCGGCCGGCAAGGGGGTGGACACGCTGCTCGGCCCGGAGATGAAGTCCACCGGTGAGGTGATGGGGATCGACCCGGCGTTCGGCAACGCGTTCGCCAAGTCGCAGGCGGCCGCGTACGGGTCGTTGCCCACCGGCGGCACGATCTTCGTGTCGGTGGCCAACCGGGACAAGCGGGCGATGATCTTCCCGGTGAAGCGGCTGGCCGATCTGGGCTTCTCGATCGTGGCGACCACCGGCACCGGCGCGGTGCTGCGCCGGCACGGCATCTCCTGCCAGCTCATCCGCAAGCACTACGAGGAGGAGGGGCAGGGGCCGGACGCGGTGTCGATGATCCTCGGCGGCGACGTCGCGCTGGTCATCAACACCCCGCAGGGTTCGGGGGCCAGTGCCCGCTCGGACGGGTACGAGATCCGCAGCGCCGCGGTGACCGCCGACATCCCGTGCGTCACGACGGTGCCCGGAGCGGCGGCGGCGGTGATGGGCATCGAGGCGCGGATCCGGGGTGACATGTCGGTCCGCCCGCTCCAGGAACTCCACGCCGCCCTCCGCGAGGCCCGATGACCCCCCGGCCACCCCCCTCCCGTGTTGATCAAGAGCTTTGCGTCATCGAGGCGGCCGTTCGGTGACGCGAACCTCTTGATCAACAGAGGGAGGGGTGGGGTGGAACGGGATGGAGGTTTGTGGTGGTGATGTTTGAGCGGGTGGTCCGGGCTGGGTTGTTCCGGGTGGGTGGGGGGGATCCGGAGGCGGCGCATGAATGGACCTTGGCTCGGCTGACGGCACTGTCCCGACGGCCGGCCGCGCTGGCCGTGGTACGTGCCGTGTGCTCCGTCCGCGCGCCGCGCACCGTGTTCGGGGTCGACTTCCCGAACCCGGTGGGCCTGGCCGCCGGAATGGACAAGGACGGGGTGGCGCTGCCGGCCTGGCCGGCGCTCGGGTTCGGTTTCGTCGAGGTGGGCACCGTCACCGCCCGTCCGCAGCCCGGCAACCCACGGCCCCGGTTGTTCCGGCTGCCGGCCAGCACGGCGGTGATCAACCGGATGGGCTTCAACAACGCCGGCGCCGAGGCGCTGGCCGCCCGGCTGGCCGCGCTGCCCCGCCCACTCAGCGTGCCGCTGGGCATCTCGCTGGGCAAGTCCAAGGTCACCCCGCTGGACCAGGCCGTGGCGGACTACCTGGCCTCCTACCGGGCGCTGCGGGCGTACGGCGACTACTTCGCGGTAAACGTCTCCTCGCCCAACACGCCGGGGCTGCGGTCGTTGCAGGACCGGGCGCACCTGGACGCACTGCTCGGTGAGCTGGTGGGGGAGCGGCCGATCCTGGTCAAGATCGCTCCGGATCTGACCGACGCGGCGATCGCCGACCTGCTCGAGGTCTGTCTCGACCGGGGGGCGGCCGGGATCATCGCCACCAACACCACGCTCGGGCGGGACGGGCTGGCCCCGGCCGATCGGGCCGTCGCCGCCGAGGCGGGCGGGCTGTCCGGCCGGCCGCTGGCGGGGCGGGCGCGGGACGTGGTCGCCTTCGTCCACCGGGAGACCGGCGGCCGGCTGCCGGTGATCGGTGTCGGTGGACTGCTCGACGCCGGTGACGCGCGCCGGATGTTCGACGCGGGTGCCAGCCTCGTCCAGCTCTACACCGGCTTCGTCTACCGGGGTCCGGCGCTGGTCCGGGCCATCGCCCGGACGGCCGCGACGGCGCCCGACGGCGCGGCCCCTGACGGGCCGGCGTGATCGACGGTTGCGGTGTGACCGGCGTCCGGGCGCACCGGGAGGCCGGCGTTGACAAGGGACCCCTTCCAGGCGAGAAGCGATAGCAAGGGGCCCTTCCTTACGAGGAGGAGCGGCGTGACGCCCGAGGAGATCCTGGCCACCGACCAGACGCACGTCTGGCACCCGTACGCACCGATGCCGGCCGGCCGACCGCCGTATCTGGTGGAGAGCGCCCGTGGCGTCCGGCTTCGGCTGTCCGACGGGCGGGACCTGGTGGATGGCATGTCGTCCTGGTGGGCGGCCGTGCACGGCTATCGGCATCCGGTGCTGGACGCGGCGGTGGCCGACCAGGTGGGCCGGATGAGCCATGTGATGTTCGGCGGGCTGACCCACGAGCCGGCGGTCCGGCTGGCCCGCACGCTCGTGGAGGTGACGCCGCCGGGGCTGGACCACGTGTTCCTCTGTGACTCGGGATCGGTAAGCGTCGAGGTGGCGATCAAGATGTGCCTCCAGTACCAGCGCGGCCGGGGCCGGCCGGAGCGGCGCCGGCTCGGCACCTGGCGGGGCGGTTACCACGGGGACACGTTCCACCCGATGAGCGTCTGCGACCCGGAGGGTGGCATGCACCATCTGTGGGGCGACGTGCTGCCCCGGCAGGTGTTCACCACGGCGCCGCCGGCCGGCTTCGACGCGCCGGTGGATCCGGCGTACGAGGCGGCGCTCGCGGACGCGGTGCGGCGGCACGCGGCCGAGTTGGCCGCGGTGATCGTGGAGCCGGTGGTGCAGGGTGCCGGCGGGATGCGGTTCCACAATCCGCACTACCTGCGCGTGTTGCGTGAGGTCACCAGCCGGCACGGGGTATTACTCATTTTCGACGAGATCGCTACTGGATTCGGTCGCACCGGCACGCTGTTCGCCGCCGAGCACGCCGGGGTCACCCCGGACGTGATGTGCGTCGGCAAGGCTCTCACCGGCGGCTACCTGACCCTCGGCGCGGCGCTGTGCACCCCCGAGGTGGCGCGCGGCATCTCGGCCACCGGGGTGCTGGCGCACGGGCCGACGTTCATGGGCAACCCGCTCGCCTGCGCGGTGGCGAACGCCTCGATCGGGCTGCTGCGCGACGGGGACTGGGCGGCCGAGGTGCGGCGGATCGAGGCGGGGTTGCGGGCCGGGCTGGCGCCGCTGGCGGGCGCCGCGGGGGTGGCCGACGTCCGGGTGCTGGGCGCCATCGGGGTGGTCCAGCTCGACCACGAGGTGGACGTCGCCGCCGCGACCGAGGCGGCGGTGGACCACGGGGTGTGGCTGCGGCCGTTCCGCGACCTGGTCTACACCATGCCGCCGTACGTCACGAGCGACGCGGACCTGGCCCGGATCGCGGCGGCGGTGGGGGCGGCGGCCGCGGCCGGCTGAGCGCGACGACGCCGGGGAGCGGGACCAATCACACGACCGGGAACGGAACAACCGACCGACCGGGAACGGACGAACCGTGCCCGACCCGACCGGGAACCAGGAGGAGTGGATGGAGAGCTTCGGGACACGGCTGCATGCCGCCATGGGTGAGCGGGGACCGCTGTGTGTGGGCATCGACCCGCACGCCGCGTTGTTGCGTCGCTGGGGGTTGCCGGACGACGTGGCGGGGCTGGCCCGGTTCTGCGCCACGGTGGTCGAGGCGATCGCAGACCGGGTGGCGGTGGTAAAGCCGCAATCCGCCTTTTTCGAGCGTTTCGGGTCAGAAGGCATCGCAATACTTGAGTCAACTATCCGACAGTTGCGCTCGGCGGGTGCGCTTGTGCTCCTGGACGTGAAGCGTGGCGACATCGGATCCACCGTGGCCGCGTACGCCTCGGCATATCTAGATCCATCTAGCTCGCTGTGCGTCGACGCGGTGACGGCGAGCCCGTATCTCGGCGTGCGGTCGCTGGCGCCGATGTTCACCACCGCCGCCGAGCACGGCGCCGGCGTCTTCGTGCTCGCGCTGACCTCCAACCCGGAGGGAGCCGAGGTTCAGCACGCCCGGTCCGCCGACGGACGCACCGTCGCGCAGCTCGTCATCGACGAGATATCGCAGCTCAACGCGGGTGTGGAGCCGCTCGGCAACTTCGGTCTGGTGGTCGGGGCGACGATCGGAGACACCGGGCACGACCTGTCCCGGGTGAACGGTCCGCTGCTCGCACCGGGGCTCGGCGCCCAGGGCGGGAGTGCCGAAGATCTCCGTACGGTCTTCGGTGACCGGCTCGCCACCGTGCTGCCCGCGTACTCCCGGGAGGTGCTCGCGGCGGGTCCGGAGCCGGCCGCGCTGCGCGCGGCGGCGGACCGGGTGTTGGCCGAATGCCGTGCCGTCCTCGGCCGGCTGGCTGAGTGACCGATCGGTCACACGGGAGCGCTCCAGGCGTGCCCACGTTGCCGATTCGTTCGTTGAACGCTAGTTTTCCCCGCGCTGGGAACCAAATACCCCTTGGTTCACGGCCACACCACGTTTCACAGCAGCGGCGGGACGTTCCGCCCGTCGCGATAGGGACCTGAGGAGAACTGGTGCCGCTCCCGTCATTGACCCCAGAGCAGCGCGCTGCAGCGCTCGCCAAGGCCGCGGAGATCCGCAAGGCCCGCGCTGAGCTGAAGGAGCAGCTCAAGCAGGGCAAGACCACCCTCGCCGCCGTCCTTGACCGGGCGGAGTCGGACGATGTCGTCGGCAAGCTGAAGGTCTCGGCCGTCCTGCAGGCCATGCCGGGCATCGGCAAGATCCGGGCGACACAGATCATGGAGAAGCTCAAGATCGCCGACAGCCGCCGCCTGCGTGGCCTCGGCGAACAGCAGCGTAAGGCACTGCTTGCGGAGTTCGCTGCGAACTAGTTCGCCGCACCGTGTAGAAACAAGCAGTGAGCATGGATGACGACGCGCGCCCGGCAGCCCGTCTCACTGTCCTGTCCGGCCCCTCCGGGGTCGGCAAGGACAGCGTGATCGAGCTGATCCGGGCGCGCTCGCCCTGGGTCTGGCTGTCGGTCTCGGTGACCACCCGCAGGATGCGGGACTACGAGGTCGACGGCGTCCACTACTACTTCGTCGACCGGCCCGAGTTCGAGCGGATGATCGCCTCCGGGCAGCTGCTCGAGTGGGCCGAGTTCGCCGGCAACCTCTACGGCACGCCGCGCGGGCCGGTCGAGGCGCACCTGCGTCGGGGCGAACCCGTGCTGCTGAAGATCGACCTGCAGGGTGCCCGGCAGGTCCGGCAGGCGATGCCCGAGGCGCAGCTGGTATTCCTCGCCCCGCCCAGCGTCGAGGAACTCAAGCGGCGGTTGATCGGCCGGGGCACGGACGACGACGAGACGATCCGGCGACGGCTCGCCCACGCCGACGAGGAACTCGCCGCGGAGAGCGAGTTCGACGTGACGGTGGTCAACGACTATGTCGAGCGGGCCGCCGACGAGCTGGTAGGCTTGCTCGGTTATTCCTTTCTGACCCCGGCGCAGCCGCGGTCCAGCGGCTGACCGACACCAACCACGGTCCTCCGGGGTTTGTGACATCAGACCGCGGTCTTCGCGGCGTGAGAGACACAGAGGTTGTTTTTCGTGGGATCCATCGCCAACCCCGAGGGCATCACCAACCCCCCGATCGACGAGCTGCTGGAGAAGACCTCCTCGAAGTACGCGCTTGTCATCTTCGCGGCCAAGCGCGCCCGTCAGGTCAACGCCTACTACAGCCAGCTCGGTGAGGGCCTGCTGGAGTACGTCGGCCCGCTGGTGGAGACCACGCCGCAGGAGAAGCCGTTGTCGATCGCGATGCGCGAGATCAACGCGGGCCTGCTCACCGCCGAGCCGACCGACCAGCCGTAGTTCGACCGCGCGGAGATGACGACCCGGGTTGTCCTCGGCGTCGGTGGCGGGATCGCCGCGTACAAGGCGTGTGAACTGCTCCGGCTGCTCACCGAGTCGGGCCATTCGGTGCGGGTCGTGCCGACCGCCTCGGCCCTGCGTTTCGTCGGTGCGCCGACCTGGGCCGCGCTGTCCGGGCAGCCGGTGGCCGACGACGTCTGGGCTGACGTGCACGAGGTGCCGCACGTCCGACTCGGTCAGCAGGCCGACCTCGTGGTGGTCGCCCCGGCGACCGCCGACCTGCTGGCCCGGGCGGCCCACGGCCTGGCCGACGACCTGCTCACCAACACGCTGCTGACCGCCCGCTGTCCGGTGCTGCTCGCCCCGGCCATGCACACCGAGATGTGGGAGCACCCGGCCACCAGGCAGAACGTGACCACCCTGCGGGAGCGCGGGGTGCTGGTCCTGGAACCGGCGAGCGGCCGGTTGACCGGTGCCGACACCGGCAAGGGTCGACTGCCCGATCCGGCCGAGATCTTCGCCGTCGCCCGCCGGCTGCTGGCCCGGGGCGCCGCCGCGCCGCCGGACCTGGCCGGCCGGCACGTCGTGGTGACCGCGGGTGGCACCCGCGAGCCCCTCGACCCTGTCCGCTACCTGGGCAACCGATCCTCCGGCAAGCAGGGGTACGCGTTCGCCCGGAGCGCCGCCGCCCGTGGTGCCCGGGTGACGCTGATCGCGGCGAACGTCGCCCTGGCCGACCCGGCCGGCGTGGACCTGGTGCGGGTGGGGACCACCGAGGAGCTGCGCAAGGCCACCCTGGAGGCGGCCGACACCGCCGACGCGGTGGTGATGGCCGCGGCGCCGGCGGACTTCCGGCCGGCGGTGTACGCGCCAGAAAAGATCAAGAAAGCCGGTGACGGGTCGGCGCCGACGATCGACCTGGTCACCAACCCGGACATCGCGGCCGAGCTCGGCGAGCGTCGCAGATCCGACCAGGTGCTTGTGGCATTCGCCGCCGAGACGAGCGACGCCGAGGCGAACGCGCGGGCTAAGCTGACCCGCAAGAAGGCGGACCTCATCGTGGTCAACGTGGTGGGTGCCGACCGGGTGTTCGGTGCGGAGACCAACGCGGCGACGGTGCTGGGCGCGGACGGATCCCGGGTGGACCTACCCGAGCAGGCCAAGGAGGATCTCGCCGACCGGGTGTGGGACCTGGTCGTTGACCGGTTACCCGCCTGACGCCCCGACCGCGCAGCGCCGCCGGTCCGACATTCGAGGGAGCCTCCCGCGAGGCTAGCGTGGCGGTGGCTAGACTGCCGCGCAACCAGTTTCAACCATGAGGAGCGCCGTGGCACGCCGCCTGTTTACGTCCGAGTCGGTCACGGAAGGCCACCCGGACAAAATCGCCGACCAGATCAGTGACGGAATCCTGGATGCCCTGCTGGCGCAGGATCCGCGGAGCCGGGTGGCGGTGGAGACACTGATCACCACCGGCCAGGTGCACGTCGCCGGCGAGGTGACGACCAAGGCGTACGCCGACATCCCGACGATCGTGCGGGAGACCATCCTGGGGATCGGCTACGACTCGTCGAAGAAGGGTTTCGACGGGGCGTCCTGTGGCGTCAGCGTGTCGATCGGGGCGCAGTCGCCGGACATCGCGCAGGGTGTGGACAGCGCCATCGAGCTGCGTAGCGGTTCGTCGGAGAGCGCGCTGGACGCGCAGGGCGCCGGTGACCAGGGCATGATGTTCGGCTTCGCCTGCTCGGAGACGCCGGAGCTGATGCCGCTGCCGATCGCGTTGGCGCACCGGCTGGCCCGGCGGCTGTCCGCGGTACGCAAGGACGGCACGGTGCCCTACCTGCGGCCGGACGGCAAGACCCAGGTGACCATCGAGTACGACGGCCTGCGGCCGGTGCGGCTGAACACCGTCGTCGTGTCGTCGCAGCACGCCGCGGACATCTCCCTGGAGTCGCTGCTCACGCCGGACGTGCGGGAGCACGTGATCGCGCCCGAGCTGGAGGGCCTGGGCCTGGACACCGAGGGTTACCGGCTGCTTGTCAACCCGACCGGCCGGTTCGAGATCGGTGGCCCGATGGGCGACGCCGGTCTCACCGGGCGGAAGATCATCGTGGACACCTACGGCGGGTACGCCCGGCACGGCGGCGGCGCCTTCTCCGGCAAGGACCCGTCGAAGGTGGACCGGTCGGCGGCGTACGCGATGCGGTGGGTCGCCAAGAACGTGGTGGCCGCCGGGCTGGCCGAGCGGTGCGAGGCGCAGGTCGCGTACGCGATCGGCAAGGCGCACCCGGTGAGCCTGTTCGTGGAGACGTTCGGCACCGAGAACGTGCCGGTGGACCGGATCGAGAAGGCGATCGGCGAGGTGTTCGACCTGCGGCCGGCGGCGATCATCCGCGACCTGAACCTGACCCGGCCGATCTACCAGCAGACCGCGGCGTACGGCCACTTCGGCCGGGAACTGCCGGACCTGACCTGGGAGAGCACCGACCGCGCCGCCGACCTGAAGTCGGCTGCGGGAGCCTGACCAGCGGTACGCGAGACGACCGGCAGCCCGCCGACGGGCTGCCGGTCGCTCGTGTCTGCGTGGACGTACCGCTGGCGCACCTGGACCGTCCGTTCGACTATCTGGTCCCGACGGAGTACGACGAGACGGCCCGGCCCGGCACCCGGGTGAAGGTCCGGTTCTCCGGCCAACTGGTCGACGGGTGGGTGCTGGAGCGGGTCGCCGAGTCGGCGCACGGCGGGCGGCTGGCGTACCTGCAGCGGCTGGTGTCCCCGGAACCGGTGCTGGCCCCGGAGATCGTCCGGCTGGCCCGCGCGGTGGCGGACCGGTACGCGGGTGGTCTCGCCGATGTGCTGCGGCTGGCCGTCCCACCCCGGCACGCCAAGGTCGAGAAGGAAGGCGACGCCGGGGACGCCCTCGGCACCGGTGACGGTCGACCGACTGCGGCCGGCGGGCCGGACACGGCTGGCGGGACAGCGGCCGGCGGGCCGGACACGGCCGACGACGGGTGGCGCCCGTACCCGACGGGTCCCGCGTTCCTGCAGGCGTTGCGGGACGGGCGCTCGCCTCGAGCGGTGTGGTCGGCGCTGGCCGGCGAGGACTGGGCCGCCCGGATCGCCGCGGCGATCGGTGCCACCGCGCGGTCCGGTCGTGGTGCGGTCGCCGTGGTCGCCGACGCCCGTGACCTCGACCGCCTCGACGCCGCGGTCACCGCCGAGCTGGGTGCCGGCCGGCACGTCGCGCTCTCCGCGGCGCTCGGCCCGGCCAAGCGATACCGCGCCTTCCTCGCCGCCCGGCGCGGCCGGGTACCGGTCGTGATCGGCACCCGGGCCGCGATGTTCGCCCCGGTGTCCCGGCTCGGCCTGGTCGCCATCTGGGACGACGGTGACGATCTGCACGGCGAGCCACGGGCGCCGTATCCGCACGCCCGCGAGGTGCTGCTCACCCGGGCCCAGCAGGCCGACACCGCCGTCCTGGTCGGCGGGTACGCCCGCACCGGTGAGGCGCAACTGCTTGTGGAAACCGGGTGGGCGCGGGAGATCGTGGCGGACCGGGTGACCATCCGGGCGCGGACCCCGCGGGTCGTGCCGATCGGGGATGATCCGCAGTTGGCCCGGGATCCGGCGGCCGAGTCGGCACGGCTGCCGAGCATCGCCTGGGAGGCGGCCCGCGC
This sequence comes from Plantactinospora sp. GCM10030261, assembly GCF_042666615.1. Classification (NCBI taxonomy): domain Bacteria; kingdom Bacillati; phylum Actinomycetota; class Actinomycetes; order Micromonosporales; family Micromonosporaceae; genus Plantactinospora; species Plantactinospora sp. GCM10030261. The sequence continues at coordinate 43,764 of NZ_JBHTDD010000028.1, forward strand.
GGCGCTCGGCGTGGACGCCCCGGTGCTGGTGCAGGTGCCCCGGCGCGGTTACCTGCCGTCGGTGTCCTGCGCCACCTGCCGTACCCCGGCCCGGTGTGCCACCTGTCAGGGCCCGCTCGCGCTGGGGTCCGCCCGCGCGGTGCCGGCCTGCCGGTGGTGCGGGCGACCCGCGGCCGCGTACGCCTGTCCGGTGTGCGGGGGACGGCGGTTGCGGGCCGCGGTGACCGGCGCCCGGCGGACCGCCGAGGAACTGGGCCGGGCCTTTCCCGGTGCCCCGGTGCGCACCTCCGGCCGGGACGAGGTGCTGAGCGCGGTGCCCGCGCAGGCCGCGCTGGTGGTGGCCACCCCGGGGGCCGAACCGGTGGCGGACGGGGGCTATGGGGCGGTGCTGCTGCTGGACACCTGGGCCCTGCTCACCCGCGCCGACCTGCGGGCCAGCGAGGAGGCGCTGCGCCGGTGGATGGCCGCGGCGGCGCTGGCCCGGCCGGGCGAGACCGGGGGTCGGGTGGTCGTGGTGGCCGACGGTGGGCTCGCGGCGGTGCAGGCGTTACTGCGCTGGGACGCGGCCTGGTTCGCCGCCCGGGAGCTGGCCGAGCGGCGCGCGCTCGGCTTCCCGCCGGCGGTGCGGATGGCCAGCGTTACCGGCGTCCCGGCGGCGGTGGCCGATCTGTTGACCGAGGCTCGGCTGCCGGCCGGGGTGGAACAGCTCGGGCCGGTGCCGGCGGGGGAGGGACAGGAACGGATGCTGCTGCGAACGGCCCGCTCCGGTGCCGTCGAGCTGGCCAGGGCGCTGCACGCCGCGGCCGGTGTCCGATCGGCCCGCAAGGCGAACCAGCCGGTCCGGATCCAGGTGGACCCGCACGAGCTGTTCTGATCGGGCACCGGCCCGAACCGTGGTTGATCAAGACCTTCGCGTCACCGACAGGCGCCGTTCCTGACGCACGACTCTTGATCAACCGGCGGGTGGTCCGTGGGTGACCGGCGGGCCCGGGCGCGGTCCGTGCGGTCCGTAGACTGGTACGGCAGCCCGACCCCGTGTGAAGGAGCTACCCCGAGTGACCGTCCAGCCCATCCGCCTCTTCGGTGACCCGGTGCTGCGCACGCCGGCCGAGCCGGTCGTCGACTTCGACGCCGAACTGCGCCGGTTGGTGGCCGACCTGACCGAGACCATGCGGGAGCAGAACGGCGCGGGGCTGGCGGCGCCGCAGCTCGGAGTGGGGCTGCGGGTCTTCGCCTTCGACGTCGACGACGTGGTGGGGCACCTGGTCAACCCGGTGCTGGACTTCCCCGACGCCGAGGAGCAGGACGGCCCCGAGGGCTGCCTGTCCATTCCCGGGCTGTACTTCGACACCAAGCGGCGGCAGAACGTGGTGGCCAAGGGTTTCACGATGCATGGCGACCCGCTGCAGATCGTCGGCACCGGCATGCTGGCCCGGTGCGTCCAGCACGAGACCGACCACCTGGACGGGGTGCTCTTCATCGACCGGCTGGACCCGGCGGGGCGCAAGGCGGCCATGAAGGCGATCCGGCAGGCCGAATGGTACGACCAGGCCGCGCCGCCGGTGGTCAAGGTCAGCCCGCACGCGGCCGGGAACCCGTTCGGGCTCGGTCGGTGACCCGGATGCGCCTGCTTTTCGCCGGTACGCCGGCCGTGGCGGTGCCCGCCCTGGACGCGATCGCCGCCTCCGGCCACGACCTGCTGGCCGTGGTGACCCGACCCGACGCCCCGGCCGGCCGGGGCCGTGGCCTGTCCCGGTCGCCGGTCGGCACCTGGGCGGACGAGCGTGGCATCGAGGTGCTCACCCCGCGGCGACCGAAGGAGCCGGACTTCCTGGCCCGACTTGCCGAACTGGCGCCGGACTGCGTCCCGGTGGTCGCGTACGGCGCGTTGGTGCCGCCGGCCGCGCTGGAGATTCCCCGGCACGGGTGGATCAACCTGCACTTCTCGTTGCTGCCGGCCTGGCGGGGCGCGGCGCCGGTGCAGCACGCGGTGCTGCACGGTGACGAGATCACCGGGGCCAGCGTGTTTCAGCTTGAGCAGGGGCTGGACACCGGGCCGGTGTTCGGCACGTTGACCGACGAGATCCGCCCCACCGACACGTCCGGCGACCTGCTGCACCGGCTGGCCGAGTCGGGTGCCGGCCTGCTCGTGGCGGTGCTCGACGCGATCGCCGCCGGCACCGCCCGGGCCGAGCCGCAGCCGGCCGACGGGGTGTCGCTGGCACCGAAGCTGACCGTCGAGGACGCCCGCGTCGACTGGACGGAGCCGGCGTTCGCGGTGGACCGCCGGGTGCGTGCCTGCACCCCGGCTCCGGGGGCGTGGACGACCTTCCGTGACGACCGGGTCAAGTTGGGTCCGGTACGGCCGGTGGCCAACGGTCCGGACCTGGCACCGGGTGTGGTGCGGGTGGAGCGGGACGGGGTGCTGGTCGGCACCGCGACCACCCCGGTCGCGCTGGGTGAGGTGCGGGCGGCGGGTAAGCGGGCGATGCCGGCGGCGGACTGGGCGCGCGGCGTGCGGGTCGGTGCCGGCGAGGTGCTCGCGTGACGCCGGATCGGCCGGTTCGCGGCCGGGCCGAGGGTGGGGCACGGCCGGATCGGCCGGTTCGCGGCCGGGCCGAGGGTGGGGCACGGCCGGTTCGCGGCCGGGCCGACGTCGGGGCGCGACCGGAGCGGGAGCGCCCCGGCCGGCGGCCCGGAAGGCCACCCGTGGATCACGCTCGGCGGGCCGCGTACGACGCCGTGGCCGCCACCCACCGCGACGACGCGTACGCCAACCTGGTGCTGCCGGGTCTGCTTACTGAGCGAGGGCTGCACGGTCGGGACGCCGCGTTCGCCACGGAGCTGACCTACGGCACGTTGCGCACCCGGGGGACGCTGGACGCGGTGATCGCGGCGGCGGCCGGTCGGGACGTCGACCGGATCGACCCGCCCGCCCGCGACGCCCTCCGGCTCGGTGTCTACCAACTGCTGTACACCCGAGTGCCGGCGCACGCGGCGGTCTCGGCCACCGTCGACCTGGTGCACGCGGTGGCGCCCGGTGCGGTCGGCTTCGCCAACGCGGTCCTGCGCCGCACGGCGGAGCAGGATCTCGACGCCTGGGTCGCCGAGGTGGCGCCCTCGGCGGACGACGATCCGCTGGGTCACCTGTCGGTCGCGTACAGCCACCCGCGCTGGATCGTCCGGGCCTTCTCCGACGCCCTCGGTGGCGACCTGACCGAGATGACCCGATTGCTGATCGAGGACAACGAGCGCCCGCCGGTGCATCTCGCGGTCCGTCCCGGCCGGGCCGACGCGGTCGAACTGGCCGAGGAGGTGGGCGGCGCGCCCGGCGCCTTCTCGCCGTACGCGGTCTATCTGGCCGGCGGCGCTCCCGGCGACCTGGCGGCCGTGGCCGACGGGCGGGCGCACGTGCAGGACGAGGGCTCGCAACTGGTGGCCGTGGCGCTTGCCGACGCGCCACTGACCGGGACGGACACCCGGTGGCTGGACCTGTGTGCTGGTCCGGGCGGCAAGGCGGGCCTGCTCGGCGCGCTGGCTGCCGCGCGCGGCGCCGAGGTGACCGCCGTCGAGGTGGCCGAGCACCGGGCGCGGTTGGTGTCCAACGCGGTGCGCGGCCTGCCGGTGACGGTGTTGACGACCGACGGGCGATCGGTGGGTGCCGATCCGGACCTGCCGGCGGGCGGCTTCGACCGGGTGCTCGTCGATGCCCCGTGCACCGGGCTCGGCGCGTTGCGCCGCCGCCCCGAGTCCCGCTGGCGCCGGCAGCCGTCGGACCTGCCGCCGCTGACCCGGTTGCAGCGGGAACTGCTCGGTGCCGCGCTGCGCGCGGTGCGGCCGGGTGGCCTGGTCGCCTATGTCACCTGTTCACCGCACACGGTGGAGACCCATGTGACGGTCACCGAGGCGGCCCGGCGGTCCGACGTACCGGTGGATTTCGTGGACGCGCGGACCCTGCTGCCGGCCGGGATGCCGGGCCTGGGCGACGGGCCCACCGTGCAGTTGTGGCCGCACCGGCACGGCACCGACGCGATGTTCCTGGCCGTCCTGCGGCGCGGCGGGTCCGGCTGACCGGCGCCTGGCGCCTGGCGCCTGGCGCCGATTCCAACGGCGTGGGGGGAGGGCGCGGCTGGGTGTGGTGTGCAGGGGCGTGGTGGCGAGGGCGCGGCTGGGTGTGGTGTGCAGGGGCGCGGCTGGGTGTGGTGCGGAGGGCGCGGCTCGGCGTCAGGCGGCGGGCAGCAGCGTCGGTCCGGCGCCCTGGGCAGACCGGGTGAGGTCCCGGTCGCTGACCCAGAGGAAGCACTGCACGCCGCGTTCGCCAAGCGCCCACGCCGCCGCGTCCGGTCGGTAGATGATCGAGCCGACCCGGACCCCGATCTCGTTGTTGTCCGGTAGCCCGGCGAACGTGGCGACCGTGCTCATGCAACTGCGGTGGATGCGCTCCCGGTTCCGTTCGAACACCTCGTACGTCGAGTCGGGTGCCCGGTGGATGCCCGCGAACTCGGCCCGATGTGGGGCGTCGCACGACACCGGCTCCATAAAGTTGATCTCGTTGCCGATCAACTTCGGCTGGAAACAGCCGTGCGCGAGCGGGGACGGACCCATCAGCGCGCCGCGCAGCGACGCGGTGCGCACCACCGCCGTGTCGTCGTCGAGGCTGCGGGTCTCCTGGAGGTCGCAGCGGTACCAGCGGGCGCCGGCGGTCCACGCCTCGGCCCGGGGCAGGATCAGCGCGATGGCCAGCCGGCCGATCCGCCAGTCGGCGCCCACCACCTCCCGCGCGGCCCGGTCACATTCCTGGTACGCGGCCCGCACCGGAGCCGACCCGGGCGCGGGCGGCGTGCCGGTGGCCCGGCCGTCGCCGTCGAACTCACCGACGTGGACGGTCTCGGCGCGGTGCGGGCGTCCACAGTCCACGGGCTGGAAGGTGGCGACCGAGTCGTCGCGGACCTGCGGGTGGCAGGTGTTGGAGATGGGTGTCCAGACCTTCGGGGTGTCCAGCGGTGCCCAGTCGTCGATGAGGTTGGCGTCCACTCCGGCGGGTGTGCTGCAGCCGGTGAGCGTCACCGTCACCACCGCGACCGCCACGAGCGTGATCCCGCCGAACCAGCGTCGCACCCTGTCAGCCCTCCCCGGGACATCGATGGTCGCAGTCCCGCAAGCCGCGCCGTACCGTACGGGACGGCCCGAGCAGCAGATGCTACCCGCGAGTCGGCATCGGCGGCAGGGGACGGTCACCCATGCCGCCGGGGGTGGGGGTCCGGGCGCACCGGGGTGCCTCGGCGCGCCGGGGGTCGACGTCGTTCGTACACTGGCGCCGTGGTCGCACCGATCGTCGCTCCCAGTATTCTCGCCGCCGACTTCGCCCGGCTGGCCGACGAGGCCAGGGCCGTGGAGTCCACGGCCGACTGGCTGCACGTCGACGTGATGGACAATCACTTCGTGCCGAACCTGACCATCGGGCTGCCGGTGGTGCAGAGCCTGCTCGCGGCGACGTCGCTGCCGTTCGACGTGCACCTGATGATCGACGACCCGCGCCGCTGGGCTCCCGGCTACGCCGACGCGGGCGCGTACAACGTGACGTTCCACGCCGAGGCCTGCGCGGACCCGGTGGCCCTGGCCAAGGACCTGCGTTCGGCGGGCGCCAAGGCGGGACTGGCGATCGACCGGGACACGCCGATCGAGCCGTACCTTGACCTGTTGCCGAGTTTCGACACCCTGCTGATCATGACGATCAAGGCGGGTTTCGGCGGCCAGCGGTTCGTTCCCGAACTGCTCGACAAGGTGCGCACCGCGCGCAGACATGCCGACGCGGGTCACCTGGAGCTGCGGATCGAGGTGGACGGCGGGATCGGCGCCGACACCATCGAGCAGGCCGCCGCCGCGGGCGCGGACGCGTTCGTGGCCGGGACCGCGGTCTACGGCGCCGAGGATCCCGCGGCCGCCGTGCGCGAGCTGCGCCGGCTCGCCGAGCGCGCCGGGTAGGTCGGGCCGTGACCGTGGAGCCCTCGACGGCGCAGCCACGCGAGGTGATCCTGGTCGTCGACGACGACGAGGACATTGCCCGGTTCGTGGCGTTCAACCTGCGGCTGCACGGTTTCGACGTGGAACACGCCCACGACGGCCAGGAGGCGCTGGAGATGATCGGCCGCCGTCGCCCGGACCTCGCCGTGGTGGACCTGATGATGCCCCGGATGGATGGCCTGGAACTGACCCGGCGGCTGCGGGCGGACCCGATGACCGCGGTGCTTCCGGTGATCATGTTGACCGCCCGGGGGATGACCGCCGACAAGGTTCAGGGGCTGACCACCGGTGCGGACGACTATCTGGTGAAGCCGTTCGACACGGCGGAGCTGGTGGCTCGGGTGATTTCCACGCTGCGGCGCAACAAGGAGTTCCGGGAGGTCTCGCCACTGACCGGGCTGCCCGGCAACAGCCGGATCCGGCGGGAGATCAGCGACCGGGTGCGCGGCGGGGTGGACTACGCGGTCGGCTACATCGACATCGACCGGTTCAAGAGCGTCAACGACCGGTACGGCTTCGTCCGCGGCGACGAGTTCATCAGCGCGCTGGCCCGCAGCCTGCACCGCGCCGTGGTGTCGGTGGCGCTGCCGCCGGCGTTCCTCGGTCACATCGGCGGGGACGATTTCGTCATCGTCTGCGCGCCCGAGCAGGTCCGACCGCTCACCGAGCGCGCGGTTGTCGACTTCGAGCGGGCGGCCGACGAGCTGTACGACCCCGAGGACCGGGAACGCGGGTACGTCGAGCTGAAGGACCGTCGGGGCAACCTGCAACGGGCCGCGCTGGTGACGCTGTCGATCGGGGTGGCGCTCTCCACCGCCGAGCGGCGGTTCACCGATCCGCTGGAGGTGATCGCGGTGGCCTCGGACATGAAGAGCGTGGCGAAGGGTCAGCCCGGCTCGTACGTCGCGGTCGACCGTCGGCGCTCCGGAGCCTGACCCGCTCGGTGACCCGCCCGCTGGTCCCTGGCGCGCTGACCCGTTGGATGATCCCACCCGTTGTCCCCCGACGCGCTGACCCGGCACGGGTCGTTCGGACGGGTTGACCCGCCGCTGGTCTTCTGACGTGCTGACCCGCCGCCGGTCGATCATGGTCGTCGTTCCCCGTCCCCGAGGCCCGCGGCCTGCGGTGATGTCCATGATCGCCAGGTCGGGCGGGAGCGGTGGGGTTGTGACTTGGATCGCGCGAAGGGCGCGGGTGTCGGTCGATCGTGTAAGACTTTCCGGGTACCCACCACGCGCTGGCGGGACTCGGTGAAATTCCGAACCGGCGGTGATCCACGGCTCCGGCCGAGGTGAGCCCGCGACCCGGGCGGCTTGTCCGTCCGGTGGACCCGGTGTGACTCCGGGGCCGACGGTTGGGGGCGGCGATGCCGCGCCTAGACAGTCCGGATGGGAGACAGCGCGGGACGGATGGGGCCACGGCGCGCGTCCGCGTGCCCGCCGGTCCTCGTCCGGGGTCGGCCGTGCCGTCCCCTGGACGGTTCGCCGCCCTGCGTCGGCCCCGCGCCCACTCCCGACCCGCCCGCGCCCGAGACGGCGAGCGGAGGCGAGGTCGGCATGGCGAGCGTCCCGACCGGCGACGCGATGCGTCGCGCCATCTCCCTCGCCGCCCGTGGGCTCGGCACCACCAGCCCCAATCCGGTCGTCGGGTGCGTCCTGCTGGACACCGCCGGCGAGATCGTCGGCGAGGGTTTCCACGCGTACGCGGGAGGTCCGCACGCCGAGGTCGTGGCGCTGGCCCAGGCCGGCGAGCGGGCCCGGGGCGGCACGGCGGTGGTCACCCTGGAGCCCTGCGACCACACCGGGCGGACCGGCCCGTGCAGCGCCGCGCTGGTCCACGCCGGCGTGCGCCGGGTGGTGATCGCCGTGGCCGACCCGGACCCGGTGGCCGCCGGGGGCGCCGACACACTCCGCGCCGCCGGGGTCGAGGTCGTCTTCGGGCCGTACGCCGCCGAGGCGGAGGCCGGCAACATCGTCTGGCTGACCGCCGTGCGGCGGCAGCGGCCCTACCTGGTCTGGAAGTACGCCGCGACCCTGGACGGTAGGTCGGCCGCGGCGGACGGCACCAGCATGTGGATCACGTCCGAGGCGGCCCGGAGCGACGTCCACGCGTTGCGCGGCGCCGTCGACGCGGTGCTGGTCGGGGTGGGCACGGTGCTCGCCGACGACCCCCGGTTGACGGTCCGTGACATAGGGGACGGGTCGCTGGCCGTCCGGCAGCCGCTGCGGGTGGTGGTGGACAGCGCGGGGCGTACCCCCACCGACGCCCGGGTCCGCGACGCCGCCGCCACCACCTGGATCGCCACCACCGCGGCGGTCGGCTCGGGCCCCGACGGCCGGGTCGACCTGGCCCGGCTGCTGACCGAGTTGTACCGCCGGGGTGTGCGGTCCGCGCTGCTGGAGGGCGGGCCCCGGCTGGCCGGCGCGTTCCTGGCCGCCGGGCTGGTCGACCGGGTGGTCGGATATCTCGCCCCGCGCCTGCTGGGCGCGGGCCCGGCAGCGCTGGAGGACGCCGGGGTGGGCACCATCGCCGAGGCCATCGACCTCGAACTCGCCGACGCGGAGCGCGTCGGTCCAGACCTTAAGATCGTCGCTTATCCCCGGCAGAGGGAGGATTGACCATGTTCACCGGCATCGTCGAGGAAATGGGGCAGGTCGTCCGGTTGATCGATCCGGACCGTGACGCGGCGCTGCTCACGATCCACGGCCCGGTGGTGGCCGCGGACGCCCGGCACGGGGACTCCATCGCCGTCAACGGCGTCTGTCTGACCGTCGTCGACACCGACGGGCCGGTATTCACGGCCGACGTGATGGGGGAGACGTTGCGTCGTTCGGCGCTCGGCGCCCTGCGTGCGGGTGACCCGGTCAACCTGGAACGGGCCGCGACCCTGGGCAGCCGGTTGGGCGGCCACCTGGTGCAGGGCCATGTGGACGGCGTCGGCGAACTGCTCGACCGGTCCGACGAGGGGCACTGGGAGTCGGTCCGGTTCGCGGTGCCCGAGGGGCTCGACCGGTACCTGGTCGAGAAGGGTTCGATCACCGTCGACGGGGTGTCGCTGACGGTGACCGCCGTCGGCCCGGACTGGTTCTCGGTCGGGTTGATCCCCACCACCCTCAAGCTCACCACCCTGGGCCAGCGCCGGGTCGGCGACCGGGTCAACCTGGAGGTCGACGTGATCGCCAAGTACGTCGAGCGGCTGCTCGGTGCCCGGGCGGGGGAGCACTGATGGACGCCCTGCACTGGCTGCTCGACGCCCGCCTGCAGATCGCCGGCTCCCCGGTGCTGTGGCGCGAGGTGATCGGCAACGCCTTCGGGCTGACCTCGGCGATTCTCGGCATGCGGCGCGTCGTGTGGGCGTGGCCCGTCGGGATCGCCGGCAACGCCCTGCTGTTCACCGTATTCCTGGGCGGCGCCTTCGCCACCCCGCAGCACGTGGACCTCTACGGCCAGGCCGGCCGCCAGGTCTTCTTCTTCGCGGTCAGCCTGTACGGCTGGTGGTGTTGGTCCCGGACCCGGCGACTGGGCAGCGATCCGGACCACGCCGCGGTCACCCCCCGCTGGGCCACCGGTCGGGAGCGGCTGACGCTGCTGGTGGCGGCCCTGGTGGGCACCGCTGTCGGGTACCCGGTGCTCGCCGCGCTGGGCTCCTGGGGGCCGCTGCCGGACGCCTGGATCCTCGTCGGCAGCCTGCTCGCCACGTACGGCATGGCCCGGGGTTGGGTGGAGTTCTGGCTGATCTGGATCGCGGTGGACGCGGTTGGGGTACCACTGCTGCTGCGTGGCGGGTTCTACCCGTCGGCCGCGATGTACCTGATCTACGGGTTCTTCTGCGTCTGGGGCTTCGCCAGTTGGTGGCGTACCTCGTCCGCCGTCCGGCAGCGGGCCGGGCGGCTTCCCTCGACCTACTCGGAGGCTGTCGCATGACCACATTTGGCACGATCGAGCAGGCGGTGGCCGATGTCGCCGCGGGTCGCCCGGTCATCGTGGTGGACGACGAGGGTCGGGAGAACGAGGGAGACCTGTTCTTCGCCGCCGAGCTGGCCACCCCGGAACTTGTCGCCTTCACCATGACCGAGTGCCGGGGCCTGCTCTGCGTACCGATGACGGACGAGGCGCTGAACCGGCTGAACCTGGGCGACATGGTCAGCCTCAACACCGAACGGCACCACACCGCGTTCACCGTCTCGGTCGACGCCCGCGACGGCGTCGACACCGGCATCTCCGCCGCCGACCGGGCCCGCACCATCTCGTTGCTCGCCGCGGCGGGAACCCGGCCGGACGACCTGGCCCGGCCGGGGCACGTGTTCCCGCTGCGCGCCAAGCCCGGCGGGGTGCTGCGTCGCGCCGGGCACACCGAGGCGGCCGTCGACCTCGCCCGGCTGGCGGGGCTCGCTCCGGTCGGCGTGATCTGCGAGATCGTCAACGACGACGGCACCATGGCCCGGGTGCCGGAGCTGACGCTGTTCGCCGAGAAGCACGGCTTCACGATGATCAGCATTGCCGACCTGATCGCGTACCGGCGGCGCACCGAGACACAGGTCGAGCGGATGGCGGAGGTGCGGCTACCGACCGACTTCGGCCTCTTCCGGGCGTACGGGTACCGTGCGGCGTACGACCCGGCGGAGCACATCGCGCTTGTGTACGGCGACCTCGGGGACGGGCTCGACGTGCTGGTCCGGGTGCACTCCGAGTGCCTCACTGGGGACGTGTTCGGCTCCCTGCGCTGTGACTGCGGTCCGCAGCTGCACGCGGCGCTGAACCGGGTGGCCGCCGAGGGGCGGGGCGTGGTGCTCTACCTGCGCGGGCACGAGGGACGGGGGATCGGCCTGCTGCACAAGCTCCAGGCGTACCAGCTCCAGGACCTGGGTCGGGACACCGTGGACGCCAACCTCGACCTGGGGTTGCCGGCCGACGCGCGGGACTACGGCACCGGCGCGCAGATCCTCGCCGACCTGGGCATCCGGTCGATGCGCCTGCTGACCAACAACCCGGCGAAGCGGGCGGGGTTGGAAGGGTACGGCCTGACCGTGTCCGGTCGCGAGCCGATGCCGGTGCGCGCGCACCCGGAGAACGTCCGCTACCTGCGGACCAAGCGGGACCGGATGGGGCACCTGCTGGACGAGTTGGACGAACTGATCGAGGAGACGGGCTGACGGTGGCGGGTTTCGGGGAGCCGGGTGTCGACGCGGTCGACGGCTCGGGACTGGTGGTGGGTGTGGTGGCGGCTCGCTGGCACGGCGAGCTGACCGACCACATGCTGGACCGGGCGGTCGCGGCCGCCCGGACGTGCGGGGCCGCGGACGTGGTGGTGGCCCGGGTCGCCGGGTCGGTGGAGCTGCCGGTGGTGGCACAGGCGCTGGCCCGCCGGTGTGACGTGGTGGTGGCGCTCGGCGTGGTGGTGCGCGGGGCGACGGCCCACTTCGACTACGTCTGCCGGTCGGTAACCGACGGGCTGACCCGGGTCGCGCTGGACAGCGGCAAGCCGGTGGCGCACGGCGTGCTCACCGTGAACACGATCGAGCAGGCCCGGGACCGGGCCGGCTTGCCCGGATCGGCGGAGGACAAGGGGTGGTCGGCCACCGTGGCGGCGGTCGAGGCGGCGCTGGCGATCCGCGAGGTGTCGTCGGCCGCCAGCCGCCCGGTCGGCTTCCGGTAGGGCCGATTCCCGCCAGCGCTCGGGACCCCCGGCGGGCAGGCTTGTGACATGCCGACGACGAGCCTGTCCTTCCTGGTCCACGCCATCCCCGCGCCGGTGCTCGACGAGGTGCGGGCCACCGGCCGGGACGTCTCCGCACATCCGGTGGTGCGGATTCCCGCCGATGGCGGCGAGCCGCTGCGCTGCTGCCTGCGCGACGCGGGGCCGGGGGAGGAGTTGCTGCTGTTCGGTTACGAGCCGCCGTTGCCGCCGTCGCCGTATCGGGAGATCGGCGCCGTGTTCGCGCACGCCCGACGGTGTGACGGTCCGGAGGGCACCGGCTACCCGGCCGCGTGGCGCGGCCGGGACCAGGTGCTCCGGGCGTACGACCGGCGTGGCTGGATCGTCGGGTCGAGCGTGCACGACGGTCGGGATCCGGAGGCGGCGATCACCGACCTGTTCGCCGATCCGTCCGTCACGCTCGTGCACAGCCGCAACGTCGGCCACGGCTGCTTCATGTTCGCCGTCACCCGGTCCGAGCCGGCAGCACGCTAGCGGCGGGGCCCGATCAGTGGTCGACAGTTACCACGATCTTGCCGAACTGGGCGTTGGACTCCAGATACCGGTGCGCCTCGACGATGTCGGACAGGTCGAAGACCCGGTCCACCACCGGCGCGAGGGCGCCACCGCGCAGCCCGGAGGTCACGAACGCCGCCGCGCGGCGTAGCCGGTCCGGATCCGTGGTGATCTCGTACAGGGTGTACCCGCGCAGGTTCAGCCCTCGCCGCATCGCATCGACAAGCGGAAACGGCGTGTCCCCTCCGCCGAGGGCGCCATAGAGGCACAGCGTGCCGCCCGGCGCGACGGCGGAGCTGAGGCGCGCCGTTCCCGGCCCGGCGACGGCATCGAAGACGAACTCGGCACCGCGGCCGCCGGTGGCGGCGTGGACCCGGTCGACGACGTCCTCCTCGTCGGTGACGATGACGTCCGCCGCGCCCGCCTTGAGCAGCAGGTCGCGTTTGGTGGTGGTGCGGGTGGTGGCGATCGGGGTGGCCCCGATCCGGTTGGCGATCTGGATGGCAGCCAGCCCGACGCTGCTGGACGCGGCGGTGAGCAGAACCGTGTCGCCGGGCCGCAGGCCGCCCATGTCGAGCAGCGCGCCGTAGGCGGTGACGTACGGCATCCACACGGCCGCGCCGGTGACGGCGTCCACCCAGTCGGGGCGGGGAAGCACGGCGGCGGCGGGCACGATCGCCCGTTCCGCGTACACCCCGTAGTCGTTCTGGGAGAAGGCCGGGACCACGCTTACCGGGTCACCCGCCCGGAGGTCGGTCACCCCGTCACCCACCGCCTCCAGCACACCGGCGGCCTCGGTGCCGAGGCTGGTGGGGAAGGCGCGGACCGGCTCGATGTAGTAGCCGCCGCGGAACATCGCCTCGGCCCGGTTCAGCCCGATCGCCTCGATCCGGACCCGGACCTCGCCCGGTCCGGGTTCGCCGACGGTCGCCTCCTCGACCCGGAGCACTTCGGGTCCGCCGAGTTCGTGAAACCGTACGACCCTGCTCATCAACAACCGCCCTTCGACAACGGCATCCCGGGTGGCGCCGGCGCGCCACCCGGACCTCAGTGAAGCCTTAAGTACGATCGTTGTCAAACTACGATGGATGTCGAACCTAATCGGCTGTCGTACCATGGCCTCGGCTACGAGGGGAGAAGAGCCGATGGCGGCTGTCCGCACCGGGGCGCTGGACCGCGTACCGCCGCACCCCGATGTGCGCGACGTCACGCTGCAACAGGTGCTCGAAGCCCTCGTGGATCCCGTGCGTCGGGGCATCGTGGCCCAGCTGTACACGGCCGGGCAGGACATCAAGTGCGGCGCCTTCGACATGCCGGTGAGCAAGTCGACAGGTACCCACCACTTCCGGGTGCTGCGCGAGGCCGGGCTGATCCGCCAGTACTACGTGGGCACGTCGCGGATGAACGCGCTGCGCCGGGCCGACGTGGAGGCGGCCTTCCCCGGCCTGCTGGCCGCCCTGTTCGGTGCCGGGGGCGGGTCGGCGGGGTCGCGCTGACCGGGTCCCGCCGAGCGGTGACCAGGTCGAGCCGGCGGGCCAGGCCCGCCGTCGCCGCTGCTGGCGGCCGGCACGGCTCCGGTGGTGGCCGGCACGGCTCCGGCGGGCCGGCCGTGGGACGGCCCCGGCCCGGCGCGGGCAAGCCGGCCGGCGGCTGCGACAATCACCAACCGTGAAGACGTTCGAGGAGCTGTTCGCCGAGCTGGCGGCGAAGGCCGCCGCCGGTACCCCCGGCTCGGCGACCGTCGCCGCCCTGGAGCGCGGCGTGCACGCCATCGGCAAGAAGGTCGTCGAGGAGGCGGCCGAGTCCTGGATGGCGGCCGAGCACGAGGGCCCGGAGCGGGCCGCCGAGGAGATCTCCCAACTGCTCTACCAGGCCCAGGTGCTGATGCTGGCCACCGGGCTCAAACTGGAGGACGTCTACCGACATCTGTGAGTGCCCCGTCGCGACTGATACTCATCTCGTCGAAGCCCAAGGAGCACCACTGATGCTGCGCATCGCCGTACCCAACAAGGGAACCCTGGCCGACCCCGCCGCCCAGATGCTGCGCGAGGCCGGCTACCGGCAGCGGCCGGACGGCCGGGACCTGGTCTGCCGGGACGAGCCGAACGACGTCGAGTTCTTCTACCTGCGCCCCAAGGACATCGCCACCTATGTCGGCTCCGGCGATCTCGACCTCGGCATCACCGGCCGGGATCTGCTGGTCGACGCCGGTGGCGCGGCCGAGGAAGTCCTCGATCTCGACTTTGGGGCGGCCACGTTCCGGTTCGCCGCCCGGCCCGAGACGCTGTCCTCGATCGAGGAGATCGACGGCCGCCGGGTGGCCACCGCGTACCCCGGGGTGGTGACCCGCCACCTGGCCGAGCGCCGGCTCACCGCCGAGGTGATCCGGCTCGACGGCGCGGTGGAGAACGCCATCCGGCTCGGCGTCGCGGACGTCATCGCCGATGTCGTATCGACCGGTGCCACGTTGCGCCAGGCCGGGCTCGTGGTGGTCGGCGAACCGATCCTGCGGTCGTCGGCCGTGCTGATCCGCCCGGCGGCGGCGCCGGCGAACGGCCGGGTGGCCCAGCTCGAACGCCGGCTGCAGGGCGTGCTTGTCGCCCGCCGGTACGTGATGCTCGCCTACGACGTGCGGGCCGACCTGTTGGATCGGGCTAGTGCCCTCACCCCGGGGATCGAGTCGCCGACCATCTCGCCGCTGCACCGGGAGGGCTGGGTCGCGGTGGAGGCGATGGTGCTGCGTGACGAGGTGCACCGGATCATGGACGAACTGTACGAGCTGGGGGCGCGGGCGATCCTGGTCACCAACATCCACGCCTGCCGGCTGTGAGCAGCGGACGGCGGGGTGCGGCCTGCGCGACAGTTCTTGGTGGCCGGGTGGCAGACTGAAGCGGTGAGCGAAACCGACGTCGTCCGGCTGCGGCCGTACCGGATCCGCGTGGTCGCCTGGATCTCGGCGGCCGCCCTGCTGGTGCTGTTCAGCCTGATCGCCACCTCGCTGCACGGGCCGACCGGGCAGGGGCAGGGCACGTTCCAGCGCGGTGACCAGGCGGCCATGGTCGGCCTCGGTGTCCTGGCCGCGCTCGCCTGCCTGTTGTTCACCCGGCCGCGGGTCGAGGCTGACGCGCGCGGCCTGCGGGTCCGCAACCTGGTCGGCTCGTACGACCTGCCCTGGGAGGTGGTCCGCGCGGTGCGGTTCAACCGGGGGACGCCATGGGCCACCCTGGAGCTGTACGACGACGACACGCTGCCGATGCTGGCGGTGCAGGCGGCGGACAAGGAGCGGGCGGTGGCCGGGGTGCGGTCGCTGCGGACATTGCACGAGCGGCACCGCGCCGACGCGCTCTGACCCACCCCGCGCCGTACCCTTCGGCGATCTTGCACGTGGGGCTGCCGTTTCGCGCCTGGGGTCCGTTGTTCCCGGACCGAAGACGCACGTCACCCAGTCCTCCTGGGGGGACGCCTCGCGGGTGGAAGCGGTCGGGTCCGCTCACCGGCCCGATCGCGTGGGATGGGAGCGTGTTGGGACTCGCCGCGCGGCTGTTTCGCGGACGAGTATCCGGCCTGGTAGCATCGTCGTGTCGACCATGTCGTCGGCCGCCGAAAAGCGGGCGGACGACCATAAAGCGGAGCGCCTGCTCCCACCCGTCTCGCCCTTCGGCGGCCGGGTCCGGTCACCGGCTCGGGCATCCGCCCATGCCGGGGTGCGGCAGCGCACCAGACCGGTCGAGCGGGCCCTGGCATGCGCCGGGGCCTTCTGCTTTCCGGGTCGGTTCCCGCCGGGGGAGCCACCGGGGTCACGTCCTTATCGAGCAACCGAGGAGGCCCCATCAGCGTCGAACCACGCGTCAACGATCAGATCCGGGCACGCGAGGTCCGTCTGGTCGGTCCAGAGGGTGAGCAGGTGGGCATCGTCCCGCTGGAGCGCGCCCTGCAACTGGCCGCGGACGTCGACCTGGACCTGGTCGAGGTCGCGCCGATGGCCCGCCCGCCCGTGTGCAAGCTCATGGACTTCGGCAAGTTCAAGTACGAGAGCGCACTGAAGGCGCGCGAGGCGCGGCGTAACCAGCAGCAGACCGTCATCAAGGAAATGAAGCTCCGGCCGAAGATCGACCCGCACGATTACGAGACCAAGAAGGGTCACGTGGTGCGGTTCCTCAAGGCGGGCGACAAGGTCAAGGTGACGATCATGTTCCGCGGTCGGGAGCAGAGCCGCCCCGAGCTGGGTTACCGGCTCCTGCGCCGGCTCGAGTCCGAGATCTCGGAGCTGGGGTACGTCGAGGCCGCCCCGAAGCAGGACGGCCGTAACATGATCATGGTTTTGGCTCCGCATCGGGCCACCAAGGCTGCCGCCACGGCGGCTCGCACCGGTGGACCTCGGGAGCGCGAGGCGGGCGCCGCCGAGGCGCCCCCGGCCGAGGCGGCCGGACCCGCCGGGACCACCGGCGAGTAACAGGGGAGAGACGTTTCACATGCCGAAGATGAAGAGCCACACGGGTATGGGCAAGCGCGTCCGGGTGACCGGGCGCGGCAAGGTCGTGTCCCAGCAGGCCGGGATGCGCCACAACCTGGAGAAGAAGCCCTCCACCCGGACCCGCCGCCTGGCCGGCACGGTCGAGGTGGCCAAGGCTGACGTCAAGCGCATCAAGAAGCTGCTGGGCCGCTGACGCGCGCCACCTGAACGAAAGAAGGAGTTGAGATGGCACGCGTCAAGCGGGCTGTGAACGCCCAGAAGAAGCGCCGCACCATGCTGGAGTCCGCCAGCGGCTACCGCGGTCAGCGCTCCCGCCTCTACCGCAAGGCCAAGGAGCAGGTGCTGCACTCGATGCAGTACGCCTACCGGGACCGTCGCGACCGCAAGGGCGACTTCCGGCAGCTCTGGATCACCCGGATCAACGCGGGTGCCCGGGCCAACGGGCTGACCTACAACCGGCTGATCCAGGGCCTGCGGCTGGCCGGCGTCGAGGTGGACCGCAAGATCCTGGCGGACCTGGCGGTCAACGACGCCACCGCGTTCGCCGCGATCGTCGAGGTCGCCAAGGCCGCGGTGGCGGCCGAGGGCACCGGCGGCGCGAAGGCCGCCTGATCGGCAGGCGTCAGCTCAGCGAGGCGCCCCCCGGGCCGGACCGCCGGCCGGGAGGGCGCCTCGTTGACGTACCGGACGGGCGGCTCGCCGGCGGGTCCGGCGCACTGTTCACGCCGCGTACCCCCCGGGTCGTCGCCGCCCGGCGGCTGCGTCGCCGCCGGGACCGGGAGGCGTCCGGCCGCTTTCTCGCCGAGGGTCCGCAGGCGGTACGCGAGGCGCTGGACCGCCCCGGAACGGTGGTCGAGCTCTTCGGCGTCCCGGCCGCTCTCGACCGGTACGCCGAGCTGACCGGTGCCGCCGTCCGGGTCGGGGTGCCGGTTTCGCCGGTGACCGACGAGGCGTTGGCGGCGCTCACCGAGACGGTCGCGCCGCAGGGTCTGGTCGCGGTCTGCCGGCACCTCGACGTCCCGCTCGACGAGGCACTCGCCGACCCGCCCCGCCTGGTGGTGGTGCTCGCCGAGATCCGTGACCCGGGCAACGCCGGCACCGTGCTGCGCACCGCCGACGCGGCCGGCGCCGGTGCGGTGGTGTTCGCCGGCGCGGCCGTCGACCCGTACAACGGCAAGTGTGTGCGGGCCTCCGCGGGCAGCGTCTTCCACGTCGACCTGGCCCGGGCGGCCGATCCGGCGGAGGCGGTGACCCGGGTCCGGGCGGCGGGACTGACGGTCCTGGCCGCCTCCGGGTACGGCGAGACCGACCTGGACGACCTGGCCGACGCCGGCCGGCTGGGCCGACCCACCGCGTGGCTGTTCGGTTCGGAGGCACACGGTCTGCCCGAGTCGCTGGCCGCCGCGGCCGACGCCCGGGTCCGGGTGCCGCTGCACGGCCGCGCGGAGAGCCTCAACCTGGCCGCCGCCGCGGCCGTCTGCCTGTACGCTTCCGCCAGGGCGCTGCACCGCGAGCGCGAGGAGTGAGCCGGTTTGGCGAGCCCCGCAGTCGTGAGCATCAGCCGGCGCCGCGAGCGCGAGCGCGAGAAGTGAATACACTTCACGACGCCGTCGCCGAGGCGGCCACCGCCGCGAGGAGTGCCCGTACGCCATGACCTACCGCAACGATCCGTACGACCCGAAGCAGGTCGCCCTGCTGGATCCGGACGCTCTCACCGCCGCGGTCAGCGCGGCCCGGCAGGCGTTCGCCGCCGCCGTCGATCCGGACGAACTGTCGAGGCTGCGGTCGGCCCACCTTGGTGACCGGGCGCCGGTGTCGCTGGCCCGACGGGAGATCGGTGCGCTGCCTCCGGCGGCCAAGTCGGACGCCGGCAAGCGGGTGAACGAGGCGCGCCGGGAGATCGAGGCGGAGTACGCCGCTCGGCGCGAGGACATTGACCGGCGGCACGCCGAGCGGGTGCTCGCCGAGGAACGGGTCGACGTCACACTGCCCTACGATCGTCGTCCGCGCGGCGCCCGGCACCCGTTGACCACGCTGATGGAACGTATCGGTGACGAGTTCGTCGGCATGGGCTACGAGATCGCCGAGGGGCCCGAGGTCGAGTTGGAATGGACCAACTTCGACGCGTTGAACATCCCGCCGGACCATCCGGCGCGCGGTTTGATGGACACCTTCCACGTGGCCGCCCCGGACGGGAGCGCCGATTCGGGACTGGTGCTGCGCACCCACACCTCGCCGGTGCAGGCCCGCACGATGCTGACCCGACAGCCGCCGATCTATGTGGTCTGCCCGGGTCGGGTGTACCGCACGGATGAACTGGACGCCACCCACAGCCCGGTGTTCCACCAGGTCGAGGGCCTGGTGGTGGACCGGGGCATCACGATGGCGCACCTGCGCGGCACGCTGGAGCATTTCGCCCGCGCGATGTTCGGTGCCGACGCGCGGGTGCGCTGGCGGCCACACTACTTCCCGTTCACCGAGCCGTCGGCCGAGTTCGACGTCTGGTTCCCGGCCCACCGGGACGGTCCACAGTGGGTGGAGTGGGGCGGCTGCGGCATGGTCAACCCTCGGGTGCTGCGGGCCTGCGGGATCGACCCGGAGGTCTATTCGGGGTTCGCCTTCGGCATGGGCGTCGACCGGACCCTCATGATCCGGCACGGGGTGAGCGACATGCGGGACCTTTTCGAGGGCGACGTGCGGTTCACCCGCGCGTTCGGCGTCGAGGGCTGACGGCACGCGCGGACTGGCTACGAGAACGGTGATGGTGAACTGATGCGGATTACCCTGTCCTGGCTGCGTGAGTACGTCGACCTGCCCGCCGACGTGGCACCGGCGGACCTGGAGCGGGCTCTGATCGAGCTGGGGCTCGAGGTTGAGTCCATCGTGGACCCGTCGACGACGGTCACCGGGCCGTTGGTGGTCGGCGAGGTACGGGAGGTCGAGGAGCTGACCGGCTTCAAGAAGCCGATCCGGTTCTGCCGCGTCGACGTGGGCGGCGCCAACGGCACCGGCGAGCCGCAGGAGATCGTCTGCGGGGCGACCAACTTCGCCCCCGGTGACCGGGTGGTGGTGGTGCTGCCCGGCGCGGTGCTGCCCGGCAACTTCGCCATCGGCGCCCGCCGGACATACGGCCGGCCGTCCAACGGGATGATCTGCTCGGCTCGGGAACTGGGCCTGGGGGACGACCACGCGGGCATCATGGTGCTGCCGGCGGACACCGTGGCGAAGCCCGGTGACGACGCCCGTCCGGTGATCGGCCTGGACGACGTGGTCGTGGAACTGGAGGTCACCCCGGACCGAGGGTACGCGTTGTCGGTGCGCGGCATCGCCCGCGAGTTGTCGCACGCGTTCGGGGTGCCGTTCCGCGACCCCGGCCTGGCACCGGCTCCCGGCGCGACAGCCGAGCCGGCGTACCCGATCGAGATTCGCGACCCGGCCGGCTGCGACCGCTTCACCGCCCGGCTGGTGCGCGGCGTTGACCCGGCCGCGCCGACCCCGGACTGGATGAGCCGGCGGTTGACCGCCGCCGGCATCCGGAGCATCTCGCTGCCGGTGGACATCACCAACTACCTGATGGTCGAACTCGGCAACCCGATGCACGTCTTCGACGCCGATCGGCTGGCCGGCGCCCTGGTGATCCGTCGGGCGGTGCCGGGGGAGCGGCTGACCACGCTGGACGGGGTGGCCCGCACCCTGGACGCCGAGGACCTGGTGATCTGCGACGCGGGGCTGCCCAGCCCGCTGGCCGGGGACGGTGCCGGAACGCCGATCTCGCTCGCCGGGGTGATGGGCGGCGAGAGCAGCGAGGTGCGGCCGGGCACCACGAACGTGCTGTTCGAGGCGGCACATTTCGACCCGGTGACGGTGGGCCGCGGTGCGCGCCGGCACCGGCTGTTCAGCGAGGGCGCCAAGCGCTGGGAGCGCGGCGTCGACCCGGCGCTGCCGCTTGTCGCCCTGAACCGGGCGGTCGAACTGCTCACCCGGTACGCAGGTGGGACCGCCGGGGACGGCATCACCGACCTCAACCAGGTCCACCCGCGTACGCCGGTCATCATGCCGGCCGACCTGCCGTCCCGGCTGGTGGGTGTGGACTACCCGCCGGCCCGGGTGGCGGCGTTGCTGGAGCAGGTGGGCTGTCACGTCGCGGTGGGTCTCGACCGGCTCACCGAGGACCCCGGGACGCTCGCCGAGGCCGCCGGTGCCGGTGGTACGGCACTCGCGGTGACCCCGCCGACCTGGCGGTCCGACCTCACCGACCCGGCCGATCTGGTCGAGGAGGTGGTGCGGCTGGACGGGTACGCGACGGTGCCGGCGGTGCTGCCGCTGGCGCCGCCGGGTCGAGGTCTGACCGTCGACCAGCGTCGCCGCCGGGCGGTGGCGCGGGCGCTCGCCGAGAACGGGTACATCGAGGTGCTCAGCTATCCGTTCGTGGCGCCGGGACTGTCCGACGCGCTCGGGCTGCCGGCCGACGATCCGCGTCGCCGGGCGGTGCGGTTGGCCAACCCGCTCGCCGACACCGAACCGCTGCTGCGTACGACGTTGCTCGGCACGCTGCTCGGCGCGTTGCGGCGCAACCTGGGCCGCGGTCACCGCGACCTGGCGCTGTTCGAGATGGGTACAGTGTTCGAGCCGCGTCCCGACGCTGGCCGGCCGCCGGCGATGGGGGTGGCGGATCGGCCCACCGACGCCGAGTTCGCCGCCGCCGACGCCTCGGTGCCGCACCAGCCGCGGCATGTCGCCGTGGTGCTGGCCGGCCAGGCCGAGCCGGCCGGTTGGTGGGGCGAGGGCCGCCCGGCCGGCTGGGCGGACGCGGTGGAGGCGGCCCGGATCACCGTGGCGGCGGCCGGGATCCCGGCCGACCGGATCGTGGTGCGGGCCTCGGAGCGGGCGCCGTGGCATCCCGGCCGCTGCGCCGAACTGCGGGTGGACGACGTCGTCGTCGGGTACGCGGGGGAGCTGCACCCACGGATGCTTACCGCGTTGGAGCTGCCCCGCCGGGTCAGCGCGATGGAGCTGGATTTCGATGCCCTGCCCGCCGCCCCGGTGGTGCCGGCGCCGCGGGTCTCCGGTTTCCCACCCGCGTTGATCGACGTGGCGCTGGTGGTCGGCGAGGAGGTGTCCGCCGAGGAGCTGCGCCGTACCCTCGCCGACAGCGCCGGTGACCTGCTGGAGTCGATCCGCCTGTTCGACGTCTACACCTCGCCGCAGCTCGGTGCGGGACGCCGGTCGCTGGCCTTCAACCTGGTCTTCCGGGCGCCGGACCGGACGTTGACCGCCGAGGAGGCGGTGGCCGCCCGGGATGCCGCGGTGGCGGTGGCGGCCGAGCGGCACGGCGCGGTGCTGCGCGGCGCGTGAGGTGACGCTGGCTCGGTTGGATGTGCGCCATGGCGAGGCCTGATCCGAGGCTTTGGTGCTGGAGGTGGGATGGTGGCTACTGACGCTGTCACGCCGACATGGATGCACGAATTGGTGACCGCCGAGCAGTACGACTCGTGGTCCGCCGAGCAGTGCGCCGGCATCGAGATCGTGGATGCGATCTGGATCCGGCCAGCGGGAGATACCGCGAGGCGGACGTTTACACCGGCGTGGTGCGCGCCCTGGCGCCGTTCCCGGCGACGATCGACCTAACCAAGATCTAGCGCGCCTGGGGTGCAAGGAGGGGCCCCTTCCTATCGCTTCTCGCATAGGAAAGGGCCCTCTTAACATTCGCGGCCGTCGGCGGGGCGTTCCGCCGCCGGTCAGGCGGCCTCGCGCGCCTCGGCCGGGGACCGGTCGGCCGGCTCGCCGCGCGGCGGGATGGCGTCGGCCCGGTCCGGGTCGATCCGCCACAGCGAGCCGTCGGCCGCCGACTGGGCGATCACCAGCATCGACACCAGCGCCGACCTGATCTGGAACTCCTCGTACGCCGGGCCCAGGTCGGAGAGTTCGACGAGCAGCGACGCGCTGCCCCGGATGCCGTACGCGTTGCGGGCGATGCCCTCGTAGTCGCCGCCCGGGTACTGGCTGACGTTGGCGCCGAGGGTGCGGGTGAGGGCCTCGTGGTTCAGCACCGCCAACTGCCTGCCCCGGTCGACCGCCCGCTCACTCACCGTGGGGTTGGTGGGCCAGAGAATCGACGCGGTGATCTGCCGGCCGTCGGGGGAGATATACCGGCCCTGCATGTGGTAGTCGACCACGATGTCCGGCCTGGTCTGTAGCCACAGCCGCTGGATCGCCGCCGCCTCGGGCACCGGGTTGTCCGCCGGCGCGACCGCCGGGTCGTGGTAGCGGTTGATGTCGTAGCCCTGACCCGCCTGGCCGTACTCGGGATCGGCGTCCGGGTCGTAGTTGTAGCGCCAGTCGCGGGCGTGACCGTCGGGGTTGGCCCGGACCACGATGTCGAGGGTGATCCGGTCGCGCAACCACCGGTGCCAGGCTGTGTTCGGTACGCCGAGACCCCACAGCGCGCGGAGCGCCGCCGGGGTGCCGAGCGGCTCGTTGCCGTGCTGCTGGGTGACGTACAAGATCTTGGTGGGGCCGTGGCCCAGGGTGGCCCGCTTGATCGGCCGGCCCTCGTTTGTCGTACCGATGCTGCTGATTCTGACCTTGCCGGCGCTGGCTCGGGCGACCCGGTCCAGCTCGCGGGCGAGCTGCTCGTTGCTGATGTCACCACCCAGCCGGCCGGTCGGGCCGGTGGCGGTCAGGGCGGCGGGGTTCGGCGCCGGTGGTGCGGCGGAGTCTGGTGCGGCGACCCCCGGCGCGGCCTGGGCCGGCGCGGTGAGCAACGCTCCCGCGAGCACGGCGCTCGTGGTCGCGGCGGCAAGCGTACGAATTCTGGACAAGGTTCCTCCTCGTCGATCCCGCTTGAGCACCTCACCTTAGGGTCGTGAACGTTTTCCGCAACTCGACAGCGGCCGGCCGCCGGCCGCGTCGACATCACGACATCCTGTCGATCTGGTCCAGGATGGACCGGTCAGTGATCTTCTTGTCGTCGGCGAGCAGCAGCACCTTGCTCAACACCACGCTTGTCGCCCGGTCATCGTCAGCGAAGGGTAGGAACAGCCGGTCGTGCGGCCGGCCGGCGAAGCCGGCAGGGACGACGCACAGGTGGCCACCTGGCTCCAGGTGGATGCTGCCGCTGCCCAGGTGTACCCGGTACGTGGCTCGGGTGCCCTCGATCCGTGCCACCCGTCCGTCCACTGTCACCCCCGGCAGGCCCAGATCGGCGACGAGGGCGCCGAGTAGCGCGGCGCGGCTCTCGGCGCCGGCATCCGACCACCATCCACCGTCGACATATCCGACCGAGACGGCAAGGTCGAGGTCCCGCATCACCTCGGAGAACGGCACGGGTGGCACCTCGGACAGCGGCACCCGGTCGGTGCCGGCGAGAAAGTACGCCGAACCCAACAGCACCGAATCCATCGCCCAGTAGCCATGGAAGCTCGCGTCGAGGCAGGCCGTGAGGTCGCCGGCGGGTCGGCACGCCTGGTAGGCGTCCTCCGGACCGAGTCGGGCCCAGCCGCGGCCGGACAGCAGGGCCCCGGCGATCGATCCATCCACCTCGCGGTCGGCGAACCGCCGGGAGTGGTCGTGGCTCGTCAGCTCGGCGGGCGTGAGCAGGTACAGCTCTCGGAACGCCTGCTTGACCGGTTGTCGCACCCGGCGGGCCACGAGTTCCCGCTGCCAGACGGCCAGGACACCGGCGTGGAACAGGTGCCAGGGATGTGCCGCGTTGACGGGCCCGGTGACCGGTCGCGCGGCGCCGGCCAGATCCACCAGGGCGAGCGTGTCGGGATCGAGCAGGCCGAGGTGGCCGGACGCGATGTCCCGCCAGATCAGGCCGGGCAGCATGGCCCGTCCGGCGGGCAGGGTCAGCAGCCGACGTAGTTCGTCGGGTTCGACGGGGCGCCCGGTGGACACGAGCGGCTCCACCAGGTTGGCACGCATCCGGCGGGCCTGGTCCCGCAGTGTCTCCTGGGTCTCCCGCAGCCTGTGGTACGCGGGGTCGGCGCGGACGGCGTTCGGAACGCTCCTCAGGTGGCGCCCGTTTCGGGAGACCACGATCCGGTCGGTGTTCAGGTCCAGGTGGGCCCGGTAGTCGCCGATCTCCACCGGTCCGGAGTCGGCTCGGCTCCGGTCGGCCAGCCGGGACTCCATGTCCCACTCCAGTCGGCCGGCGTCGGGATATCCGGAGATCTGTGCCAGGTGGGTGAGTGCGGCGCGAACGGCGTCGGCGTGGCTGAAGCGGCGGTTGGGTCCGAGCTTCGGGCCCCGTCTGCCGATGACTCGAAGCGTCACGTACCGATCGAGCGCCGTCTCGCCACCGTCGAGCGGCAGCAGGCCGAGGGCCCGGATGCCGTTCAGCGCGTTGTGCTTCACCCGCTTGCGCACCGCCGCGACGTTCCAACCGAGCCGGGCTTCGATCACCTCGAGCCGGTCGTCGGTGGCCGGCCGGACGTATCCGGTCGGAACCGCCCGCAGGTGCCCGAAGAGGTCGCGGGCCTGGGCGGGATCGCAGTGGTCAAGCGCCGCGTCGATGTCGGTGACGTCCCAGGCGCCCACCTCCGGATCCGGTGACCGGCGAGGGCCGTCCGTGAGCAACCGGAGCACCGCGACGGTGTCCGGCACGCCGAGCGCGGGAAGCAGCGATTCGGCGTCACCGGCGGTGAGCCGCAGCGCGAGGGCGACCCGTCGAGCATCCAGGGGGCGGCCGGTCAGCCACGCCGCCAGCTCCACACGTTCCGGTGGGGTGAGCACCGCGCGACCGAGTTGCTCGACGAGGTCCCGGGTGCCGATGTTGCCCGGCCGGTCCCTGCCTGCCCTGCCCCAGATGTCCAGGGCTCGCTGGACGAAGCGTAACCCGCGAGGAATGAGCACCCCGGGGACCGGTCGCGTCCGGTGCGGACCGGGCGTGGTCAGCTCCCAGATCCGGCGCTCCAGGTGGTCGCGCACGGCCTCGGTGCAGGCCAGCCCCGCCACCGGTGGCTGGTACTGACCGAGTTCCGGCTGATCCCGGCCGAAGAAGGCGTAGCCGAGGTAGCGATCCTCGGTGAACAGGGCATCCAGGATCGCGTCGTCCAGCGCGCCGGACCGATGGAGCGCGTCGACGAGCCGGGCCACGGTCCCCCGGTCGGCCGCCGGGTGCCCGGCGTTCGACGGGTCGAGCACCAGCCGGCGTAGCCGGTTGACGCGCAGTGGGGAGTCGGGCAGGGACAACGCCCGTTCGAGGTCGCTCCCGAGAATCGCCACCGCTCAGCCCCCCACGAGCGGGGTGAGTCGCAGGAAGACCACCGGCTCTCCGGGTCGAGTCATGATCGACCCGTCAAGCGACTCGACCTGCCGCCCGCCGACCAGGATGGTGACCGTGCCCCGCGTGAAGGCACGTAGCGCGAGCTCCACCTCCGCCGCCACGGCCGGCGCCACCTCGGCCGGCGGATCCCCGCCGGTCGGGGAACGGACGACGCCGACCGCCGCCATCTCCTGGATCTCCCTGTCGGTCAGGAACGGCCGCCGGGCCGCCTCCGGCCGCGACCGGCCGGCCGCGACCTCGCGGAGCCGTTCCTCGACGGCCAGCCGGATCAGCTCCCGGGCGGTCAGGGTCTGGTCAGCAAGCTCGATCAGCAGGTCGGGGAGGGGGGCGGCGGGCGAACCGGGCATCCGGGTGCGAAGGGTCAGCTCAGGCACGCCGGGGATGGTAGATCAACGCTCCGACAGTCCGGGCCGCCATCGTCGCTGCATTGTCATGCGTCGCCAAGTATGAGTTTGCGATGAGCCGCGCCTCCCTGTTAGTCTCTGCTGCATAGTCATGCGGAGGTGAGTATGGGTATCAGGGTTGCGGTGGCCGGAGCGAGCGGGTACGCGGGAGGCGAACTGCTCCGCCTGATCGCCGGGCACCCCGAGTTCGACCTGGTGGCCGCCACCGCCCAGCGCAGCGCCGGCCGGCCGGTGTCATCCGTACACCCGCAGCTCACCGGCCTCGACCTGGTCTTCGAGGCGACCGAACCGACCGCCCTGGGCGCCGCGGACCTGGTGTTCCTGGCGCTGCCGCACGGTGAGTCGGCGGCGGTGGCCGGCACGCTGCCGCCGTCCGTGAAGATCGTGGATCTCGGCGCGGACCACCGGCTGACCGATCCGGCGGCCTGGCGGCGGTACTACCCCGGTGAGCACGCCGGCGCGTGGACCTACGGCCTGCCGGAACTGCCCGGCCAACGGGCGGCGATCGCCGCCGCCGACCGGGTGGCCGCCACCGGGTGCTACGCGGCCGCGACCATCCTCGCCCTCGCCCCGCTGATCGCCGCCGGCGCCGCCGCGCCGGCCGACGTGGTGGTGGTCGCCGCCTCCGGCACCTCCGGTGCCGGTCGGGAGGCGAAGCCGCACCTGCTGGGCAGCGAGGTGATGGGCGACCTGACGCCCTACAAGGTGGGCACCCACCAGCACGTACCGGAGATCAAGCAGGCCACCGGCGCGACCGGACTGTCGTTCACCCCGGTGCTCGCGCCGATGCCGCGCGGCATCCTCGCCACCGTCACCGCCACGCCGACCGGCGCGGCCACCGACCCCCGCGCGATCCTCGGCGCGGCGTACGCGGACAGCCCGCTGGTGCACGTGCTGCCCGAGGGAGCCTGGCCGCACACCGCCGCGACGCTCGGCTCCGCCGCCTGCCACCTGCAGGCGACCGTGGACGCGGACTCCGGCCGGCTGATCGTGGTCAGCGCGCTGGACAACCTCGGCAAGGGGGCCGCCGGCCAGGCGGTGCAGTGCGCCAACCTGATGCTCGGGCTGCCGGAGACCGCCGGCCTGCCGGTGTACGGAGTGGCGCCATGAGCGTCACCGCGCCCCGGGGCTTCCGGGCGGCCGGCGTCGCGGCCGGGCTGAAGGCCGGTGCGCCGGACGTCGCCCTGGTGGTCAACGACGGACCGGACGCCACCGCCGCCGGCGTGTTCACCGCCAACCGGGTCAAGGCCGCGCCGGTGCTGTGGACCCAGCAGGTGGTCCGCGGCGGAGTGGTGCGCGCCGTGGTGCTCAACTCCGGTGGCGCGAACGCGTGCACCGGCCCCGCCGGCTTCCAGGACACCCACACCACCGCCGAGTACGCCGCCAGCACGCTGACCAGCCGCAACGCCCGGCTGCTGATCGGCGCCGGCGAGGTGGCCGTCTGCTCCACCGGGCTGATCGGGGAACGGCTGCCGATGGATCGGCTGCTGCCCGGCGTCCGGGCCGCCGCCCGTGTCCTGGCCCGGGACGGCGGCGCGACGGCCGCCGAAGCGATCATGACGACCGACACCCGGCCCAAGACGAGCGTGGTGGCCGGCACCGGGTGGACGGTGGGTGGGATGGCCAAGGGCGCCGGCATGCTGGCGCCCGCGCTGGCCACCATGCTGTGCGTGCTGACCACGGACGCGGTGGCCGGGTCCGACGCGCTCGACGAGGCGCTGCGGGCCGCCTGCCGGGTCACCTTCGACCGGGTCGACTCCGACGGCTGCCTGTCCACAAACGACACGGTGTTGCTGCTGGCCAGCGGGGCGTCCGGAATCCAACCCGATCAGGCCGAGCTGACCGCCGCGGTCACCGCGGCCTGCCACGATCTGGCCCAGCAACTGGTCGCCGACGCGGAGGGCGCCACCAAGCAGATCGCCATCGACGTGGTCGGCGCGGCCGACGAGGACGACGCGGTCGAGGTGGGTCGGGCGGTCGCCCGCAACAACCTGGTCAAGACGGCGCTGTTCGGCAACGACCCGAACTGGGGCCGGATCCTGGCCGCGGTCGGCACCACTGGCGCGACGTTCGAGCCGGACGGGATCGACGTGGCGGTCAACGGGGTGCTGGTCTGCCGGGCCGGCGCCGCGGCCGAGGACCGGAGCAAGGTCGACCTCACCGGACGCCATGTCACGATCCGCGTCGACCTGCACGCCGGTGATGCCGCCGCCACCGTCTGGACCAACGACCTGTCGCACGGGTACGTCCACGAGAACTCGGCGTACTCGACATGAGCGAGACGGTGCTCTCCCGCGACCTGACCCGGGCCCAGGCGAAGGCGGCGACCCTCATCGAGGCACTGCCGTGGCTGGCCCGGTTCGCCGGCTCGACCGTCGTCGTCAAGTATGGCGGCCACGCGATGACCGACCCCGAGCTGCGGCGTGCGTTCGCCGCCGACATGGTGTTCCTGCGGTACGCGGGCCTGCGCCCGGTTGTGGTGCACGGGGGCGGCCCGCAGGTCAGCGCGATGCTGGACCGGCTGGGCATCGCCTCCGAGTTCCGGGGCGGCCTGCGGGTCACCACGCCGGAGGCGATGGACGTGGTGCGGATGGTGCTGGTCGGTCAGGTCGGTCGGGAGCTGGTCGGGATGGTCAACGAGCACGGCCCGTTCGCGGTCGGGCTGTCTGGTGAGGACGCCCGGCTGTTCACCGCTCGCCGCCGGCCGGCCATCGTGGACGGGGAACCGGTCGACGTGGGCCAGGTCGGTGACGTGGCGGAGGTCGACGCCTCGGCGGTCGCCGATCTGATTTGCGCGGGCCGGATCCCGGTCATCTCCACCGTGGCTCCGGACGCCGACGGCGTGCTGCACAACGTGAACGCGGACACCGCGGCGGCCGCGCTCGCCGTCGCGCTCGGGGCCCGCAAGCTTGTGGTGCTGACCGATGTGTCCGGCCTGTACGCCGACTGGCCGGACACCGACAGCCTGGTCTCCGAGATCACCGCGGACGAGTTGGCCGGCCTGCTGCCGCGGTTGGCGGCCGGGATGGTGCCCAAGATGGAGGCGTGCCTACGCGCGGTGCGTGGCGGGGTGCCGGCCGCGCACGTGGTCGACGGCCGGGTCGCCCACTCGACGTTGCTCGAGGTCTTCACCTCGGAGGGATTCGGAACGATGGTGCGTCAGTGAGAGCGCGAGGAGTGAGCCGGGTTTGCGAGCCCCGCAGTCGCGAACGGATGGTGGCTCGGAGAGCGCGAGGAGTGAGCCGGGTTTGCGAGACGTGCCCCAGCGCCAGTCGCGAACGGATGGTGGAACGGTGAGTGAGCTGGTCGACCGCTGGTCACAGGCCATGATGGACAACTACGGGACACCGCCGCTGGCCCTGGTCCGCGGCGACGGCGCGGTGGTGGTGGACGACTCCGGTCGGGAGTATCTCGACCTGCTCGGCGGGATCGCCGTGAACGCCCTGGGGCACGCCCACCCGGCGGTGGTGTCCGCCGTGTCGCGCCAGGTCGCCACCCTCGGTCACGTGTCGAATCTGTATGTCGCCGAACCGCCGGTGGCCCTCGCCGAGTTGCTGCTCGCCCTGGCCGGTCGGACGGGCCGGGTGTTCTTCGCCAACTCCGGTGCCGAGGCCAACGAGGCCGCGATCAAGCTGTCCCGGCTCACCGGGCGGACCGGCCTGGTGGCCACCCATGGCGGGTTCCACGGCCGGACGATGGGAGCCTTGGCGCTTACCGGTCAGCCGACCAAGGCCGATCCGTTCCGGCCGCTGCCGGGCGAGGTCACCCATGTGCCGTACGGCGATGTGGCCGCCCTCGACGCCGCGGTGACCGGCGACACCGCCATGGTGATCCTGGAGCCGATCCAGGGTGAGAACGGGGTGGTCGTCCCGCCGCCCGGTTACCTCGCCGCGGCCCGGGAGATCACCGCTCGGCACGGCGCACTGCTGGCGCTGGACGAGGTGCAGACCGGTATCGGACGGACCGGGTACTGGTTCGCCCACCAGGCCGACGGGATCTCCCCGGACATAGTCACCCTGGCCAAGGGACTGGGCGGCGGCCTGCCGATCGGTGCCTGCCTGGCGTTCGGCCCGGCGGCCGGACTCTTCGGTCCGGGCCTGCACGGCACCACCTTCGGCGGCAATCCGGTGAGCTGCGCGGCGGCCCTCGCGGTCGTGTCCACCATCGCGGGGGAGGGCCTGCTCGACCACGTCAAGCGGGTCGGTGAACGGCTGCGGCGGGGAATCGAGGCGCTGCGGCATCCGCTTGTCGACCAGGTACGCGGTGCCGGCCTGCTGATCGGCGTGGTGCTCACCGCGCCGGTGGCCGGTGCGGTCGCTGGCGCGCTGCGGGACGCCGGATTCCTGGTGAACCCCGTGCAGCCGGCCGCGCTGCGGTTGGCTCCGCCGCTGATCCTCGCCGCCGAGCAGGTGGACGCCTTCCTGGCGGCGTTGCCGGCCGCGCTGGACGCGGCGTCCCCCGCTGACGACAGCACCGCCGGAGCGGCCGACCCCGACGTCGCCGGAGGCACCGCCGACACCGAGCCGACCGGGCAGGAGCTTTCCGCATGATCCGCCACCTGCTCCGCGACGACGACCTCAGCCCGGCCGAGCAGGCCGAGGTGCTCGACCTGGCCGGCCGGATGAAGGCCGACCGGTTCGGCTTCCAGCCGCTGGCCGGGCCGCGGTCGGTCGCCGTGCTGTTCGACAAGCCCAGCCTGCGTACCCGCACCTCGTTCGACGTCGGAATCACCGAACTGGGCGGTCATCCGGTGGTGGTGGACACCCAGGTCACCCACTTCGGTCGGGGTGAGTCGCTGGCCGACGCCGGGCGGGTGCTGTCCCGCTACGTCACCGCGATCGTGCTGCGCACCCACGCCGACGACCGGATCGCCGAACTGGCCGCCGGTGCGACCGTGCCGGTGATCAACGGGCTCACCGACGGCTACCACCCGTGCCAACTGCTGGCCGATCTGCTCACGGTGCGGGAGCGGTGCGGTGACACCGCCGGCCGGATCCTCACCTACCTGGGGGACGCGGCCAACAACATGGCGCACTCCTATCTGCTCGCCGGGGCGACCGCCGGCATGCATGTCCGGGTGGCGGGGCCGTCCGGGTACGACCCGTCGCCCGTGGTGGTGGCCCGGGCCGCCGAGATCGCCGCGTGGACCGGTGGCTCGGTCGAGGTGCTCCGCGACCCGATCGAGGCGGCCGACGGCGCGCACGCCGTCGCGACCGACACGTGGACCTCGATGAACCAGGAGGGTGACGGGCGGGACCGGGTCACCCCGTTCCTGCCGTACCAGGTGAACAAGGACCTGCTCGCGGTGGCGGCGCCGGACGCGATCGTGCTGCACTGCCTGCCGGCGCACCGTGGCGAGGAGATCACCGACGAGGTGCTCGACGGGCCGCACAGCGCGGTGTTCGACCAGGCGGAGAACCGGTTGCACGCGCAGAAGGCGCTGCTGGTCTGGCTGCTGGAGGCGTCCCGGTCGCAGCGGCGTGGCGAGGTGTCGGCGTGACCGGCCCGTTGACCCGGGCGGCCCGGCATGCCCGGATCGTCGAGCTGATCCGGGACAAGGCGATCCACTCCCAGTCCGAGCTGGTCGACCTGCTCTCCGGGGACGGCGTGCAGGTCACCCAGGCCACCCTGTCCCGGGATCTGAAGGAACTCGGCGCGGTGACGGTCCGCGGCGGCGACGGCCGGCCGGTGTACCTGATCCCCGAGGACGGGCAGCGGCCGCTGCGCGACGCCGAGTCGGCGCCGGCCCGGCTGATCCGGCTGCTGCGCGAGCTGCTCACCGAGACGGACGCCAGCGGCAACACGGCCGTGTTGCGTACCCCACCGGGCGCGGCGCAGTTCCTGGCCAGCGCGTTGGACCGGGCGGGGCTACCGGAGGTCGTCGGCACCATCGCCGGCGACGACACCATTTTCGTCGTGGCCCGCGAGGCCGTCGGCGGCGCGGCGCTTGCGGAGAAGCTCTCCGCCTGGGCCGCCCGCGAGGACATTGTCGAAGGGAGCACCACATCATGAGCGAGCGGGTCGTGCTGGCGTACTCCGGGGGTTTGGACACCTCGGTCGCCATTCCCTACCTGGCCGAGCAGACCGGCGCCGAGGTGATCGCGGTGGCGATCGACGTCGGCCAGGGCGGCGAGGATCTGGAGGTCATCCGGCAGCGTGCCCTGGACTGCGGCGCCGCGGAGTCGGTGGTGGTGGACGGGCGCGAGGAGTTCGCGGCGGACTACTGCCTGCCGGCGATCCGGGCGAACGCGCTCTACATGGACCGCTACCCGCTGGTGTCGGCGCTGTCCCGGCCGCTGATCGTGAAGCATCTGGTAGCCGCCGCCCGGGCCTACGGCGGCACCATCGTGTCGCACGGGTGCACCGGCAAGGGCAACGACCAGGTGCGGTTCGAGGCCGGGCTGGCGGCGCTCGCTCCCGATCTGCGGGTGATCGCCCCGGCCCGGGACTACGCCTGGAGCCGGGACAAGGCGATCGCGTTCGCCGAGGAGAAGGGTCTGCCGATCGACGTGACGACCAAGTCGCCGTACTCGATCGACCAGAACCTGTGGGGCCGGGCGGTGGAGACCGGGTTCCTGGAGGACATCTGGAACCCGCCGACCGAGGAGCTGTACGCGTACACCGCCGACCCGGCGGCCGAACGCGACCCTGACGAGGTGGTCGTCACCTTCGACAGCGGGGTGCCGGTGGCGGTCGACGGGGAGACGGTCACCCCGTACCAGGCGGTCGCGGAACTCAACCGGCGGGCCGGTGCGCAGGGCGTCGGTCGGCTCGACATGGTGGAGGACCGGCTGGTCGGCATCAAGAGCCGCGAGGTGTACGAGGCGCCTGGCGCGATCGCCCTGATCACCGCCCACCAGGAGCTGGAGGCGGTGACGGTGGAGCGGGACGCCGCGCGGTTCAAGCGGGGCGTGGACCAGCGCTGGGGTGAGCTGGTCTATGACGGGTTGTGGTTCTCGCCGTTGAAGAACGCGCTTGACGCGTTCATCGCGGACACCCAGCGGTACGTCAGCGGGGAGGTGCGGCTCACCCTGCACGGCGGTCGGGCCACCGTTACCGGCCGGCGGTCCGAGGCGAGCCTGTACGACTTCGGGATGGCGACCTACGACACCGGGGACACCTTCGACCAGTCTCTCGCCAAGGGCTTCGTGCAGCTGTGGGGCCTGCCCAGCAAGATGGCCGCGGCCCGGGACGCGCGGCTGGAATCGTGAGCGCCAGAATAGGTGGGGTGGACGACAAGAGCCTGACGGAGAACAGTGCCGCGACCAACCGGACCAGCCTGTGGGGCGGTCGGTTCGCCGGTGGCCCGGCGGAGGCCCTGGCCCGGCTCTCGGTGAGTGTCCAGTTCGACTGGCGGCTGGCGCCGTACGACATCGCCGGCTCCCGGGCGCACGCCCGGGTGCTGGCCCGGGCCGGGCTGCTCGATCCGGACGAACTGGGTCGGATCCTGGCGGCGCTGGACGACCTGGAGGCGGCCTGCGCCTCCGGGGCGTTCCGCCCGACCGTGGACGACGAGGACGTGCACACGGCGCTGGAGCGTGGTCTGCTGGAACGCCTGGGCGCCCTCGGCGGCAAGCTGCGTGCCGGCCGGTCCCGCAACGACCAGGTCGCCACCGACCTGCGGCTCTATCTGCGGGACCACGCCCGTGGCGTGGCCGCCCGGCTGGTGGAACTGGCCGAGGCGCTTGTGGACCAGGCGGGCGCGCACGTGGAGACGCCGGCGCCCGGGATGACGCATGTGCAGCACGCGCAGCCGGTCACCTTCGGGCACTGGCTGCTGGCCCACGTCCAGCCGCTGCTGCGGGATCTGGAGCGGCTGCGGGACTGGGACCACCGGACGGCGGTGAGCCCGCTCGGCGCCGGGGCGCTCGCCGGGTCGGGCCTGCCGCTGGATCCGGGGGCGGTGGCCAAGGAGCTGGGCTTCCGGGAGTCGTTCGCCAACTCGATGGACGCGGTCGCCGACCGGGACTTCGTGGCGGAGTTCCTGTTCGTCACGGCCCTGGTCGGCGTGCACCTGTCCCGGCTCGGCGAGGAGGTGGTGCTCTGGACGTCGCACGAGTTCGGCTGGGTCGAACTGGACGACTCGTTCGCCACCGGATCGTCGATCATGCCGCAGAAGAAGAACGCGGACATCGCCGAGCTGGCCCGGGGCAAGTCGGGTCGGCTGGTGGGTGGCCTGATGAACGTGCTCACCATGCTCAAGGGCCTGCCGTTGACGTACGACCGGGACATGCAGGAGGACAAGGAGCCGGCGTTCGACGCGGTGGACACGCTGGAACTGCTGCTGCCGGCGCTGGCCGGGATGATCTCCACGATGACGGTCCGGGTGGACCGGCTGGTCGCGGCGGCGCCGGTGGGTTTCTCGCTGGCCACCGAGGTGGCTGACTGGCTGGTCCGCAAGGGTGT
This sequence comes from Plantactinospora sp. GCM10030261, assembly GCF_042666615.1. NCBI lineage: Bacteria > Bacillati > Actinomycetota > Actinomycetes > Micromonosporales > Micromonosporaceae > Plantactinospora > Plantactinospora sp. GCM10030261. Next base: position 78,572 of record NZ_JBHTDD010000028.1, read on the forward strand.
GCCGTTCCGCGACGCGCACGAGATCACCGGTCGGCTGGTGGCGCTCTGCGCGGCCCGCGACTGTGCCCTGGACGAGGTCTCCGACGACGATCTCCGGCTGGTCAGCGAGCACCTGGACCCCGACGTACGCGGGGTGTTGTCGGTGCGGTCGGCGCTGGCCGCCCGGATCACGCCCGGCTCGACCGGGCCGGGGCCGGTTGCCGACCAACTCGCCTTGGCGGCCGAGGCCCTGCGCGGCTGGCGGTCCTGGGCGGCCGAGTCGGTGGTGCCGCGCTGAGCGGACGCCGCGAAGCGGACACCGGCCGCCGGTCGGGTGCGCGCGGCACGGACCTCCACGGCGGGCACATCCGGTAGGCCACGGGCGACGCCGGACGCCGGCCCCAAGCATCGGGTACGGCGCGTCCCGGTCGATGCCTCGCGAGGCGGTACGTGGCGCCGGGGCGGCTGTCACGTCTCGGCCCGGGGCGCGGTCCGGGTGTCCTATGGTCGGCCCATGCGGGGGATGCGACGGGTTGCCGTCGCACTGGTCGCCGGCGGACTGCTCGGCGTACCGGTGCCGGCGTACGGACACTCCGAACAGTCTGGACAGTCGGTGCGGGTGGACCCGGTCGGGTACGCCGACCGGCAAGCTGGACAGTCCGGGCGGAAGACCTCCACTGTGCCCACCACGCCGGCCGTACCCTGTCCGCAGCCGCGGCCAGCGGTGGCCCGGCCGCCCCGGGCCGTCCCGCCGCCGGACAATCCCGCCGACCGGGCGGTCGGCGGCGCGGCGCTGGCCACCCCCGGGCTCGCCACCCCGGCCGGCGCCGCCGGTCCGCCGCCGGTCAGCGCCACCTCCTGGCTGGTCGCCGACCTGGACAGCGGCGCCGTCGTGGGCGGCTGCGACCCGCACCAGTACGCGACTCCGGCGAGCGTGCAGAAGCTGCTGCTGATCGAGACGATGTTGTCCAAACTAGACCCCACCCGGGTGGTCGAGGTGACGGCCGACGACATGGCGTTCGAGCCGGGCAGCTCGGCGGTCGGTCTGGTGGCGGGCGGCCGGTACACCGTCGAGACGCTGTGGCTGGGGTTGCTGCTCAACTCGGGCAACGACGCGGCGAACGTCCTGGCCCGGATCGGCGGCGGTGCCGACGGGCTGCCCGGCGGGCTGGCCGCGATGAACGCGGAGGCACGCCGGCTCGGCGCGTACCAGACGCACGCCGTCACACCGTCCGGATTGGACGGACCGGGCCAGTTCACCAGCGCCTACGACCTGGCATTGATCGCCCGGGGCTGCTTCGCTCGGGAAGACTTCCGCCGGTACGTGGCCACCCGCACCGCCGACATTCCGGCGGCGCCGCCCCGCTCCCCGAAGGGCTTCCGGATCACCAACGACAACCAGTTGCTGTTCCGCTATCCGGGGGCGCTGGGCGGCAAGACCGGCTACACCGACCTGGCTCGACACACGTTCGTCGGCGCCGCCGAACGCGACGGTCGCCGGCTGGTGGTCACCCTGGTCGGTGCCGAGGCGGCCCCGCAGCGCGGCTGGGAACAGGCGGCGACGCTGCTCGACTGGGGGTTCGGCACGCCACGGGACGCCCGGGTCGGGGAGCTGGTGACGCCCGCCCAGCCCACTCCGACGACTGGCACCGCCGCCCCGTCCGCCGTGGCCGGAGCGGACGCGGCCCCCGGGTCCGGCGGTGTCTCCTGGGGTCCGCGCACCGGCGTCATCGGGTTGGCGCTGGCCGGATCCGTCGCGGTGCCGCTGCTGGTCCGCCAGCGCCTGGTGCGCCGACGGCGTCGGGCGGGGTGACGGGGACGGGCCGGATCGCGACGCCGTGCGTCACGACGTGGCCGCTGCCGTCTCGCGATGGCGGACCTCGGGATGGGCGGCCACGTACCCGGCCAGGGTGCCGTCGCGGACCGCGTGCAGCATCGCCATCGACTCGGCGCTCATCAGCTCGTACGACACGCCATTGATCGTCGTCGGGTTGTAGGTGCCCCGGTTGGTCCTGAGCACGATCTGGTCCTTGGCCGCCACCCCGCGCAGCGTGAACAGGAAGTCGTCGACAGGCACGCCCTGGGTGTCGAGGATGAAGGCCCGGCCGGCCGCCTTGATCACCCGGTCCAGCTTGCCGAGATCGGTGACCACCCCGGCGCTGGTGGCCTTCCTGACCATCGCCTTGATCAGCTGTTGTTGGTGGCGCTGCCGGTCGTAGTCGGTGTTCGGCAGGCCGTACCGGATGCGGGCGTAGTCGAGGGCGAGTTCGGCGGGCATGGACCGGCAGCCCTTCTCGTGCACGACGACGCGGGCCCCGGCCGGAACGTTGTACACCTTCTTCGTCCGTTCGTTGAACGAGACGCGCACCAGCTTGCCGGTGCGGTCCCGGGCCAGGTGGATCGAACTGGCCCGTTGGTCGACGCACATGTCGACCCCGCCCAACTCGCGGACCACCGCCTGGAAGCCCTGGAAGTCGATGAGGGCGGCGCCGTTGAAGACGATCCCGGTCTGCGCCTTCAGGGTCTTCGACAGCAGCTTGAAGCCTCGGGCCCGTTTCTCCAGTTCGGTCCCGGCGCCCTGGTAACCCGCGCCGAAAGCTTCGTTGATCTTTCCGGTTCCGCCGCCGTGGCCGCTCCCGTCAGTGGGGATGGGCACCCGCCAGTCGCGCGGGATCGAGATCAGGTAGGCCTGGTCGTGGGTGGCCGGGATGTGCGCTATCAGGATCGTGTCCGCCCGCGCACCGGCACTCCAGCCGGGCCGCACGTCGATGCCGACCAGCAGGAGGTTGATCGGGCCGTCGATGGTGCGGGCAACCCGTTGTGTCGGACCCTCGTCGAGCAGCGTGACCTGGGCGATGTTCGCGGTGGCCCGATCGATGAGCACCTCGGTGGCGACCAACGCCGCGCCGCTGCCCGTCGTCAGGACGGCGCCGATGGCCACGACGATCCGGGCCCAGCGCGGCGCCCGCCGCCGGCCACCTGTTGCCCGCGAGGCCGTCGTCGCGCGGTTTCCGCCGTCATGAATTCTCACGTCCCCCATGACGGCGTCCGGGGGTCGGCACGTTGCATCATCGAGGGAGCCGTCCGACGCGTCCGTTTTGCGTGCCCGGCGCCGAGCGGGTTTGCTGGTGTCGTGGACTACTCGTGGCTCACCGCGCCCGCCGCGCGGATCCCGGACACCGCCCGGTCACTGCTCGGCTGGGAGGTCACCGCCAACGGCGTACGCATCCGGCTGACCGAGCTGGAGGCGTACGCCGGCACCGGCGCGGACCCGGCGTCGCACGCGCATCGCGGCCCGACGCCGCGTACCGGCGTGATGTTCGGACCCGCCGGCACCGCGTACGCCTACTTCGTGTTCGGTGCCCACTGGTGCTTCAACATCGTCTGTGGGGCGGACGGTGAGGCGGCGGCGGTGCTCATGCGGGCCGGCGAGGTGGTCGATGGCCTGGCCCTGGCCCGGGAACGGCGTGGCGGCGTCCGGGACCGGGACCTGGCCCGCGGCCCCGCGCGGCTCGGCATGGCGCTCGGCGTCGGCGCCGAGGCGAACGGAACGTCGATGGTGGACGGCAGCGGCCCGTTGCTGCTGACGCCGCCCGCCCGGCCGGTGCCGCCGGCCTCGGTGTCCGCCGGGCCGCGGGTGGGCGTGGCCGCCGCGCACGACGTGCCGTGGCGGTTCTGGATCACCGGGGACCCGACGGTCAGCGCCTACCGCCGGCACGTCCCCCGAACCAGGTCCCGGGTAACGCCGGCCAGCCGCCCACGCTGACCTATGTTCACCGCCCCAGAAACCCCAGGACCTCCGTCGGCGTCAGTCCGGCCTGGCGAATGATCGAGGCGAGCGTGCCCGTTTGATGGTGCCGTGCTGCGGCACGACCACCACCTTGCGGAGCGGCAGATCGGCTAACGCAGGGCTCACGCGGCTCTGCCAACCTGAAAGGAGGTCACGAGCGGTGTCGCCTCGATGGTCGGTTGACTCACCTCGTCGAGGTACGCCTCAACCGCCTCGCGGAGGTTGGCGAGTGCCTCGTCCAGCGTGAGCCCTTGGCTGGCGACATCCAACTCCAGACACCGGGCGACATACCAGTCTTCCTCCTGGTGTACGGCCGCGGTGAAGGTCCGAATCATCAAGCTCTCCTGCGGTGGGTGGGGCTGTTTCATCGTACGACCCGGGGCGGCGCCGTCCGCTGACCTGCGCGTCGGTTGTCCGCGGTCGTTCTACCCCGCGTACCGTTCGTGGACCGGTGGATTCGCGCCGGCGCCGGCTGGGCAATGGCAGGCTACGGCCCGGGTGCCCGCCGCGAGCGACGACGACCGGGTGGGATGAGGAGACGACAGCGGTGCAGACATGGATGCAGCTGGCCCTGGTCGGCGTTCTGGTGATCGCCAACGCGGCCTTCGCCGGCAGCGAAATGGCCCTGGTCTCGTTGCGGGAGAGCCAACTCCAGCGGCTGGAACGGACGAGCCGCGCCGGCCGGGTGCTGGCCCGGCTCGCGAAGGACCCGAACCGGTTCCTCGCCACCATCCAGATCGGGATCACCCTCGCCGGCTTCCTCGCCTCGGCCGCCGCGGCGGTGTCACTGGCTCGGCCGCTGGTGCCGCTGCTCGGCTTCCTCGGCGGGGCGGCCCAACCGGCCGCCGTGGTGTTGGTCACGCTGGTGCTGACCTACGTGACCCTGGTCTTCGGTGAGCTGGCGCCCAAGCGGATCGCCATGCAGCGCGCCGAGCGGTGGGCGCTGGTGGTGGCCCGGCCGCTGGACATGCTGGCCAGCCTGACCCGACCCGCGGTGTGGTTGCTGGGCAAGACCACCGACCTGGTGGTGCGGATCTTCGGCGTCGACCCGGGGCAGCAGAAGGACGAGATCAGCCCGGACGAACTGCGGGAGATCGTGTCCGGGCATCATGGCCTGACCGTCGAACAGCAGACGATCATCGCCGGTGCCGTGGAGATCGCCGACCGGCAGTTGCGAGCCGTGCTCGTACCCCGGCTCGAGGTCTTCTGCCTGGACAGCGGGACGTCCGCCGAGGCCGCCCGGATCGTGCTGGCCGCGTCCGGCAACTCCCGGGCACCGGTGGTGCGGCACGGCATGCTGGACGACGCGGTGGGCGTGGTCCACCTGCGTGACCTGGTCGGCGTACCGGACGACCGGCCGATCGACGATGTCGCCCGGCCGCCGATGCTGTTGCCCGACTCGCTGCCGGTGGTGGAGGCGCTGCGCCAGTTCAAGGCGGAACGGCAGCACATCGCGCTGGTGGTGGACGAGCGTGGATCCGTCGACGGGATTGTGACCCTGGAGGACGTGCTCGAGGAGATCGTCGGCGAGATCTACGACGAGACCGACCGGGATGTTCGCGGGGTTCGCGCCGAACCGGACGGTGTGCTGCTGCTGCCGGGAACGTTCCCGGTGCACGACCTGACCGACATAGGCGTCGAGGTGCCCGGTCGGCCGGAGGGGGACTACACCACCGTGGCCGGCCTGATCCTCGCGGTGCTGGGTCGGATCCCCACGGAACCCGGCGAGGCGGTCACCATCGACGACTGGTCGATGGAGGTCGCGGAGGTGAGCCGGCACGCCATATCCCGGGTGCGGGTGCGCCCCGTCGAGAAGCGCGCGGAGGACCGGACCCTCGACGCCGCCGGATCGGAGCGGTAGCCGGTCGTGACTAATCCGGCGGGTCGGTCCGCTCCGGTGGCGGCTCGGCCGGGCCGCTGGCTGGGTCGACCGGGCCGGTGGCTGCCGGGTCCGTCGGGTTGGTTGCTGGGTCGATGGCCGCCGGGCCGGTGCCTGCCGGGCCGGCCGGCGGAGCAGGCGCCGGAGGGAGCACGGGGCGGCGCGCGGCCGCCGAGACGTCCGCGACGATCTCGGTGTAGTCCGGGCCGTAACTGTCCGGCTCGACCACCCGTAGCACGAGGCAGAAGTCGCGGTCCGTGCCGTACCGGCGGGCGAGTTGCCGGTGGTCGCGGGCCAGCAGCCGGGCGGCCGCGAGGTTCGCCAGCGCGGTCTGGCCGACGATCAGGAAGACCGGGCGCCCGCCGGCTGGGCCGGCCACCCGGGCGATCAGCGCGTAGTCGGCCACCCCGCGGTCGCGGTGGTAGGTCTGGCCACCGACCTCGATCTGGCCGGGGCCGGGGCCGGTTCCGAAGCTGACTCCTGGCAGGAGCGCCCGCAGGTGGGCCGCGGTGCGCGGGTTGGCGCTCGGTCCGCCGACGCAGAACTCGGCGAGTTGCCCGACCCGGTGCGGATCGGTGTCGGCGAGGGACAGGTCGGCCCGACCGCCGCAGTCGTTGATGATCGACGCCACCTCGACCGCGGCGGCGACATCCTGCCGGTGCACGCTCAGCGGGTTCCGGGACGAGAAGTGTCGCGCGAGCAGCAGCAGGCACACCGCTTGCGGCCGGATGCCGAAGAAGGCCCGCATCCGGGCCCGCCGGTGGTAGCGGAGCATCCGCTGACCGGTCCAGACGGCCACCCCGGCCAGTACGCTCGACGCGAGGTTGACCAGGAGATCCTGCATCGGTCAGCCGCCGAGCGGCGGGTCCGACGGGACGTTCTGGAGACGGACCTGGCCGCGGGCCACCAGTCGGGTGGTGTCGTCGGTGATCTCCACCTGCCACAACTGCTGGGTGCGCCCGCGGTGGATCGGCGTGGCGACGGCGGTGAGTTTTCCGTCGCGGACGGCGCGGAGAAAGTCGGTCTGGTTGCTCACCCCGACCACGACGCCCTTGTCGCCGTACCACAGCGCGGCCCCGAAGCTGGCTGCCGTCTCCACCACCGAGGCGTGCACGCCGCCGTGCAGGATGCCGTACGGCTGGTGCAGCTCCGGCCGGACCTGCCAGTGCACGACGACCCGGTCCGGGGTGGTCTCCTCGAATTCCAGGCCCAGCAACGCGACGAAACCGCCGGTCATCTCCGGCTCCCGCACGACGGATCCTCCCTAGGTCGATCTTCCGGCGGTCAGCGTAGCCACCCGGCACCCGAAACCGGGTACGGGCGTGGCCTGGCGATGGGGGAGAATGCCAACCGTGACCGACAGTGCCCTTTCCTCGCAAGCGCCGGCCGTCGACGCTGGGCTGCTCGATGACCTCCGCTGGCGGGGTCTGATCTACGACTCCACCGACCCCGATGAACTCGGCCGGCTGCTGGCCGGCGACCCGGTCACGTTCTATGTCGGTTTCGACCCGACCGCCGCGAGCCTGCACGTCGGCAGCCTGGTGCAGGTGCTCACCGCCCGCCGCCTCCAGCGGGCCGGGCATCGGCCGCTGCTGCTGGTCGGCGGCGCCACCGGGCAGATCGGTGATCCGAAGGAGGCCGGGGAGCGGAGCATGAACGCGCCCGAGGTGGTGGCCGGTTGGGTGGAGCGGATCCGGGACCAGTTGGCGCCCTTCGTCTCGTACACCGGGGTCAACGCGGCCAAGCTGGTGAACAACCTGGACTGGACCGGTGAGCTGTCGGTGGTGGAGTTTCTCCGCGACGTCGGGAAGCACTTCCCGGTAAACCGGATGCTGGCCCGCGAGGTGGTGAAGGCCCGGTTGGAGAGCGGCATCAGCTTCACCGAGTTCAGTTACCAGCTCATCCAGGCCAACGACTACTTCGAGCTGCACCGGCGCGAGGGGTGCGTCCTTCAGTTCGGCGGTTCCGACCAGTGGGGCAACATCACCGCCGGGGTGGACTACGTGCGGCGGCGCGGGGCGGGTCCGGTGCAGGCCTTCGTCACACCGCTGGTGACGAAGGCCGACGGGACCAAGTTCGGCAAGACGGAGGGCGGGACGGTCTGGCTCGACCCGGCGATGACCAGCCCGTACGCCTTCTACCAGTTCTGGATCAATGCGGACGATCGGGACGCCGGCCGCTACCTGCGGTACTTCAGCTTCCGGTCCCGGGCGGAGATCGAGGAGTTGGAGCGGGCGACGATCGAGCGGCCGGCGGCCCGGCTCGCCCAGCGGGCGCTCGCCGAGGAGTTGACGGCGCTGGTGCACGGCGAGCAGGAGGCGCGCGAGGCGGTCGCGGCCAGCCAGGCTTTGTTCGGGCGGGGTTCGCTTGACGAACTGTCCGCGGCCACCCTGCGCGCCGCGCTCGCCGAGGCCGGTCTGGTACGCCTTGCCGACCTGCCGCCGGTGGCCAGCCTGCTCAAGGAGACCGGTTTGGTGGGCAGCCTCAACGAGGCACGTCGGGCGATCACCGAGGGTGGCGCGTACGTGAACAACGAGCGGGTTTCCGACGTGGAGGCCACCGTCTCCCCGGAGGCGCTGCTGCATGGTCGGTTCCTGGTCCTGCGTCGGGGAAAGCGGACGTTCGCCGGGGTCGAACTCACGCGGTGAGCGCGGTCGGCCGGCCGGCCCACCGCCCGTGGCCGGCTCCGCCCGTGGCCGGCTCCGCCCGTGGCCGGCTCCGCCCGTGGCCGGCTCCGCCGGCGGCCGGGTGTGACCGGGAACGCGCCCGCTCGGTTTGACGCTTGATCGACCGAGCGCGTAGGTTTTGCCGTGCCCGAGGGGCCGGAGACAAGCCGGTGTGAACAGCGCCGGATCAGGCAACGAAGGGCAGCCGACAGCCGTCGGCTGGCGCGAGCCAGCGGAGGGCTCCAGCGGCCGATCGACGCGGTAGATCGCTCGATTTGGCGGTTCGGAGAGCCTCGGGTAAGGTTGTCGGTCGGCAGGGAGCCGGGCGAGCGGCGGAGCGATCCGCAGCGGCCGGTCTGCCGAATCCTACGATCATCGGCCACGGCTATCGCCATGTCCGTGGTGGATCGGGGTTGGCGGAGTTCGGCTCCGCCGGGTCAAATCGGGATGAACTCGGTTTGACACGGCGAAAACGGCCGAGTAACGTCGGAGAAGTGCCAAGCGGGAAACCGTAAGGCGGACAACTGAGATGCCTCATCGGGGCTGCTGCTTGTGTGGTGGTTCTTGGTGGTGTGTGGTTGTTCTTTGAGAACTCAACAGGGTGCTTTGTGAT
>NZ_JBHTDD010000029.1:0-78758 GCF_042666615.1 Plantactinospora sp. GCM10030261
GCCTCGGCCCGCGCCGGTCCGCCTCGGCCCGCGCCGGTCCGCCTCGGCCCGCGCCGGTCCGCCTCGGCCCGCGCCGGTCCGCCTCGGCCCGCGCCGGCCCGTCAGGTCACGGCCCGGCCGCGCGCCTCGCGAACCAGAATGCCGATGATCGACGCCGCGGGGATCGCCAGCAACGCTCCCACGATGCCGGCCAGGTCGGCGGCGATCAGCACACTGATCAGCACCGTCAACGGGCTGAGCCGGACGATCCGGGAATAGATAAGTGGTTGCAGGACGTGGTTCTCCACCTGCTGGTAGACCACGAAGAAGACAAGCACCACGATGCCGGCGACGGGGGAGTGCAGGAAGCTCGCGCCGGCCGCGATGACCGCGCCGATGGTGGCGCCGACCAGGGGGATCAGGTCCGCGACGGCGACCAGCACGGCCAGCAACCCGGCGTACGGGACACCCAGCACCGCCATCACCGCGAAGGTCAACCCGCCGCAGATCACGCTGATCAGGAGGTTCCCGCTGATGTAACCGGTGATGGTCCGGGCGGACTGGTGACCGATCCGGCGCACCCGAGGCACCTGCCGGTCGGGGACGAAGGAGAGGACGCCGCTGACGATCCGCGGCGCCTGCAACACCATGAGGTACGCCAGCACCGCGATGGTGATCAGGCCGGCCAGCGTGGTGATCGCCGCCTTGATGGCACCCAGCGACGACTGCTGGAGCCGCTGACCGTACTGGCGGAACTGCTCGGCGTGCGAGTCGATGAACTGCCGCAGGTGCAGCCGCTCCAGCAGGCCGCCGATCGGTCCCTGCCCGGCGCGCGCCTCGCGGGCCAGGTGTGGCAGCCGCTCGCTGAGTTGGCTGGCCTCACCGGCCAGCGGCGCGATGACCAGCGCGGCCAGCGCGGCCAGCAGCACGAAGACGGCCAGGAAGACGAGCAGGGTGGCCAGCCAACGCCACCGGACGAGGCGTCGCTCGGTCCAGTTCACGGCGGGATGCACCGCCACCGCGAAGAACACCGCCACCAGGATCCAGCTCAGCACCCGGCGGGTCACCCAGATCAGCGCGAGAGTCAACGCCGTGGCGAGCAGCAGACCAATGACGATCATGACGCGCCGGGCCGTCGCCCGGTCGTCACCGGTCACCGGTCCGGGGCCGTCCACCCGGCCCGGCTACCCGGCCGGCGGAACCGGAAACCGCTGGGCGGGACCGGGTCGGGTCTACCCGGGGTGGTGCGGCCGGGCCAGGGTCGGCCGGGTCAAGTCGGGTCGTGCACCGGGCGGGCCCCGGCCGCGAACCCGGACAGGGCGGCCCCGGCGAGCACCCGACCGGGGGCCGGATCCCGCGCCGCGCGCGTCGCCAGCCGGGCGATCGGCAGCCGACCCGGGCGTCGTGCCGCCGCCAGCACGACGTTGCCGTACCGCCGGCCGCCCAGCATGCCGCCGGCCGCGATCAGGCACACCTCGGCGAAAACCGACCGCAGGGTCGCCACCTGGGCACGGGAGAAGACCAGGGGCGGCAGATCGGTCAGGTTCACGGCATAGAGCCCGTCCGGGCGTAGTGCCCGGGCCGCCTCGGCGGCGAACTCGGCGGTGGTCAGGTGGCCCGGCATCCGGGCGCCCTCGTACACGTCGACCAGCACCAGGTCGTACCGGCCGGACGGTTCGGCGGCCACCGCCTCCCGCGCGTCCGCCACCTCGACCGTCACGCCTGGCGGCGGGGGCAGTTCGCGTCGGACCAGATCCATGAGAGAGGCGTCCCGGTCCACCACCCGCTGCGCGGAGCCGGGACGGGTGGCCGCCAGGTAGCGTGGCAGGGTCAGCGCGCCGCCGCCGAGATGCAGCGCGCGCAGGGGCACGCCGACCGGTGCCGCGGTGTCCAGCACCGAGGCCATCCGTCGGACGTAGTCGAAGCGCAGCCGCCGCGGGTCGTCGAGGTCGACATAGGACTGTTCGACGCCGTCGACAAACAGGGTCCAGCCGGCGGGGTGGTGGGGGTCGGGAGCCAGGACCGTCTCGACGGTGGCCGACCGGAGTCCGCGTCGGGGCACCGGCGGAGACTACCCGGTCCCGCCGGCCCGTACTCGCCGGCCAACTGGGCGGCCGGAGGCGGACCGCGACCGACGACGGGACAGTCAGGACAGCCCGGCGCCCGCGTCCTCGACGGCGTCGTCCACCCGGTGCGCGAGGTCGACGTCCAGGCCGGTGACGCCCTCGGCCCGGCCGGTGCGCACGGTGAGCACGGCGGTGTCCGGGGTGGGACGACCGATGCTCGGGCCCCGGCCCAGCTCGGGCTTGAGCCGGGACAGGCGGTCGAGCACCCGATCCAGGTTCGCCGGCGGCAGCTCGATGGTCCGGCACAGCACACCGTCCTCGACCGACCAGTACGGCAGCCGGGCCAGGGCGGTGGCGAGGTCCTCGGCGGCCAGCTCGGCGGTGCCGCTGGAGGGACCGACCAGATCCCCGCCGGTGGGCAGCGGTCCGACCAGTTCGCGCAGGGCCACCGGCAGGTCGATCGAGTCGAGCAGCCCAGCGTGGGCGTCGGCGAGGGCGGTCAGGGTCGCCTGCGCCTGGTATCGGGCCCGCTCGGTGGTGCGGCGGCTGAGCCGGGCCACCTCCGCGACGAAGCCCGCCACGTCCCGCTGTCGGTCCACCGTCTCGATCCGGATGTCCTCGGACAATTCAGCCGGTAGGGCGTCGAGGAGTCGTTCCCGGTCACCCTCGGCGAGAGCCCGGGCCAACACGGCCACCGTGGCCTCCGCCACCGATCGGGCGTCGGTGAACTCCACCCCGGTTCGTCGGCTGATCTCGTCGACCAGGGTGCGGTAGCCGATCGTCTCCACGCGGGATCCTGGCGGTCGGGCCGGCCGGGTGGTGACGGGCGTGGGGGATGCGGGCCTGCCGGCCGACGGTTCCATCGGCCGCCCCGGGACGGGCTTGTGGGCGCCCGCCGGGCGGGGGCCGGAACGCCGCTTGTCCGGTTGGTGGGAGGGTTGTTTGCTGGCGCCGAGCGTGGCATCCGCCTCGCTGGCCCGCCGGCCGCTCTGCCGGGCCCGCCTGGCCAGCGCCCGACGCCGTTGGTTGTCACCCTCCATCTGCTTGCCCATGGAACGGCATTCCCGCGGGACACCTGGCGAAACGAGACTTCGGATCACCTGGCTGGGGTGAGGATGGCTCATCCCGGCGCACCGCATCATCGAGCTGGACCGGAAGCTTCCGACACAGGCGGAAGGTAGGTCGTCATGAAGCGGATCGTCGAGATCGTTCCCGCCCGGCCCGGTTGGTACGCGCGGTGGCGGGGCGCGTCGGATGTCACCCGTTCTTATCCGGTGACGATCTGGGCACTGGTGGAGGACAGCGCGGACGACAGCCGCGAGGTGATCGGGATCGACGTGCTGGGCCAGTGGCCCGGTGGCGACGACATCGAGGACGACGCGGTGTTCGTCCGCTATCTCTTCCACGCGCCCGGGGATGGCGAACCCGGCGACGCACTGCCGGATGTGGACCCGATAGGGGCGGCGGAGCGCCCTCGGCCGGTGAGCGCGACGTGACGGTGAGCTGATCCGGGCGACGTCGGCTCCTACCCGACGGCCGAACCGGCCGCCGGGAGGGCGAACACCCGGTCCAGGCCGGTGCGCTCGAAGAGGCGGACGAGCGCCGGTCCGGCGTTGACCGGTGACATGCTTCCACCGCTGGCCACCGCGCACCGGCGAACCTCGATCAACGCGCTGAGCCCGGACGAGTCGCACATGTCGACTCCGGCCAGGTCCACCGTGAGGTGGCAGTGGCCGTCGGCCAGCAACCGGTTCGCGGCCCGGACGAACGCAGGGGCGGTATCGAAGTCGAGGTCGCCGGCGAGCCGCATGGTCACCGACTGTCGGCCGTGCCGGGTGGTCTCGAAGCGCAACGGTCCGCTGGGCATGGTCTCAGTGTGCCCAGTGGACGGGGTGCGGGAAACCAGCGTGCGCCATCATCCGGCGGGGACGCGGTTCGCGTCCAACCCGTCGGGTGGGGCCGGTTGGCGCGCCAGCAACTCGGCGACCCCGGTGATGCGCAGGATGTTCTCCAGGAACGCCGGGACGCCTCGCAGCGTCAGCAGGATGCCCGCCTCCTGGCAGGCCCGCCAGGCCCGGACGATGACGGAGAGCCCGGTGCTGTCCACAAACCGCAGCGCCGTCGTGTCGATCACCAGACGCCCGGGCCCGGTCTCGATGAGGCGTTCCAGCTCGACCCAGAGGCCGCCGCTCGTCTGGAAATCCAGATCTCCGCCGACCAGGACGACGGGACAGGTCGGCTCGGAGGTGTCCGCGGTCAATCGCAGGGGAGTGGCGGGGCCGTCGTCTCGCTGCACGGCAACCACCTCCTCCCGCCACGTTCACGAGCCGTTGCGCAGAGCGTAACAACCCCGTTCCGGGCGTCGACGGGCCGACCCGGTGGCTCCCGTCACACCATGCCGCCCGCGGGGCGACCGGGCACGGCGGGTGGCATGGTGTGACGGCGAACCGGGCACCGACGCGGTGCCCGGTCGGTATCGGGCGCGCGGCCGGCGGCGCCGGGTGGCGATGTCGGCGGATCGGCGTACGCTGGCTCGGACGTGGACAGCCGGGGGCGCCCGGACGAGGGCAGCATGGGGGCGTGGGGACGCGCAGGACGACAAGGAGTGGGCTCAGCCGGTGAACTCCGCCGACGTCAGGGGCTGGGACGCGGGTGACGGGAGGAGCTCGATGCCGGAAGCCGCCGCTCAGCGGGTGCCGACCAGCTCGAAGGCGCCCGTCCGACCCACCGCGCCGGCCACCCCTACTCCCGACCTGACCGCCGCCGCCGACCACTTCCGCGAGGGTCTGGTCATCTGCGACACCGGCGGAGTGGTGCGGTACGTCAGCGCGGTCGCCGCCGGTGTGTTGCCCGACCTGGTCGTCGGCCGGCCGCTCACCGCCGCCGGCATCGACGGCCTGACCGCCGGGTCCGCCGACCCCTCCGAGTTCACCCACCGGGACCGCCGACTGCGGACCCGTCGGCTCCGCCTGGACTCCGAGCACCTGGCCTGGTACGTCGAGGACGTCACCGACGCGGTCCACCGGGCCGACGCGCTGCTCGCGGAGCGCTCCCGGTCCGGCTTCCTCGCTACCGCGAGCCAGCGGCTGGGCAATCCCCTGCACATCGATCGGGCCGCACGGGCGGTCGTCCGGCTGGCGGTGCCGGTGCTGGGCGACGTGGCGGTCGTGGTGCTCAGCCCGCAGGGTGGCCGGCACCGGTGGTGGCGGGCCCAGCCCGGGCCGAACCGCCCCGCCGTCGACGGTGGCGGGCTGGCTGGCGGGGAACTGCCGGCCGTGGTCGCGGCGGCGCTGGCCGGCACCGAGCCGCACGAGATGGACTGGCTGCTCGAACAACTCGCCGAGGCCGGCTGGCTGCCGGCCGGACGCCCACACGACATCACCGCCCGGATCGTGCCTTTGCCCGGCAGCGGATCGCCCACCGGCGCGCTGATCGTGGCCCGGCCGGTGAGCCGGCCCTTCGAGCCGGCCGACGTGGACGTGCTGCGCGGATTCGCGGCACGGGCGGGCGCCGCTGTCACCGCGGCGCTGCTCTACCGCGAGCAGGCCGAGATCGCCGAGACGCTGCAGAGTAGCCTGTTGCCGGCCACGCCAGCCCCGGTGGCCGGGATGCAGTGGGGGGCGGCGTACCGACCGTCGCAGGCCACGTTGCGCATCGGTGGAGACTTCTACGGCACCCACCCGTTGCCCGACGGTGGCTCGTTGTTCTTTCTCGGCGACGTCTCCGGCAAGGGAGTCGAGGCGGCCGTGTTCACCGGGCAGCTCCGGCAGGGGTTGCAGGCGCTGCGCCGGGTCGAGACCGATCCCCGACGCCTGCTGTACCTGCTCAACGACGCCGTGCTGGAGACCGCGCGGGCCAACGGCCAGGGCCGGTTCGCCACGATCGTGCTCGGTATGGCGACGCCGCACCGGGACGGCGGGTTGACCCTCACCATGGCCGGCGGTGGGCACCTTCCCCCGTTGCTGCTGCGGGCCGACGGCTCGGTCGAGACCGTCGAGCTGGGCGGCATGCTGATCGGGGTGGTGCCCGATCCGCACATCGGGCAGGAGACCGTCCGGCTCGCCCCCGGGGAGAGTTGCGTGCTCTACAGCGATGGGGTGACCGAGGCGCGCGGCGGCCGGCACGGCGACGAGCAGTACGGCAGTGACCGGCTTGCGCACGTCCTGACCGGTTGCCATACGATGCCGGCGCCGGCGCTGGCCGAGCGGGTCGAGCAGGTGACCTGTGACTGGCTGGGCGGCGGCGACCACGACGACATCGCCGTCTTCGCGGTCCGGGCCGCGCCGGCGGGCGGCGCGCGGCATCTACACGCCGTCCCGGACCTCGCCGGGCAGGAGACGAACGCTCCGTGAGCGATTCCACCGACGCACTCGCCGCGGCGTATCCGGATCTGATCCGGTGTCTCGGCGAAGCCGACGAGTACGGGGCCACCGACGTCGCGCTCGGCCTGCTGGCCGCCGGGGTGCCCGCCGAGGCGGTGCTGCTGGAGCTGATCGCTCCGGCGCAGGCACAGGTCGGACAGTGGTGGCAGCGCAACGAGTGGAGCGTCGCCCAGGAACACGCCGCCACCCACATCAGCGAGCGGGTGGTGGCCGCCGTCTCGTCGTACGCCAGCCCGCGACCCAACCGCGGTCGGGTGGTCGTAGCGTGCATGGACGGGGAGTGGCACGCCCTGCCGGTCCGGCTGGTCGCCGAGGTGCTGCGGTTGCGGGGCTGGAACGTGACCTTCCTGGGCGCCAGCGTCCCCGCCGCGCATCTCGTCTCGTACCTGCACCGGTACGACGCCCACGCGGTGGCGCTGGGCTGCGCGCTGCCCATGCGGTTGCCCCAGGCGCACGCCATGATCGAGGCGTGCCGGCGGGCCGACGTACCGATCCTCGTCGGCGGTCGGGGGTTCGGCGCCGATGGCCGGTGGGCGGCGCGCCTGGGTGTGGCCTGGGCGCCGGACGCGACGTCCGCGGCCGCCGCGCTCACCGGGGAGGCGTTGTTCGACGAGGCGTCCGAGGTGGAGTTGCCACACCTGGCCGACGACGAGTACGCCGGCCTGGTCCGCCGCCGGGGCGAGCTGATCGACAGCGCCCTCGCGGACCTGACGGACCACGTTCCGGCGACGCGGGAGTACTCCGGGCCGCAGCTCGACCGGACGGTCGAGGATCTCGGGCACATCGTGGATTTCCTGGCCGCGGCCGTCTACGTCGACGACCAGACGTTGTTCGGTGAGTTCGTCGACTGGCTCGGCGAGGTGCTGACCAGCCGTGGCGTGCCGCGCGAACCGGTCGCCCGGACGCTGGCCCATCTCGCCGACGAACTGCGCGACTTTCCCCGGGCCCGCGGGTTCCTCGGCGCTGGTCAGGCTGCCCTGACCGCACCCGCGTTGACCAGTTGATCCTCGTTTCGTCGCGAGGTTCCGACGGCCTCGGTCGGCCGGGCCGCCGGCGGAACGGGTTCCACCGGCGGCGGTCGGCGGGTCCACCGCATCGCCCTTTCGCCGAAACGCCCGGGTCACCGGTGCGCCGGTATCCCGGGACGCGCGTATGCTTGCGCCACCGCAACGGTTGACGGTGCGAATCTTGACCGAAGGATCAGTCCATGAGCTTTTCCGTCTCCCACACCCCGACGGGTGAGGTCGCGCGGATCGTGCTCACCGGGGAGTTGGACATGGCCACCGCGCCGGAGCTGACCACGGTGATCGAGGACGTGGTGCAGGCCGGGGCCCAGCGACTGCTGGTGGACCTCAGCGACCTGGAGTTCTGCGACTCGACGGGGATGGCCGCCTTTGTTCGGGGGGACAACCTGACCCGCGCCCGGGGCGGCTGGCTGCGGCTGACCGGTGCCGGTGGGACGGTGGACCGGGTGTTGCGGGTGAGCGGACTCGCCGACCTTCTCTATCAGCAGCCGGAGGAGATCGCCGACCCCGTGGTTTTGCCGGACCACTGATCGGTTAAATTGCCGGCCAGCGGTCGGTCGTCGGCCGCGGCCAACCGAAGAAGCAGGCAGGTTGCGATGGCTGCAGGTGTTTCCAATCCGGTCCGCATCCTGGTGGTCGACGACGACCCCGGCGACGTCCTCATGATCGAGGAAGCACTCGAAGAGTCCGCGATCAACAAGCAGATCGACGTGGTGGGCGACGGTCAGGAGGCGATGGAGTTCCTCCGCGGCGAGGGCCGGCACCCGGGAGCCGAGCGTCCGGACATGATCCTGCTCGACCTCAACATGCCCCGGATGGACGGTCGCCAGGTGCTCAGCCAGGTCAAGGGGGACGACGACCTGCGGACGATCCCGATCGTCGTGCTCACCACCTCCAGCGCGGACACGGACATCCTCAGCAGCTACAGCCTCCAGGCGAACGCCTACGTGACCAAGCCGATCGGCCTCGACGACTTCACCGACGTGGTTCGGCGGATCGACGAGTTCTTCGGTCGGGTGGTTGTGCTGCCCCGCCAGCGTTGATCATCGGCGGGCCGGTGGACGCGCCGGTGGGTGCCGTGGGTGCGGACCGCCCGTGGTGACCGCTTCGCGGCTACCGGCCCGTCCCGGTCCGCCGAACGGCCAAATAGCGAGCAAGTTTCGCAGAACGGTCCCGGCCGTCGTGGGCGCCCGGTCAGGATGTCGGAGGAGACGGTAACCGGCTGCCTGGGGGGCATCGCAGATGGAATTCTCCGCCGTCGATCATGATCGTGATCGGAACCGAATCGCCTCGTCACTGGCCG
This sequence comes from Plantactinospora sp. GCM10030261, assembly GCF_042666615.1. Classification (NCBI taxonomy): domain Bacteria; kingdom Bacillati; phylum Actinomycetota; class Actinomycetes; order Micromonosporales; family Micromonosporaceae; genus Plantactinospora; species Plantactinospora sp. GCM10030261. The sequence goes on from NZ_JBHTDD010000029.1 coordinate 8,756, forward strand.
AACTGGGGGACCGCCTCGCGCACACGGCGGAGCGGGTGGCAGCCGATCCGGTTCGCGCCGAGTTGAGCCTCGTCCAGGCCGAGATCTATCGGTTGCGGGGCCTGCTGACGGCCGGGTGCGCGCCACCGCCGGTCCACCGGACGTCACCGGGGCCCGCGGAGCGGGCTGCCGCCGACCTGCTGGCCCAGGCCCGCAACGCCCTGCTCGCGGCGCACGAGGAGGCTCGCCAGGTGCGGGACCGCGCCTACGAGGAGGCGATGCAGGCTCGCCGGGACTTCGAGGCCGCTCTGTACGCCCGGCGGCTGCGGGAGGAACGGGCCGACGAGATCCTCCGGAACGTGGTCATCCGGATTCCGGCGGAGGAGCCGGTGGGCGGGCCGGTGCCGGCGACCCGGGTGGCCGAGGCGGGTTGACCGTCGAGGACGTCCGGGCCGGCCAGGGCCGAGGTGGACACCGGCGGGCATCGGGTGGGCGCCGCGGACCGCGCCCGCGGTGACTCAGACCAGCGCGTCGACCACCGTGCGGGCCCGTGTCTCGTGCTTGGCGTACGCGTCCGGGAAGGCGGACGCCTGCACCGCCTGCGCGGCGCCGCTCAGGCTGAGCGACTGCCAACCGGCCACCGTGAGCAGCGCCTGGTAGAACTTCTGGGCCGCGTAGGCGGGTCGCATGAGGTTGGCCACGGTGCCCCAGCCGCTGCTCGGCCGCTGCTGGAACAACCCGACCGAATCGTGGTCGGCGCCGGAGCCCTGGTTCGGGTAGTCCTGGGACTCCGGCAGCACGTCGCTGGCCAGGTTGTAGAGGTTGCTCTCCTGCATCGCGGTGGCTACCGCGACGACCAGGCCCTGCCGCGGGACGCCGAGCTTGCGACCGACCGCCACGATGGTGGCGGCGTTGTCCATCTGCGCCTGGGTGAGTCCCGCCACCGGTCGTGGCCGGGCCGGTTTCGCCGGCTTGGTCGCTGTGGGCTTCGGCTTGGCGCTCGGCGTGGGGCTGGCCGGGGCCGTGGGGGTGGGCAGCGGCGCCCGCTCGGCGGAGCGGCCGGCGTGCTGCTGCTCGGCCGCGACGGCCCGATCCACCACCGCGGCGGGGAGCGGGTCAGGGGTGTCCAGCGCGGCGCGTGTCTCGTGTACCGCGATGAAGCCCAGGCCACAGGTCACCGAGGCGGCGACGGCGATCCGCACCGGTGTCGAGCCGAACAGGGGAGCGAACCGCCGCTGGCGAGGGATCCGACGTTCGGGGGATACAGCCTCCATCGAGCGGGTACGCGCCGGTGAGTCGGGCAGGTCTTGGGGGATTGTGTCCTTTCCGTGCACCCGCCGAGGCTAGGCAGGTCATCGCGGAGTTGCCGCAGCTCGGGGCGTGGCATACCGCACAATCTGCGGTCGGGAGGGCCAATAAATCGCATAAAGCAGGACGAACGCGATGAAAATGATGTAAACGCTATATGCGAAAGATCCGATATGGCGATGCCGAGGTGACTTTTCGCCATCGGTCGTCTGCCAGATCGCCCCATTCGGGCGGCTCGTCCGTTCGGCCCACCCCACCGGGGTCGGGCGGCGGGCGGTCTGCGGACCGATCGGGCCAGGTTCGAGGAGTCCCGTCGCGTAACGGCCATCCACGATCGGATCTACGGAAACGGCGGTGATGATCATAAGCAGGAACGCGATCGGGGGGCCGCCGGCCGCCGGATCGACGAGGGGTGTGGCGGCGCGGTCGATCCGGTCCCGAGGTCGGCTGGTCGTCCTGACCGCCGTGCTGCTGGCCGCTCTGATCGCCGGCCATCGGCTGATCCCCAACGTGCGGGGTCTCGGCAGCCTCGTCGACACGGGAGTGCCGTACCTGGGGCTGGCCGTCCCCGCACTGGCCTTCGCCGCGCTGCTGCGCCGGTCACGGCTGGGGCTCGCCGCGGTCGCCCTGCCCGCCGTCGTCTGGACCGTTCTGGTCGGGGCGGCCTGGCTGCCGGCCGACGGCGGCCCGGTGCGGCTGCGGGTGGTCAGCCAGAACCTGATGGCCGGTAACCCGGACCCGGCTGCCACGGTCGCCCGGCTCGCGGGGACCGGCGCCGACCTGGTGGCCGTGCAGGAGTTGACGGACGGCGACCGTCCCGCGGTCGAGGACGCCCTGCGGGCCAGCCACCCGCACACCACCACGATCTCCACCGTCGGCTTGTGGAGCCGCTACCCGGTGAGCGAGTCCTCGGGCGTGGACACCGGCTTGAGTTGGACGCGGGCGCTGCGCGCGGTGATCGACACCCCCGACGGCGAGTTGGTGGTGTACGTCGTACACCTGGGCTCGGCCCGCGCCGGTGCCACGGCGCTGCGGGACCGGACGGTGGCCCGGCTCGCCGAGCGGCTACGTGCCGAACCGGCCCGCCGGCTGATCGTGCTTGGCGACTTCAACACCTCGACCAGTGACCGGGTGATCGTTCCACTCACCAGCATGCTGCGCGACGCCCAGGCGGACGCCGGCCGAGGCCCCGGGTTCACCTGGCCGGCCGAGTTGCCGGTGATGCGTCCGGACCAGGTGCTCTATCGAGGGCTCACGGCGGCCAGCGCGGGCGTGCTGCGCACCCCGGCGAGCGACCACCGCGCGGTGACCGCAGGCTTCGCCTGAGCGAACGGGCCCCGGCTTGATCCACTAGTTGTCGGCGTAATAGGGGTGTCCCGGTCGGTATGACCCCGCTATTTCGCCGACATCGAGTCGATCAGTTCGGAAGGCCGCGCCGGGCCGGGTCGGCATGGGGCGCTGTGCCGTTGCCGTGACCCGCGGTTGCGGGAGGTCCTGCCGGGATCCGGCCGCTGACCCTGGTGGTGGAACCGGAGCAACGTCGCCAGGGTCAGCGTTGCCGACCGTCGGCGGCGGCGACGGTGAGCGAGTGCCGGCCACCGTCCGAGCTGGAGAACGGCCACAACCGGTCGGCATGGGCGACCAGGTCGGCGAGCTGGTCACGGGTCAGGCCCACCGACGAGATGCTGGCGTGCACGTCGGCGTGGTACCGGCCGTCGGGATCCCGGCCGAGCCGGGCCTGGGCGCGTACCTGCACGGTGTGCGCCTCGTCGGTGACCTGCGCGGCCGCCTCCACCGCCGCGTGATGCAGGCAGGAGGCGAAGGCCGCGGCCAGCAGTTGTTCGGGAGTGAGCCCGTTGCAGTGCGGAGCCAGCGGCGAGGCGAGAGCGTTGCACAGCGCCCCGTCATCGGTCCGGACATGGCCGCCTTCGGCGATCGCCTCGGCCTCGTGCAGCCAGGCATCGTGCTCCGACATGCCTACCCCCCAGGTCGCTGGGGTGGGCTACCCGGCCGGCGGGCCCCGAAACCCGGACCGGGCCCCGCCCCCGGCCTGCTCCGACCCCCAGGCGAAGCCGTTCCGCCTGGTCCAACCCCTGGCCGGGCCCTCCCCAGCCCGATCCCGGAACCGGTCCGGGCGGGACCGCTCACCGTCCGGACGTTCCTCCGGAGCTGCCGGTGGTGGCCAGGATGACTGACGCCACCAGGTCCGGATCGTCGTGCATGGGCACGTGACCGCACCCGGTCAACTCCACATGGCGGGCCGCCGGCAGCCGCTCGCGGGCCCGCGCGGCCTGCCGGTACGGCAGGATCCGGTCACGACTGCCCCAGGCCACGGTCACCGGCACCGGCGGCACGTCCACGGGAACGCCGCGGAAGGCGTACCCCCGGCCGGCTCGGGCCACCGCCCGGAACGCCCGGGCGCCGGCCAGCGCGCGCGCGTCGGCCAGCGCCGCGTCGATCGGGATCCGGTCGGGCCGGGCCAGCAGCATCCCGTACGACAGGCCGCGCAGCGCGGCGGTGCCGAGCGCCCGACGCAGCACCGGAGCCGGCAGCCGGGCCGCCACCCGGTGCAGGCTCAGCACCCGGACCGCCCAGCGCAGCTCGCGCGGGGTACAGAAGCCGGCCGGAGAGATCGCGGTGGCCGACGCGGCCAGCCCGGCCGCCGCGAGCTCCAGCGCGATGGCGCCGCCGAGGCTGTTTCCCGCCACGTGCGGGCGGTCCAACCCGAGCGCGGCACAGACCTCCGCCACTCCGGCCACCACCGACGGCATGTCCCGGGGCAGCCCGTTCGCCGGCACCGGCGAGCCGCCGAAGCCCGGCAGGTCGATCGCCACCACGTCGTGTACGGCGGCGAGCCGGTCCAGCACCGGCAACCACGCCCGCCAGTGGTGACCGATGCCATGCAGCAGTACGAGGGGCTCGCCCACCCCCCGACGTTCGAATACGACATCGAGCGACATCAGAACACGGTGTCTCCGCCTCCGGCGGTGTGCCGACCGAACTCACGTCCCAGGGCGCGTACCTCCGCCTCCATGGCGGGGACGGTGGTGCCCGCCGACCGACCGATCAGCCGGTCGCTGAGCGGGCTGACCAGCAGCGACCGGAAGGCCTGCGCGCCAGCCAGCCCACGTGGCACGTACACCCGGCGTTGCCGGCGCTCGATGGCCCGGACGAACGCGGCGGCGCAGGTCTCGACGGAGGTCGTCGCGCCGAACGACCGGGGCAGCCGGGCCAGGGCGGCGCGGAACGACGGCAGGTCCTCCTTGGCGTCGCGCACCAGGTCGGTGTCCACCCACGACATGTGGGCGGTGCCGACGGCGACCCCGTGGTGGGCGAGTTCCAGCCGGATGGCCGTGCCGAAGTGTTCCACCCCGGCCTTCGAGGCGCAGTACGCCGCCATGCCTGGCATCGCGGCGAACGCGGCGGCGGAGGAGACGATGAGCAGGTAGCCACGGCTGGCGATGAGCGCCTCGACGGTGGCACTGGCGGTCCGCATCACCCCGGTCAGGTTGACCTCGACCGTCCGGGCGAGCGCCTCGATGTCAGCGGTGGCCAGCGTGCCCCGGTTGGCCACGCCGGCGTTGGCCACCACCGTGTCGATCCGGCCGAACCGGTCCAGCGTGCCGCGCACCGCTCTGGCCAGGCTGGCCTGGTCGGTGACGTCGGCGGGAAACCAGGCGTGGTCGCCATCCAGGTCGGCGCGGATCGTGGCGAGCCGTTCCGGTTCGAGCCCGACCAGCGCCACCCGGGCGCCTCGCGCGGCGGCCAGCCTGGCGGTGTGTTCACCGATGCCGCGGGCGGCGCCGGTGACCAGGACGACGGTGCCGGACAGGGAACGGCTCACGGGTCCTCCGGGAGAAGCGGTGGTACCGGGAAGTTACCACCGGGTTGGCCCACCGGCGCCTGTCGTTCCCCCGGCCGCCGGTAGGGAACGGCCGGGAGGTTGGCGGGTCGGCACCGAACCCATCGGCCGACGCCAAGGTGCGTGACTCTGCGTCAACGGTCGCGTTCCCCTGGGTACACAGCCGATCCACAGAAAGGGCCGAGGTGGGACACAGCATCGCTCAGCACCCTGGGGGCATGGTCATGAACGGACGAGCCACGGGCGGGCGCGTCGAGCTGCGCCGACCCGACGGCGGCCCGGTCCGGGTGCTGGTGGTCGACGACGAGGCGAACCTGGCCGATCTGCTCTGTATGGCACTGCGGTACGAGGGGTGGGAGGTGACAAGCGCCGGCACCGGATGCGCGGCGGTGCACGTGGTCCGGCAGTTCCGGCCCGACGCGGTGGTGCTCGACGTGATGCTGCCGGACCTGGACGGCTTCGAGGTGCTGCGCCGGCTGCGCGGGCACCGCCCCACGGTGCCGGTGCTCTTCCTGACCGCCCGGGACGCGGTCGAGGACCGGGTCACCGGGCTGACGGCGGGCGGCGACGACTATGTCACCAAGCCGTTCAGCCTGGAGGAGGTGATCGCCCGGTTGCGGGCGCTGATGCGCCGGACCGGTGTCGCCGTCACGAGTCGGGAATCGGCGGTGCTGACGGTCGGTGACCTGAGCCTGGACGAGGACAGCCACGAGGTGCGCCGGGCCGGCACCCAGATCACCCTGACCGCCACCGAGTTCGAGTTGCTGCGCTACCTGATGCGGAATCCGCGCCGGGTGCTGAGCAAGACGCAGATTCTCGACCGGGTCTGGAACTACGACTTCGGGGGCCAGGCCAATGTGGTGGAACTCTACATCTCGTACCTGCGGAAGAAGATCGACGCCGGCCGGTCGCCGATGATCCACACGCTGCGCGGCGCGGGCTATGTCCTCAAAGCCGCGGACTGACGCCGCGATCCGCTGGTCGGCCCGCCGCGTCGCCGCGGTTCCGCGCTGGTGGGCCGGCCGCTCGCTGCGTACCCGGTTGCTGGTAGCGGTGCTCGCGCTGCTGGCCGTGGTATGCGTGGCGATCGGTGCCGTCACCACCGTGGCGTTGCGGTGGTTCCTGCTGCACCAGCTCGACCAGCAGCTCGCCGGCGCCGCCCGGCGGGCCGAGACGGCGCCGGACGGCCCGCGGCACTGGGCCGGCAACCCACCGACCTGGGCCGGCTCCGCGCCCCGGGTGCCGCCAGGGGTGCAGCCCGGCGCCGTCGCGGTCTGGCGGGGCCCCGACGAGGTGCGCGGGCGAACGCTCGCCGAGGACGGGGTGGCCGAGCGGACGCTCGACGCCGCGCAACTGCGACCCCTGGCGGAACTGCCGGCGGACGGCGCCCCGTACACCCTTACCGTCCCGGGCCTGGGCGACTACCGGCTTGTCGCGCACCGGCTGCCCGCCGGCGACGTGCTTGTCACCGGGCTGCCGCTGACCGACCTCCAGGAGACCATCTGGTGGATGGTGGTGGCGCAGGCCGGGGTGGCCGGGGCTGGGCTGATCGTCGCCGGTTCGGCGGGCGCCCTGATCGTGCGCGGCTCGCTGCGGCCGCTGCGCCGCCTCGCGGCCACCGCGGGTCGGGTCGCGGAACTGCCGTTGGACCGCGGCGAGGTGGCCCTGCCGGTCCGGGTCCCGGCGGCGGACACCGATCCGCGCACCGAGGTCGGCCAGGTGGGCGCGGCGTTCAACAACATGCTGGCGCACGTCGGCGCCGCGCTCGCCGCCCGGCACGCCAGCGAGCTTCGGGTACGGCGGTTCGTCGCGGACGCCAGCCACGAGTTGCGGACGCCCCTGGCGGCCATCCGGGGGTACGCGGAGCTGGCCCGGCGGACCCGGGAACCCGTGCCCGCCGATGTGGCGCACGCGCTACGCCGGGTGGAGGCGGAGAGCGTGCGGATGACCAGTCTGGTCGACGACCTGCTGCTGCTCGCCCGGCTCGACTCGGGACGCCCGCTGGTCCGGGCGCCGGTGGACCTGTCGGCGTTGCTTGTGGACGCGGTGAGCGACGCGCACGCGGCGGGCCCCGCCCATGCCTGGCTTCTCGACCTGCCCGGGGAGACCGTCCGGGTGCCCGGCGACGTGGAGCGGCTGCACCAGGTGGTGGGGAACCTGCTGGCGAACGCCCGAACGCACACCCCGCCGGGCAGCACGGTCAGCACCGCGCTGGTGCCCGCGGCGGACTCCGTCGAACTGGCCGTCTCGGACGACGGGCCGGGCGTTCCCGAGGACGTCCGGCCGGCGATCTTCGAGCGGTTCACCCGGGGTGACGGCTCCCGCTCCCGGGCGGCCGGCGGCACCGGTCTGGGGCTGGCGATCGTGGCTGCGGTGGTGGAGGCGCACGGCGGTTCCGTCTCGGTCGACAGCCGGCCGGGTCGGACCACGTTCCGGGTCCGGCTGCCGCTCGACGTGCCGGCACCGCGCGACGCCCCGACACCTGCGCCATCGCGCACGGGTGCAGAATGGTCGCGTGTACCGGGAACGACCGGTGGCGGCCGGACCCGAGCTGACCGGCGCGGTCCTGTGGTCGAGCGCCAGGCCGCCCGGAGCCGGCCCGGCCCGGGTGCTGCCCGACGGCTGTCTTGATCTTCTCTGGTCGTCGGTGAGCGGGCTGCTGGTGGCCGGCCCGGACACCGCCGTCCACCTGTCCACCGGCCCGGCCGGGGAGCGGTACGTCGGCCTGCGGCTGCCGCCCGGGACCGGGCCGGCGGTGCTCGGCGTGCCCGCGTACGAGCTGCGGGACCAGCGGGTCCCGCTGGCCGACCTGTGGCCCGAACGGTTCGTCGCGGAGCTGGCCGACCGGGCGGCCGGGGGAGCGCCGGGGGAGATGTTGCAGCGGGTGGCGGTCACCCGGTTGCGCGCCGCCGGGGGCCCGGACCCGATGGCCGGCCCGGTGACCCGGTCGCTGTCCGCCGGCCTGCCGGTGGCCGCCGTGGCGGCCGAATTCGGCCTCGGGGTACGCCAGTTGCATCGGCTTAGCCGGCACCTGTTCGGGTACGGCCCGAAGACGCTCGACCGCATCCTGCGGCTGGGCCGGGCGTTGGCGCTGGCCCGGGCCGGGGTGCCGGCCGCCGAGGTGGCCGTCCGGACCGGCTACGCCGACCAGCCGCACCTGTCGCGGGAGGTGCGTGCGCTGGCCGGCGTACCGCTGGGTGAACTGCTCGGGTCCCGCCCGGCTGCCGCGCACGGCCCGGCTGCCGCGCAGGGCCCGGCTGCCGCGCAGGGCCCGGCTATCTCGGCGGCACCGGCTGTCTCGGCTGGCGGGAGCTGACGAGGCCGGCTCCTATTTCCGGGCGAACAGGTCGACGCCGTTTCCGTCCGGGTCCCGCACCACCGCGTACCGCTGGCCCCAGTCCGCGTCGAACGGGGCGAGTTCACCGTGATGTCCGGCCGCGACGAGGTCGGCGTACGTCGTGTCGACATCGTCTGGTGTGCCGCAGTCGAACGCGAGACTGACCCGGGCGCTGCCCACCGGGGGTGCCCAGCCGGGGTCGAACGAGCGGACGGTTTCCACCGGGTCCCAGGCGAGGCGGAGCCCGCCGGGCAGGGCGACCTCCACGTGCGGTTCGTTCTCCGCGCCGGCCGGGATGTCCAGGCCGAGCCGGCGGTAGAAGGCGAGCGAGGCCGCGAGGTCGGAGCTGATCAGACCAATGAGATCGAATCGAGGTGCCATGGGTTCGACGGTAGGACCTCGCCCGACCGGGCGTCTTGACGAAATCGGACAACCGGGAGTCGCCACGCCATCCGCCCCGCGGGTCCCAGCGACATGCCAGCCGGTCGCGTCCCTAGCAAACGGCGGCTGTCCCGGCAACCGGGAAATCAGGTGACTCATCCCTCACCCCTGCCCCACGACAGGCGCGCCGGTGGTCAACCGCACTACGGTTGGAACACGAGGCAATTTCAATGACGATCTGCCGGCACAAGCGAGGGACCACATGACGGATGTCAAGCTCGACCACTCCGGTGGGCAGCTGTCGATGCCGGTCAAGGAGGCCGTGGAAGGGCCGTCCGGGATCGGTGTGGGCAGCCTGCTGAAGGAGACCGGGTACACCACCTACGACCCGGGCTTCGTGAACACCGCCGCCTGCTCGTCGGCCATCACCTACATCGACGGTGATGCCGGTGTGCTCCGTTACCGCGGCTACCCGATCGAGCAGCTCGCCGAGCACTCGTCCTTCCTGGAGGTCTCCTACCTCCTGGTCTACGGCGAGCTGCCGACCGCCGATCAGCTCACCGAGTTCACCGAGCGGATCCGCCGGCACTCGCTGCTGCACGAGGAGATGCGCCGGTTCTTCGACGGCTTCCCGCGCGACGCGCACCCGATGGCCGTGCTCTCCTCCGCGGTGAGCGCCATCTCCACCTTCTACCAGGACAGCCTGGACCCGTTCGACCGCGAGCACGTGGAGATCTCCACGGTGCGGCTGATGGCCAAGGTGCCGACCATCGCGTCGTACGCCTACAAGAAGGCCATCGGCCAGGCGATGCTCTATCCGGACAACTCGCTCGGCTACGTCGAGAACTTCCTCCGGATGACCTTCGGCGTCCCGGCCGAGCAGTACGAGGTCGACCCGGTGATCGCCCGGGTGCTGGACATGCTGTTCGTGCTGCACGCCGACCACGAGCAGAACTGCTCCACCTCGACCGTGCGGCTGGTCGGATCCAGCCAGGCCAACCTGTTCGCCTCGGTGTCCGCGGGCGTGAACGCGCTGTTCGGCCCGCTGCACGGCGGCGCCAACCAGGCGGTGCTGGAGATGCTCGAGCGCATCCACGCCGAGGGCGGCGACGTGCAGGCGTTCGTCCGCCGGGTCAAGGACAAGGAGCCGGGCGTCAAGCTGATGGGCTTCGGCCACCGGGTGTACAAGAACTACGACCCGCGTGCCGCCATCGTGAAGAAGGCCGCCCAGGACGTGCTCGGCCGGATGGACAAGCCGGACCCGCTGCTCGACCTGGCCATGCAGCTCGAGGAGATCGCGCTGGCGGACGACTTCTTCGTGTCCCGGAAGCTCTACCCGAACGTGGACTTCTACACCGGGCTCATCTACAAGGCGATGGGCTTCCCGACCAAGATGTTCACGGTGCTCTTCGCGCTCGGCCGGCTCCCCGGCTGGATCGCCCAGTGGCGCGAGATGATCGACGACCCGGAGACCAAGATCGGTCGGCCGCGCCAGCTCTACACCGGCTCGGCGGAGCGGCCGTACGTGCCGGTCGCCAAGCGCTGAGCCGGACGCCCGCCGGCCGGCCGCAGGTTCGGTCGCGGCCGTCGACCACACAAGGCCGGAAGGCCACCCCCGAATCCGGCGGTGGCCTTCCGGCATTTTATCCGGGTGGCCCTCCGGCCATGTGCCCGGTCGCACCCCGTAGCCCGCACGCCCCGATCCACGGCGTTGCCTCCGCCTGAGATGAGACGGGACGGGGGGCCTGAGAGGATGGACGGGCGCGGTTGGCGTGCCCCCTACCGGGGCAGGAACCACGTGCGGTACGACCCGGCCCTCAGGTGGCCCACGGCGGCCGGTGCGGGAGACAGGGGACGTAATGCAGGTGTGGCCCGGCGAGCGGTACCCGCTCGGTGCGACGTACGACGGCATGGGCACCAACTTCGCGATCTACTCGGAGGTGGCCGAACGCGTCGAGTTGTGCCTGTTCGACGAGTGGGGGCTGGGCACCGAACGGCGGGTCCGGCTGCACGAGGTCGACGCGTACGTCTGGCACGCCTACATCCCCGGGGTGGAACCGGGTCAGCGCTACGGCTACCGGGTGCACGGGCCGTACGACCCGGCCAACGGGCTCCGCTGCAACCCCAACAAGCTGCTGCTCGACCCGTACGCCAAGGCCGTCGACGGCGACGTCGAATGGGACCCGGCGGTGTACGGCTACGACTTCGACGACAACCGCCGGATGTCGGAGACCGACTCGGCCCCGTTCGTTCCCAAGGGCGTGGTGGTCAACCCGTACTTCGACTGGGGCAACGACAAGCCGCCCCGGACCCCGTACCACCACTCGGTCATCTACGAGGGGCACGTCAAGGGGATGACGCAGCGGCACCCGGGCATTCCGGAGGAACTGCGCGGCACGTACGCGGGCATCGCCCACCCAGTGATGATCAAACATCTCACCGAACTGGGAATCACCGCGCTGGAGTTGATGCCGGTGCACCAGTTCGTCCACGACCACCGCCTGGTCGACATGGGGCTGCGCAACTACTGGGGCTACAATACGATCGGCTTCTTCGCCCCGTACCACGGCTACTCGTCGACCGGTCGGCTCGGCCAGCAGGCCCAGGAGTTCCGCGGCATGGTCAAGGCGCTGCACGCCGCCGGCATCGAGGTGATCCTCGACGTGGTCTACAACCACACCGCCGAGGGCAACCACCTGGGGCCGACGCTGAGCTTCAAGGGCCTGGACAACCGCAGCTACTACCGGCTGTCCGAGCAGGACCAGCAGTACTACGTCGACTACACCGGCACCGGCAACAGCCTCAACGTGCGTAGCCCGCACTCGCTGCAACTGATCATGGATTCACTGCGCTACTGGGTGCAGGAGATGCACGTCGACGGCTTCCGGTTCGACCTCGCGGCGACTCTGGCCCGGGAGTTCTACGAGGTCGACCGGCTGTCCACGTTCTTCGAGGTGGTGCAGCAGGACCCGGTGGTGAGCCGGGTCAAGCTGATCGCCGAGCCGTGGGACGTGGGGCCCGGCGGCTACCAGGTGGGCAACTTCCCGCCGGTGTGGACCGAGTGGAACGGCAAGTACCGGGACACCGTCCGGGACTTCTGGCGCGGCGAGCCGGGCACCCTGGCCGAACTCGCCTCCCGGATCTCCGGCTCGGCCGACCTCTACCAGGACGACGGCCGGCGGCCGTTCCACAGCATCAACTTCGTCACCTGCCACGACGGGTTCACCCTGGCCGACCTGGTCGCCTACAACGACAAGCACAACGAGGCCAACGGGGAGGACAACCGGGACGGGGAGAGCCACAACCGGTCCTGGAACTGCGGGGTGGAGGGGCCCACCGACGACGAACGGGTGCTCGCGCTGCGGGCCCGGCAGCGGCGCAACGTGCTGGCCACCCTGATGCTCTCCCAGGGCGTGCCGATGATCGGCCATGGCGACGAACTGGGCCGCACCCAGCGCGGCAACAACAACGCCTACTGCCAGGACAGCGAGCTGGCCTGGATCGACTGGGAGGGCGCCGACGAACACCTGCTCGGCTTCGTCCGCCGGCTCACCGAGTTCCGTCGTCAGCACCAGGTGTTCCGCCGCCGCCGGTTCTTCACCGGGCTGCCGGTGAACACCCGGACCGCCGGGGGCCCGCTGCCCGACCTGGTCTGGTTCACCCCGGACGGGCGGGAGATGACCGGCGAGGACTGGGGCAACGACTTCGGCCGCTCGATGATGCTGTTCGTCAACGGCGAGGGGATCAACGAACGGGGGCAGTTCGGGCAGCGGCACACCGACAGCTCGTTCCTGCTCTGCCTCAACGCCCACGACGCGTCGCTGGACTTCGTCCTGCCGGGCGACGACTACGGGCAGAAATGGCTCCCCGTGATCAACACCGCCGATCCGGACGAGGCGGATCCGCCACCGGTGGGCGCCTCGGCGACCGTCAGTGTCCTGGACCGTTCGCTGCTGGTGCTGGAGAGGACGGTCTGAGATGGCGTCGCCGGTTTCGCGACCCACCCCCGCGGTCCGGGCGACCTACCGGGTCCAGGTACGGCCCGACTTCGACCTGGCCGCCGCGGCCGGTCTGGTCGACTACCTCGCCGCGCTCGGCGTCAGCCACCTCTACAGCGCTCCGGTGCTGACCGCCACTCCCGGCTCCGAACACGGCTACGACGTGGTCGACCCGACCCGGGTGAACCCGGCCCTCGGCGGCCCCGAAGCCCTGGCGGCGCTTGTCGACACGTTGCGCGCCGCCGGCCTCGGGCTGGTCGCCGACATCGTCCCCAACCACCTCGGGGTACGCGTGCCCGCCGCCAATCCGGCCTGGTGGGACGTGCTACGGGCGGGGCCGGACTCGACGTACGCGAACTGGTTCGACATCGACTGGTCGCGCGGCCGGCTGCTGCTCCCGGTGCTGGCCGACGACCCGGCCGCGCTGGACGATCTGGTGGTGGCCGACGGCGAGCTGCGCTACTACGAACACCGCTTCCCGATCGCGGACGGCACCGGCGGCGGCTCCCCGCGCGAGGTGCACGACCGGCAGCACTACGAGCTGGCCTCCTGGCGGCGCGGCGATCAGGAGATCAACTACCGTCGGTTCTTCGCCATCTCCGACCTGGCCGGAGTGCGGGTCGAGGACGAGGCGGTGTTCGCCGCCACCCACGTCGAGATCCTCCGCTGGGTCGCCGAGGGACTTGTCGACGGCCTGCGGGTGGACCACCCGGACGGGCTGCGCGACCCCGCCGGCTACCTTGCCCGGCTGCGCGCCGCCGCCCCGGAGACCTGGCTGGTGGTGGAGAAGGTGCTGGAGCCGGACGAGACGCTGCCCGACTGGCCGGTGGACGGCACCACGGGTTACGACGCCCTCGCCGAGGTGTGCGGGGTCTTCGTCGACCCGGCCGGCGCGCTGGAGATCGGGGCGCAGGACCGGCGCCTCTGTGGCACCGTGCTGACCTGGCCGGAGCTGACCCACCGGACCAAGCGGCACGCCGCCACCCGGCTGCTCGCCGCCGAACTCGGCCGGCTTACCCGGCTGGTGCCGGAACTGCCCGCCGAGGTGGCCCGCGACGCGCTCGCCGAACTGGCCGCCACCTTCCCCGTCTACCGGGGCTATCCGCCGGTCGGCGGGCGGCATCTGGCGCTGGCCCGGTCCGAGGCGGGCCGCCGACGGCCCGCGCTGGTCGGAGCGTTGGACACGATCACCCGGCGGCTGCGCCAACCCGGTGACGAGCTGGCCGCCCGGTTCCCGCAGTTCTCCGGCGCCGTGATGGCAAAGGGTGTCGAGGACACCGCCTTCTACCGGTGGACCCGGTTCGTGGCGCTCAACGAGGTGGGCGGCAGCCCCGGCCGGTTCGGCCGCGACGTCGCGGACTTCCACCGGGCGGCGGCCGCCCGACACGCCCGGTTCCCGGCCGGGATGACGACCCTGTCCACCCACGACACCAAGCGCAGCGAGGACGTCCGGGCCCGCCTCGCGGTCCTCGCCGAGATACCGGTCGAGTGGGCGGCCCACCTCGGACGCTGGCTGGCGGCCGCGCCGCTGCCCGACCCGGCCCTCGCCAGCCTGCTCTGGCAGACCGTGGTGGGTGCCTGGCCGATCGAACGGGACCGGCTGCACGCGTACGCCGAGAAGGCCGCCCGAGAGGCGGCGTCCGCGACGACCTGGACCGATCCCGACCCGGAGTTCGAGGCCGCGCTGCACGCGACGGTGGACCGGATCTACGACGACGAGCGGTTGCGGGCCGAGGTGACCGCGTTCGCCGACCGCATCACTCCGGCCGGCTGGTCGAACTCGCTCGGTCAGAAGCTCGTCCAGCTCACCATGCCGGGCGTGCCGGACACCTACCAGGGCACCGAGCTGTGGGACAACTCCCTTGTCGATCCCGACAACCGCCGTCCGGTCGACTTCGCGGCCCGGCGCGCGTTGCTGGACCGGTTGGACGCCGGCTGGCTGCCCCCGGTGGACGCCTCGGGTGCGGTGAAGCTGCTTGTCACCTCGCGGGCCCTGCGCCTGCGCCGGGACCGGCCGGACCTGTTCACCGGATACCAACCGGTGCCGGTGCACGGGTCGGCGGCCCACCACGTGCTCGCCTACGACACCGGAGGTGCGATCACCGTGGCCACCCGGCTGCCGCTCGGGCTGGCCCGCCGGGGCGGCTGGGGGGACACCACGATCTCGCTTGCCGTTAACAATTCGCCCGCGTCGTACGACAATGTCTCCGAGTCGTTCACCGGACGGGCCTACAGTGACTCTCGGATAGCGGTCGCCGACCTCCTCGACCGCTATCCGGTCGCCCTGCTGACCCCCGCCGAACCGCAGGAAGAATCATGACCGAGTTCCGTGTCTGGGCGCCCAGCACCGACCGGGTGCGGCTCCGCGTACCCGCCGACGCGGGTGGCGCCGAGGTGGGTGGCGCCGGGGTCGCTGCCGGCCGGGACCGGCCGATGTCCCGCGCGGACGGCGACTGGTGGACCCTCGACGTGCCGGAGGCCGGCCCCGGCACCGACTACGCGTTCCTGCTCGCAGACGACGACCGCCCGTTGCCCGACCCCCGTTCGGCCTGGCAGCCGCACGGCGTGCACGGGCCCAGCCGGGTCTACGACCACGGCGCCTACCGCTGGTCCGACGGGGACTGGACCGGCCGGCAACTGGCCGGCAGCATCCTGTACGAGCTGCACGTCGGCACGTTCACCCCGACCGGCACCTTCGACGCGGCCATCGAGCACCTCGACCACCTGGTCGACCTCGGCGTCGACCTGGTCGAGCTGCTGCCGGTCAACGCCTTCAACGGTGAACACAACTGGGGTTACGACGGGGTCTGCTGGTTCGCCCCACACGAGGCGTACGGCGGTCCGGACGGCCTCAAGCGGTTCGTCGACGCGGCACACCAGCGCGGACTGGGGGTGGTGCTCGACGTCGTGTACAACCATTTCGGCCCGTCCGGGGCCTACGCGCCGATGTTCGGGCCGTACCTGGCCGAGAGCGAGAGCCCGTGGGGCCGGGCCGTGAACCTCGACGGACCGCGGTCCGACGAGGTACGCCGCTACATCCTCGACAGCGTCCTCATGTGGTTGCGCGACTACCACGTCGACGGGCTGCGGTTGGACGCCGTGCACGCGTTCGTCGACACCGGCGCCACCCCGCTGCTGGAAGAGCTCTCGGTCGAGGTGGAGGCGCTAGCCACCCATCTCGGCCGGCCGCTGTCGCTGATCGCCGAATCGGACCTGAACGACCCTCGCCTGATCACGTCGCGCGAGGCGGGCGGGTACGGCCTGCACGCGCAGTGGAACGACGACGCCCACCACGCGCTGCACACGCTGCTCACCGGGGAACGGCAGGGCTACTACGCCGACTTCGGCTCCCTGCAGTGCCTCGCCGACGTGCTCACCGGAGCCTTCTTCCACGCCGGCGGCTGGTCCAGCTTCCGCGGACGCCGGCACGGCCGGCCGGTGGACCGGGCCCGCATCCCGGGCCACCGGTTCGTGGCGTACCTGCAGAACCACGACCAGATCGGCAACCGGGCGGTCGGCGACCGGATCTCCGCGTCGCTGTCCCCGGCGCTGCTGCGCGTCGGCGCCACGTTGCTGCTGACCTCGCCGTTCACCCCGATGCTGTTCATGGGGGAGGAGTGGGCGGCCGGCACACCCTGGCAGTACTTCACCAGCCACCCCGAGCCGGAGTTGGCCGCCGCGGTAGCCAACGGCAGGCGCCGGGAGTTCGGTGCGCACGGCTGGGGCCCGAGCGACGTGCCGGATCCGCAGGACCGGTCCACGTACGAGCGGTCCCGGCTGGACTGGTCCGAGCCGGAGCGTCCCGGTCACCGGGACATGCTCGACTTCCATCGCCGGCTCATCGCGCTGCGCAAGGCGTGGCCGGACCTGTCCGACCCGCGGCTGGACCGGGTCGAGGTCCGGCACGGGGACCAGTTCCTGGTGATCGGCCGGGGGCGGTGCCTGGTGGCCGCCAACCTGGCGGACCGCCCCCAGCGGGTCACCCTGCCGGAGGCGGTACGTTCGGTGCTGCTCGCCACCGAGGACGGGGTCAGCGTGACCCGGGGCGGCGTGGAACTGCCCGCCGAGTCCGCCGTCATCGTCTCCACCTGACTCTCCGCACCGCACCGCACTCGCCTCCGCCAACGTGCGGGCCCGAGCAACGGCTACCCGGTTCTGGCGGTACGGACAGCGGCGCGAAACGAGCTCCTCCGCAAACGCCGATCGAGCAGGGATCGACGGCTCGGCGAGCGGGGGTCAGGACATGCCGAGGCGGGCGTACACGTCGCCGGAGCGTCCGGTCGGCCGGACCCGCTCGTCGAGTAGCCGGACCAGCTCTTCCCCGGTGAGCCAGCGCTCGCTGAGGAATCGCATGGTCTCCACGGGGGAGTAGTTGTACCGGTACCCGCCGGCGTCCACGCCCAGCCCGTCGATGATGCGTACCGCCTCGCGCATCTGGTCGTGCGCGGCCGGAAGATATTCGAAGGACAGCCCGCGCAGCGGCCGGGAGAGCCCGGCCAGCACCTCGACCTCGAACCCCTCGACGTCGATCTTGCAGAAGGTCGGCTCGCCGTGCTCGGAGATGAGGGCGTCCAGGCTGTGTACGGGCACGTCGATGGTGCGGTCCCAGCGCACCCGCGAGAAGCTGCGTTCTGTCGCGACCGATCTGATCCAGCCCGGCGCCATCGAGGAGACGGTGGGCGTGGCGCTGGACAGCGCCAGCTGCGCCTGACCGGGCTGGGCGCCGGCTGCACCGGGCACGATGGTGACCCGGGAGTCCCTGCCGAAGAGGGCCCGGAGGACGCGGAGGCAGTCGGGTTGCGGCTCGACCGCCACGACCCGCGCGCCCAGCCGCCGCCAGGTACGCACTCGGCTGCCGACGTGCGCACCGATGTCGAAGCCGAGGTCATCCGGCCCGAGGAAGTGCTGATAGAGCCGTCTGGCCCGGCGTTGCCGACCGGGAACTCCGTGGTAAATGGCCAGGGACCGCAGGATCCCGCGTACGCGTCCGAGCATGGGCGGCAAAATACCCCAGGTCAGCCGGTCGAAGCGACTTTCCCCACATCACTTCGTCGATGATTCGACCGGTCGGGCTTGCGGTACGTATAACCCATCATGGTCGTCCACCACAGTCGCGGAGGCGAGATGCCCGTCGCCCGAACCGCCCCGATCGCCGCCTTCACCGTCCTCGTCGTGCTGCTCGCGGTGCTTGCCGGGACGGCCGGGCTGAGCCCCGGGGGCTGGGTCGCTGGACTCGCCTGCGGCCTGGTCGTCTGCGGCGCGCTGGCTCACGCGCTGCACCGCTCGGGGACCCGGACCCTGGGTCCGGCCAACTCGGTGACGCTGAGCCGAGCCATGCTCGTCGGGGCGGTGGCGGCGTTGACCGTGGCTCCGCAGGACGGGACGGCGCCGGTCGCTCCGCTCGCCACGATCGCCGGGGTGGCGCTGGCGCTCGACTGGGTCGACGGGCAGGTGGCGCGGCGTACCGGTAGCTCGTCCGCGCTCGGCGCCCGGTTTGACATGGAGATCGACTCGCTGCTGGTGCTGCTGCTCGCCGCGTACGTTGCCCGGTCGTCCGGTGGCTGGGTGCTGGCGATCGGCCTCATGCGGTACGCGTTCCTCGCGGCGAGTTGGGCCCTGCCGTGGATGCGGGCGGAGCTGCCTCCTCGCCAGTGGCGCAAGGTCGTCGCCGCGACGCAGGGAATCGTGTTACTGGTGGCGGCGTGCGGTGTGCTGCCGGCGACGCTGACGACCGTGCTCCTGGCCGCGTCACTGACGGTGCTCGTCGAGTCGTTCGGCCGGGACACCAGGTGGCTGTGGCGGCACCGGGCGGCGGTCCGGTCCGTCCAGGCGCGGCCGGCGTGGGCACGGTCGGCCCAGGCCCGGCCCGGTGCAGTGGGGTCGACGCAGGTCCGGCCCGGGTGGGCGGAGTCCGGTGGTGCTCGGCCCGCTGAAGCACGGCCGGCGGCGGCCGAGCGCCCGACGATCCGGGTGGAGCCGCTGACCGCCGCCGACCCGCTGGCCTCCCGTCCGCTGGCGACGGCGACGGCGACGGCGGAGCATCGTTGACGCGCCACGGCCAGCGGAGCTAGTGCAGGGTCCAGGATCGTTCACCGGGTTCGTCAGCGTAGGTGAGGCAGGTCGGCGCTGGTTGCGGAACGTGATAACGGTCGGTGACCTCCTGCTGTGTACCGTGTGTGAGATCTCGTGAGGTGACGGTGGTGGTCTCGGCTGCCTTTGCGCTGCTGTAGCCCACGCAACACCGGAGGCAACCTGGTGTGATAGCTAACAGTCGACGGCTGGTGGCTGGCCGGTGTGGTTACCGTGGGTTGCTGTTGCGTGGGCTACAGCAGCGCAAAGGCTGCAGCCGGGTCGCCTCACAGACCTGCCCTCCGGTGACTGTGGGTGTCTCCGTCCGCCAGATCCGGTACACACCGGAATCCCAAACGTCCATGGACACCGCAGTAGCCGGCGCAGCGCTCAGTCCACCGGCCACTCGTGCACCGGACGGTTGCTGTGCATCAGCGGGATGTACCGCTGGACCACCTCGGCGAGCGCCGCCGGCCGGTCCTGGTTGTCGCGCTCCTCCAGGCTGTGCAGCGTCTCCACCTGCCAGGTCGCACCATTGCGTCCGGTCAGGCAGCGTTGCTCGATGATGCTGAGCAGCCGGTCCCGCTCCGCCGGGTCGACGCCCCACCGGTCCAGGCCCTCGTGCGCGAGTGGCAGCAGCCGCCGCAACACCAGTTCGCTGACCGGGAGGTAGCCGAGGCCGGGCCAGAACACCTGGGCGGCGAGTCCGTGCTGGGCGCAGGCGTGGAAGTTCTCCTCGGCGGCGCTGAACGACATCTGCGACCACAACGGCCGGTCCGCCTCGGCGAGGGCCCGCGCCGCGCCGAAGTAGAAGGCGCCGTTGGCGATGGTGTCCAGCACCGTCGGTCCGGCTGGCAGCACCCGGTTCTCCACCCGCAGGTGTGGCCGGCCGTGCACCACGTCGTACACCGGTCGGTTCCACCGGTAGACGGTGCCGTTGTGCAGCCGCAGTTCCGCCAGGCTGGGAATGTCGCCCCGGGCCAGGGTGTCCGCGGGGTCCTCCTCGTCACACACCGGTAGCAGCGCCGGGAAATACCGCACGTTCTCCTCGAACAGGTCGAAGACCGAGGTGATCCACCGCTCCCCGAACCAGACCCGCGGGCGTACCCCCTGGGCCTTGATCTCCTCGGAGCGGGTGTCGGTGGCCTGCTCGAACAGCGGGATTCGGGTCTCCCGCCACAGCTCCCGGCCGAACAGGAAGGGCGCGTTGGCGCCGAGCGCGACCTGCGCGGCGGCCAGGCACTGGGCGGCGTTCCAGTACGCCGCGAACTGGGCCGGGCTGACCTGGAGGTGGAACTGGGTGCTGGTGCAGGCGGCCTCCGGGGTGATGGTGTCGGCGGTGGTCGCGAGTCGTTCCACCCCGCTGATCTTGATAGCGAGGTCCTCGCCGCGAGCCGCGAAGATCTGTTCGTTCAGCAGCGCGTACCGGGGGTTGGCCGACAGCGCCTCGGCGGTCAGGTGGTTCGGTCGCAGGGTGGGCAGGATGCCGATCATGACCATGTGCGCGCCGATGTCCTGCGCCTTCTCCTCGGCGGCGTTGAGGCTTGCCCGGACGTGCTTCTCGAAATCGGCGGTCCCGGTCCCGGTGAGCCGGCGCGGTGCCACGTTGATCTCGACGTTGAACTGGCCCAGTTCGGTTTGGAACGCTGGATCGGCGATGGCCGCGAGCACGTCGGCGTTGCGCATCGCCGGCATCGCCGCCGCGTCCACGAGGTTCAGTTCGATCTCCAGCCCGGTCATCGGCCGGTCCGTGTCGAACCGCGCCTCGCGCAGCATCTCCGCGAAGACGTCCAGGCAGCGGCGGACCTTCTGCCGGTATGCCGCTCGATCCGCTCGGCTGAACTGGCGCGCGCCGATCTCCTCGCCCATGGGTCACCGTCCTGCCACTCGGGGTATCCAACCTCGCACGACCGCACCCGCCGCGGAAGGGCCGACACTCCGCCGACACTGCGCCGACACGAATGAGGGTCGATGCGTACCGTTGCGATACCCGATTTGACCGGCGGCTACGCCGCGAGATCGTCAATCGACGAGAAACGCGGCGAGCGCGGCGGCCACCTGTTCCGGTGCCTCCTCGGCCATGTGGTGCCCGCAGTCGAAGGTGACCTCGCGGACGTGGGACAGATGACCGTGTGGTCCTCGGCCAGCAGCGGCGCGACCCGGTGCCAGGTGGCGTGGGTGCGCGGATGGCCGTGCAGCAGGACGACGGCGGGGCCCCGGCCGCCGTGCCGGACCCGGAGCCGCACCTGGCCGACGTCGACGTGGTCGAGCGCGAAGCCGTCGAACATGATCGACCTGCTGCCCGGGGAGACGACCGGGCAAACCCGTCAGCCGCGCAGCATCGCCCAGCCAATGACGGCCGCGAGCAGGACCGCCCCGAGCGTCGCCTGCAACACCAGCGCCGGTCCCAGGTGCGACCACAGCGTGGGGGTACGCGGGGTGAGCAGCTGGCCGGTGGTCAGGTTGACGATCCGCTCCACCTTGGGCGGCAGCTCCGGGTCGCGTTGCCGGCGCACGGTGACCTGGACGTGGTCGTGCGGTTCCAGGGCGGTCTGCGGCAGGTGGCCGTGGATTTCCAGCTCCCGCACGTGGCCGTCGGTGGCGCGTACCCGCAGTGGGGTGACCAGGAACTCGGGGCCCTTGCGCAGCTCCTTGAACCGGCGCCGGCCGCCGCGCCCCGACCCGGCCTGGAGCACCGTCGTGATCAGCAGGCCGATCAACCGCGCCACCCCGGCGGCGGTCAGCACGGCGACCAGGATCGGCTGCCGTACCCGGATCTCTCGCGGGTAGCCCTCCAGCAACCGCACCACGTGTCCGGTGACGGGGGGCAGCGCGCGGGGGGCGGTGAGCGGTTCCGGATAGCGGGTGCTGGGCATCTTCACCACCGAAAGTCCCGATTGGTTCACGCATTGTATCCATGGGTGCCGGTGACCGGCGTGAGTGAGTGGTGTTCACGCTGCCCGGACTGCCTCCGCCCCAGGTGACATCCGGGGTGGCGCGGGTATGCGAGGGCCGAGCCGTCAGGGGGTCGACCATGCAACTGTCCTTTCTGCGCCCGCTCTACGCCCGTCCCGGACCGTGGGCCTCGGTCTACCTGGATGCCTCCCGGGACACCGAGGACGCGGCTCCGGCTCTTGACCTTCGCTGGCGAGCGCTGCGCGAGGAACTCGACCACCAGGGCGCCGAACCCCGCACCCTGGACGCCCTCGACGCGGTGATCCGCCAGCACACGCCGCGGATCGGCGACTACGGACTGGCCGCCTTCGCCACCGACGGCCAGGTGGTGCTTACCGACTACCTGACCGCCCCGCCCCGGCGTGACCTCGCCGCCCACGGCCCCCTGCCGCACACGATGCCGTTGGTGGCGCAGAAGGGCGAGCGGGTCCCGTGGGTCCGGGTGGTGGTCGGGTTGACGGGCGCCGACGTGGACGGCGTGAGCGCCGGGGAGGTGGCCCGCCGGGCCCACGTCCACGGTGCCGAGCGGTATCCGATCCACCGGGCCCAGCCGGGCGGTTGGTCCCAGTCGCGCTACCAGCGCGAGGCGATGACCTCCTGGAAGCGCAACGCCGGGGACGGCGCGGCGGCCACCGCAGACCTGGCCGAACGACTCGGCGCCGAGGTCGTCGTGGTGGCCGGCGAGCCGAGGGCCCGGCAACTGCTCGCCGCCCAACTGCCCCGCTGGTGGCAGGACCGGGTGGTGCAGATCGACGCCGGCTCACCCGCGTGGGGCGCCAAGACGGAGGCACTTGACGACATGACGGCCCAGGCCGTGGCCGAGGCGGCCGCCGAGCGGGTGGCCCGGGCGCGGGACCGGTTCGGGATGCAGGAGGACGTGGGAGGGGGACTGGACGCCGTGGTGGAGGCGCTGCAGCGCGGCCAGGTGGACACCATGCTGATCGTGGACGACCCGTCCTCGACCGATCAGCTCTGGGTCGGTCCGGAAGCCACCGACATCGCCACCCGACCCGACGGGCTCGCCGGCCTGGCGGCCCGACCCCAGCGGGTACGCGCCGACGCCGCGCTGATCCGGGCACTGGCCGGCACCGACGCGGACGTGACGGTCCTCGGTCGGGACGAGGCTCCGGACCTGCCCGACGGTGTCGGCGCCGTGCTGCGGTTCGTCGACGCCGGGACGCCGGGGCGGGGCCGTGGCTGACGGGGGCGCCGCCACCGTCGCCGACCTGGTCGTCGACCGGCTCCGGGCCTGGCGGGTGCCGCGGGTCTTCGGCTATCCCGGGGACGGCGTGGCCGGCATCGTGGCGGCCCTGGCCAGCACGGGCGGGGATCCGGGATTCGTCCGCGCCCGGCACGAGGACGCGGCCGCCTTCATGGCCACCGGGCACGCCAAATACACCGGCGGGGTGGGAGTGTGCCTGGCCAGCCACGGACCCGGCGCGGTGCGGCTGCTGCCCGGGCTGTACGACGCCAAGCTGGACAGCCAACCGGTGGTCGCGATCGTCGGCGAACCGGCTACCGCCCCGCTGGGCAGCGCCTACCGGCAGGGCATCGAAGCGGCCCGGTTGTTCGCCGATTCGTGTGGCCAGTTCGTCCGGGTGGCGGGGACCGCCGAAGAGGTGCCGATCCTGGTGGACCGGGCCTTCCGGGTGGCGACGGCCACCCGTAGCCCGACCTGCGTGGTCGTCTCCGACGCGTTGCAGGCGGCGGTGGTGGCCGATCTCTTCCCAGCCGACAGTGGTTCGGTGACGATGGCGCCCGGCCTCCCGCCGGCCCGGGTGGTGCCACACGACGCGGATCTGAGCGCGGCGGCTCAGGTGATCAGCGCCGGTCAGCGGGTGGCGATCCTGGTCGGGCAGGGTGCCGCCGGCGCCGGAGACGAGATCGTGGCGCTCGCCGACCGGGTGGGTGCCGGGGTCACCGCGTCGCTGCTCGGCAAGCCGGTGCTCGACGAGCGGCTGCCGTTCCACACCGGCGTGATGGGACACGTCGGTGGTACCGCCAGCGCCCAGTTGATGGCGGGCTGTGACACCCTTGTCATGGTCGGCACCAACGACCCGTGGGTCGACTTCTATCCGCTGCCCGGTCAGGCAAACGCGGTGCAGATCGACATCGACGGGCGCAAGATTGCCTCGCGCTATCCGGTGACCGTGCCGCTGGTCGGGGACGCGGCCGAAACGTTGCGTGCTCTGCTGCCCCTGGTGCCGCCACGGCAGAACCGGCACTGGCGCGACATGGTGGAGATCTCCGTGGACCGGTGGCGCCAGGAGGCCATCGCTCGGGCCGCGGAGCCGGGCGACCCGGTCAACCCGCGTCGGGTGCTGCACGAACTCTCGACGCGACTGCCGCGCCGCGGGTCGGTGGCCGTCGACATCGGATCGGTCACCTACTGGTACGCCAGGCACCTGCAACTGCCGCCGGACGTGCCCGTCCAGCTCTGCGGCACCCTCGGCTCGATGGGCTGCGCCCTGCCGTACGCGCTCGCGGCGAAGCTCGCCGCCCCGGACCGGCCGGCGCTCGCCCTCACCGGCGATGCCGCGATGCAGATGGACGGCCTGGCGGAGTTGGTGACCGTGGCCGACCGGTGGACCGACTGGTCGGACCCGCGTTTCGTGGTGCTGGTGCTCAACAACCGGGACCAGGCGGGTCGGGGCGCCGCACCGTCCGACATGTCCCGACGGCCCGACGTGCCGTACGCGGGGTGGGCCCGACTGCTCGGCCTGCACGGGGTACGGGTCGATCGGCCCGAGCTGATCGGTGCGGCCTGGGACGAGGCACTGGCCTGCGACCGGCCCACCCTCATCGAGGCGGTGGTCGACGCGGCCGTCCCGCTCCAGCCGCCGGAACTGCCGTTCGGTGACCGGCACCGCGCCGGCGTGCTGGTGGGCGGCACGCGGCAGCCCGAGCCGGTGACCCGGAGGTAGCGGTCCGCTGCTCTACGCGCGTTCGAACGGGATCACCACTGCCTTTGCGGCACATCAGGGTCGGCACCGCCCGTTTGAAGCCGAGCCGGACGGGAAGCCGGGCGCGAGCGGCGAATCGACGAGGGGTGGACCCGTGCGGGAGATGCAGGAATCGCTTGTCAGCGCCGGTGTCAGCGGACCGGGTCCGGACCTTGTCGTCGCCGCTGACAGCACCGCCCGTACCCTGCTCGCCGCCGCGTCCCGGGCCTTGCGCGGCGCGGACTGCGCCGACCTCGACCACCATCCGGTGTTGACCCGGTTCTGGGGCGCTCCCGAGGCGGTGCGCCGTCCCGCGGTGGTCCGGGCCGGTGCTCGCGCCGCCCTCCCGGCCGGATACGCGGGCGAGGTCGACGCCGAACTGGTGGCCCGGTGGGTGGTCGACCACTATCCGCCGCGCCGGTATCCGGGACTGGTGGTCGGCTCGGCGCACGGCGCCGCCGTACACCTGGCGGTGGCGCTCGGGGTGCCGTGGCTGCCGGCCGGCTTCGAGATGTCGGTGGGCTGGCCGGAGGGGGCGGTCGAGGACGCCGCCGGGGCGTTGGCGCATGGTGCGGGCGTGGCCGGCCGGCTGGTCGCGGCCAACCCGGACATCGCGGTCCGGCAGGTGCACGACCCGGCCAGGCGGGGGGTGCTGGCCGGCACCGTCGTCGACCTGATCGTTCGCTGGCGGCGGCTGCCCCGGGCGTACCGCGATTTCCTGCGGACCCGGGTGGTGCCGGGCGCCCCGGTGCTGTTGCTGCGCGACGCCCGCACCTGGCCGGTCCTCGATCCGGGCCGGGGGCACAGCTTCCAGGTGGGTGGGCCGGGCAGCGGGCTGGATCCCGGCGACTTCGACCCGGCCAGCGACGCGCTCGACGCGGTGCTGCGGGGCGCCGGCGGCGACCGGCGCCGGTGGGATCCGCCCGGGCGGGACAGTCCGGTGGGGTACGCCGAGCAGGGGGTCGAGCCGGAGTTCGAGGCCGACGCGCGGGAGGTGTGCGGCACGTCCGGCAGCCCGCTGCACCGGGTGCTGTTCCCACGCCCGGAGGCGTTGAGCGCGGCGGTGGCGGACATCTACCGGAGTTGGCTGCGGTCGGCCGGCAAGACCGGCGACCGGTGCGTGGTGGAGTGCGGCCGGCTGATCGACCCGTGGCAGGTGGTGCGGGCCGGCCTGGTGCCGTACTGGTGCGAGAGTTCCACGGTCCGGGCGGTGACCGGGGCGGAGTGGTGGCTGGCCGGTAGCGCGCCGTTCAGTTCGGTTGACGTCCTTCCCGAACCGCCGGGGCTGGCGTCCCCCGTGGTCGCCGGTCTGCCGCAGTGGCTCGCCGTGGCGTCGTTCGGGCGCAGGCGGCGTGCCGTGGACCGGTTGGCCGCCCGGGGTTACCCCGTCACCGGAGTGCCGACCCGGCGCGCGACGGAGGTGCTGCGCGGTCAGCCCCGCGATCTGCCCGCTCCGCCCCCGCTGGGAGTGCTGGCCGCGCTGTCCGGGTTGCGGGTCGGCGGCACCCCGCACGGCCTGCTGGTCTGCTGAATCGCGGCGTCCACCCGGGCCGCGGTGATGTTGGCCGCTCCCGCGTGGTCAAACGACCCCGAGAAAACCTCGTCTCGTGATTGAGTACCTACGAAGCGGGAACGTGACTGGCTGCGACGAGCCGAGCACGCGAAGTCATCGCATGCTGCCATGGGGCCGTCGACAATCCGTCACACGGTCGCTTTCGGTCCGGTCTGTGGCAGCAGCACGCCAGAGACCGGTTCCGCAGCCTGGTCGGGGGACCTCAGGCGAGGGAGGCGCGGATGTTCGGACAGACCACCACACCGGCACCGACGGAGCGCGGGCTGGAAGATCTGGACGCGGCGGCGCTTGCGTACGCCGCCCGCATCGAGGGGTTGCCCCCCGAGCGGCGGCAGGAGGCGCGGGACGACCTCGTGCGCTTCGCGATGCCGTTCGCGGGTCGGCTGGCCCGGCGGTACCGCGGGCGCGGGGAGCCGTTGGAGGACCTGGAACAGGTCGCCCGGCTCGGCCTGGTCAACGCGGTCGACCGGTACGACCCGGAACGCGGCTCGTTCACCGCGTACGCCGCCATCACCATCGTCGGTGAGATAAAACGGCACTTTCGGGACCGGACCTGGGGGGTGCACGTGCCGCGCCGGTTGCGTGACCTGATCCTCGAGGTCGGTCAGGCCACCGCGGCATTGACAAGCGAACTGTCCCGGGCGCCGACCGTCGCCGAGTTGGCCGAGCGGCTGGAGACGCCGGAGCCGGAGATCCTCGCGGCCCTGGAGTCGGCCGCCGGCTACAGCCCGGCCTCGTTGAACGCGCCGGTGGGCGGGGAGAGTTCCGCCGAGTTCGGCGATCTGGTCGGCGAGTCGGACAACGCCCTGGAATCGGTCGACGACCGGGTGACGGTGAGTGGGCTGCTCGGTCGGCTGCCCTGGCGGGAGCGGCGCATCCTCGCCATGCGGTTCTACGGCAACCAGACGCAGGCCGAGATCGCCGCCCGGTTCGGCATCTCCCAGATGCACGTGTCCCGGCTGCTGTCCCGGGCCCTGACCTGGCTGCGCCAGTCCATGCTGGCGGACGCTCCGGCGCCGTGGCAGACCGGTACCGTCGATGCCGCGCCGCCCCGGATGCGGTTGGTCGTGCACCGTTCGGGCGACCGGGTCATGCTCGAGGTCGGTGGTGACATCGACAAGGAGGGCGCCGACCAACTCCGGCAGGCGCTCACCGACGCGGTCAGCACGGGACATCCCGCCGAGGTGGTGGTCGACCTCGCCCACGTCGCGACCGTCGAACCGGGTGCCGCCGCCGCGCTTGTCGCCGGCCGCGAGGCGGCGTTGCGGGCCGGTATCCCGCTGCGGCTGGCCCGGCCCGGCCCGGCGGTCCGAGCCTCGCTCGGCGCGGCCGGTCTGGCCGCCAGAGTCCCCGGCTGACGACCGTTCAGGAGGGGCGCTCATCGGTACCCTCCGCCCCCCGGGCCCGCTCACCGCCGAGCGGATCCTCGTGCGGTTCGGTGGTCTCCTCGAAGGACGGCCGGCGCAGTCCCTCCGGGTCTGGCACCTGCACCGGCCGGGCCCCGGAGCGCGGGTCGGGATGGTGCTCGGTCGCCACCGGGGTGCCGTACGCGCCCTCGGTGCTCGGCGACTCCGGCTGACGCTTCTCCCGGTGCAACTCCTCGCTGAGGTGCTGGGGTGGACGGGTGCTCCGCATCGGCTCGTCCCGGAGCAGGTCGGCGACCATCGGGCCGTACTTGACGTCGAAGGCCGGCCGTTCCGAGCGGATCCGCGGGAGCCGGTCGAAGTTGCGCAGCGGGGGCGGGCACGTGGTGGCCCACTCCAGGCTGTTGCCGAACCCCCAGGGGTCGTTCACGGTGACCGTCTGCCCGAAGCGCCACGACTTCCACACGTTGTAGACGAAGAACAGGGTGGACACGCCGAGGATGAACGATCCCACCGTGGAGACCATGTTGAGCGTGGTGAATCCGTCGCTGGGCAGGTAGTCGGCGTACCTCCGGGGCATGCCCTCGGTGCCCAGCCAGTGCTGCACCAGGAAGGTCGCGTGGAAGCCCACGAACATGGTCCAGAAGTGGGCCTTGCCGAGCCGCTCGTCGAGCAGCCGGCCGGTCATCTTCGGGAACCAGAAGTAGACGCCGGCGAAGACGGCGAACACGATCGTGCCGAACAGCACGTAGTGGAAGTGCGCTACCACGAAGTAGGTGTCGGTGACGTGCCAGTCCACCGGCGGGCTGGCCAGCAGCACCCCGGTGAGGCCACCGAGCAGGAAGGTGACCAGGAAGCCGACGGCGAACAGCATCGGCGTCTCGAAGGTGAGCTGCCCCTTCCACAGGGTGCCGGTCCAGTTGAAGAACTTGACCCCGGTGGGCACCGCGATCAGGTAGCTGAGGAACGAGAAGAACGGCAGCAACACCTGTCCGGTGCCGAACATGTGGTGCGCCCAGACGCTCATCGACAGGACCGTGATCGCGATGGTGGCCGCGACCAGCCCCTTGTAGCCGAATATCGGCTTACGGGCGAACACCGGGATGACCTCGGTGATGATGCCGAAGAACGGCAGCGCGACGATGTAGACCTCGGGGTGACCGAAGAACCAGAACAGGTGTTGCCAGAGCATCGGACCGCTGGTGCTCGGGTCGTAGACGTGGGCACCGAGGAGGCGGTCCGCGGCGAGCGCCAACAGCGCGGCGGCCAGCAGGGGAAAGACCAGCAGCACGAGCACCGAGGTGAGCAGGATGTTCCAGGTGAAGATCGGCATCCGGAACATCGTCATGCCGGGCGCGCGCAGGGTGAGGATGGTGGTGATCATGTTTACCGCACCCAGGATGGTGCCCAGGCCGGAGATCACCAGCCCGATGATCCACATGTTCGCGCCGACGCCGGGGGTGTGTGCGCTGAGGCTGAGCGGGGTGTACGCGGTCCACCCGAAATCGGGCCAGCCGCCGGGGGTGAGCAGACCGGCGACGGCCAGGCCGCCGCCGAGGAGATAGAGCCAGTACGCGAACGAGTTCAGCCGGGGGAACGACACGTCCGGCGCGCCGATCTGCAGCGGCACGATGTAGTTCGCGAAGGCGAACAGGATCGGGGTGGCGAACAGCAGCAGCATGATCGTGCCGTGCATGGTGAACAGCTGGTTGTACTGCTCAGGGGAGAGGAACTGGAGCCCCGCACGGGCCAGCTCGGCCCGCATCAGCAGGGCCATGAAGCCGCCGACCACGAAGAACCCGAAGGCCGTGGTCAGGTAGAGCAACCCGATCTGCTTCGCGTCGGTGGTGCGCAGCAACCGGGTCAGGGCGTTGCCGGGCACCGCCTCGCGGATCGGACCCGGATAGCCGCCGACCTGCGCCGGCGCCAGGATGACCGGCCCGTGGTCCCGTTGCGGCTCGGTGGTCACCCGCTTCGCCATCTGCTCTCACCCCGTCCCGTCGGCACAACGGACGGGCGTGGCTACCCGGTGGTGGGGGGCCGAAACCCGGCAGTTCGGGAATTTCCTCGCTAGGGGAGCGGCACGGACACCGAGTCACGGGGGATCAGCGTCGGGACGATCCGTTCCGGCTGCCGAGGGCGCCCAGCGCCAGCATGCCGCCGCCGGACACCGCGTGCAGCCACCCGTCGGCCCGGCCCAGCGGCATCAGGTTGGCCCCGCTGTCCGGGGCGATCGCCAGGCCGGCCAGCCAGAGCCCCAGGTAGGCGGCCCCGCCGCCGAGGAGATAGATCCGGGCGCCGCGGCCCGTCCGGCCGAGCAGCAGGCCGGCCACCCCGAAACCCAGGTGTACGGCGTTGCGCAGCACCGAAACCTGGAACGCGCCCAGCAGTTCGGCGCCGGATCCCGGTCCGGCGACCGTCATGGCCCCGACGTTGTTCGTCACCCCCGGTAGGAAGCCGAGCAGCCCGAAGACCACGAAGAGGCCCCCGAACCCCATCGCCAGCCGGCTGACCAGTGGCCGCGCGTTCGCCGGGTGCGGCCGGGCCCGGGCTCGGGCCTGGGATCTGCCGGTCACCATCGCGCCCACCTCCGCGCGTCGGCTTCCCGTGCCGCCGTCCGGCAAACGCGGCCCGCCGGTCAGCCGGCGGTGGCCGCGGTCGCCGCCACCGCCGGCTCGGGGACCTGCGCGCCGCGCCGGACGTGTTCGTAGAGCGCCACGTACCTGGCGGCCATGATGGCCGGTGTGAACCGCTGCACCGCCGCCCGCCGGCACTCCGCCTCGTCCAGCAGCTCGGCGGCCACGAGCAGGTCCGCGAGTTCCTCCTCGTCGTCGGTGAGCAGCCCGGTGCGTCCGGTGTCGATCAACTCCGGCAGGCAGCCGCGCGACGTGGCGACCACGGGCGTCCCCAGCGCCAGCGACTCCACCACCGCGGTGCCGCCCGGCTCCTCCCAACGCAGCGGGAACAGGGTCGCCCGGGCCCGGGCCACCAGATCGTCCCGCTCCCGGCCGGCGACCGTGCCGACCCACCGCACCAGGTCGCCGTCCACATGCGGGGCCACCTTGTCGTACCAGAACCGGACGTCCGGATTCTGCCGGGCCTCGTCTCCCGCGGCCGCGAGGTCCGCGGGCCGGTGGTAGGGACCGACCGGGCCGGCCAGGATCAGCGGTACGCCGGCCTGGCGGGCCAGCCGGGCGCCGGTGTCCTGGCCCTTGCCCGGCGTGATGCGGCCGAGGATGACCGCGTAGTCGTCCTTGGCCACCGGGGCCCGCCGGTCGGCTCCCACGGCGAGCGGGGTGGCCAGGTGCACGTGACCCACCGAGTGGTCGCGGAGCGCCCGCGGCGCCCGCGCCAGTTGGGACGCGGACACGCCGTTGACCCGGACCCGGTCACCGCCGTCGATGGTGCCGTACAACTCGGGGTGTTTGGCCAGGTCCCAGTGCAGCGTGTGGAGGGCGGGCACGTCGGTCGGGTGCATCGCGGCGAGGGTCGCCAGGCCGACCGCCTCGACGTGGTCGTGCACCAGGTCGATGTCGTCCCGCCGGCGCAGTGCCCGGATCACCCCGTGCTGGTGCGCCTGGGCCACCCCGGAGACCTGGTTGTAGGGCCGTTGCAGGTTGGCGAACTGACCGTCCGGAAAGACCGAGATCCGCTCCTCGGCCGGCAACGTGCTGGTCCCGACCGAGGCGAGCACCACCCGGACGTCCTGCCGGCGCAGTTCGGGGACCAGGGTGGCGATCACGTTCTCGATCCCGCCGTACCCGGGTGGCGGCACCGCGAGCCACGGTCCGGCGTTCATCAACACGGTCAGGCCCATGGGGCAACCCCTTCGACGGAGAGCCGCGGGCCCATCAGGCGGCCACCTCGCGGTTGCGTTCCCGCATCAGGTCGCGCACCTCGGCCAGCGGGGGACGTTCCTGCACCGCCACGTCGGTGACGATGACCTCGCGGCTGACGTACGGGCGTTCCGGGCTGGCCGCGCCTCGCCGGAACTGGGTGAGCAGCCCGGTGGGCGGCAGCGGGTCGGTCACCCGGCCCTGCCGGTGCAACCGGGACCACGCGGTGTAGAGGATCTGGGCGGACATCCGACCGAGTGCCTCGGTGTCCTGGTGCCGGTGCAGCCGCTCGCCGAGGTCGACCTGGGCCAGGGCGTCCAGCCCCACCAGCTCCAGTAGATCGATGAGCATCGCCGTCTCCACGCCGTACCCGGAGACGAACGGCACCCGCTCCAGCACCGAACGCCGGCCCGCGTACTCGCCGGCCAGCGGCTGGATGAAGCCGGCCAGCTCGGGCCAGAAGAGGTTGAACATCGGCCGCGCCATCAGTTCGGTGACCCGCCCGCCGCCGTCCTGCTCGACGCTGGCGGCCCGGACCAGGGGCCGGTGGTAGAAGCCCTTCACGAAGGCGACCGAAGGGTCGGTGAGCAGCGGGCCGAGCAGGCCGGTGACGAAGTGCGGGCGGAACTCCCGCAGGTCGGCGTCGATGAACGCGACGACGTCACCGCCGGCCGCGGCGAGCCCCGACCAGAGGGCGTCCCCCTTTCCGGTGAGCTGGGGCAGACCCTCGGTCATCCGGTCCTGGCTGACCACCCGGGCGCCGGAGGCGGACGCTACCGCCGCGGTGGCGTCGGTGGACCGGGAGTCCACCACGATCAGCTCGTCGACCAACGGCACCTGATCCACCAGATGGCGCCGGATCGTCGAAACGATCGCCCCGACCGTGTTTTCTTCGTTGCGAGCGGGTATGACCACGCTGACCGCGGCGTCGCCCTTCGCCCGCAGCAATTCCGTCGCCGTCCAGTTGCCGGCGGTGCCGGTCCGGTAGCTCGACCAGGCCTCCACGGTGGGCGGGACGGTGGGTATCGAGTGCCTCACGGGCCACCCCCGGTTAGTTGATCCTGAACAAGTAATGCCCAGCGAAACGTGTTTTCCCCGTCCTCGGGATGGTTAACCGTGATCATCCTCATTGGTGATCTTCGTAGGATGGCGGCATGAGGGTGTCGCCACGAGGGAAAGGTGCGGCACACGAGCGGCAAGCCGGACGAGCGGGCCGTCGGGTGTATTGGGGGTCGATCGGGTGAGAAGTCGGATCGGGGTCGTCGGTGCCGGTGGTGTGGCGCAGCGGCATGTTCGGGTGCTCAGCGGTTTCTCCGACGTCGAACTGGTCTGCGTGACCGATGTGGTCCCTGAGGCGTCGGCACGGCTCGCCGACACCTGCGGCGCGCGGGCTGTGCCGGACGTCGAGGCGGTGCTCGCCGCGGGAGTGGACGCCGTGTACGTCTGTGTTCCGCCGTTCGCCCACGGCCCCGCCGAGGAAGCCGTGCTCGCCGCCGGGCTGCCGATGTTCGTGGAAAAGCCGGTCGCGGTGGACCTGGCCACCGCCGAACGGGTCGCGGCGACGGTGGCCGAGCGGGGGGTGTTGACCGCGGTCGGTCACCACTGGCGGTACCTCTCGGTCGTGGAGCAGGCACGGTCGATTCTCGGCGACCGAGAGGTGCGGATGGTTAACGGATGGTGGCTGGACAAGGTCCCACCCGTTTCCTGGTGGGTCAAACGGGACATGTCGGGCGGACCGGTGATCGAGCAGGCGGCGCACGTCCTGGACCTCATGCGGCTGCTCACCGGGGAGGTGGCCGAGGTGACCGCGTACGGCGACGGGCGCCCGCCCGCCGTGGACGGTGCCGACATCGACGGTGTCACCGCCGCCGCGCTCCGCTTCGCCAGCGGCGCGGTCGGCACGCTCGGGTCGGCCTGCGTGCTCGGCTGGAAGCAGCGCGCGGCGGTGGAGATCCTCGCCGACGGGCTGGCACTCACCGTCGGCGAACAGGAACTCGTCGTCCGGGACGCGGACGGGGAACGGACCGTCCCCGGCGATCCGGACGCGGCCCGGACCGCGGTGGACCGGGCCTTCGTGGACGCGGTGCGCGGCCTCGGCCACGACATCCGGGTCAGCTATCCGGAGGCGGTCGCCACCCACCGGGTGGCCACCGCCGTGGCCGAGTCCGCGTGGACCGGCCGCCCGGTCCACCTGGACCGGCCTGAGCCGGCCCCGGCCGGCCCCGGCGTCACGTCGCGGGAGGCCGCGGAGGTCACCGGGCGGGAGCCGGTGAACGTCACCGGGCGGGAGCCCGCGGATGGCTGAGCGGGTCGTGGTGGTGAACGGGCCGGGTGCGGTGGCCGTTCGCGAGGAGGAACCGGCACCGTCGCGGGACGGCACGTTCCGGGTGCAGACGTTGTACAGCGGGATCTCCGCCGGCACCGAGCTGAGCTACGTCAAGGGCACCAACCCGTACCTGTCGACGACCTGGAACGCCGACCTGGGCCTGTTCCAGCCGGGGGCGCCCAGCACCCCGTACCCGGTGAACCGGTTGGGATACATGCAGGTGGCGCGGGTGGTGGAGAGCCGGACTCCGGCGGTGGCCGAGGGCGTGGTCGGCGCCATGGCCTACGGCCACCGCACCGGATATCTGGCCGACCCGCTGGTCGACCGGTTCGTCCCGCTGCCCGGGGACCTCGACCCGGTGCTCGGCGTCTACGTCGCCCACATGGGACCCATCTGCGCCAACGGGCTGCTGCACGCCGCCGCCGACCTGTACGGCCCGGGGGTTCGCCAGCTCGGTGACGGCGTCCGCGGGCGCCGGGTGGCGGTGACCGGCGCGGGGGTGGTGGCGTTGCTGACGGCCCTGCTGGTCCGGTTCCACGGTGCGGCCTCGGTCGTGGTGATCGATCCGACCCCGGCCCGGCGTGCGGTGGCGGAGGCGCTCGGCCTGGACGTCCTGGACTCCGAGGCGGCCGACCCGGCGGAGGTGCTGAAGGCGCGCTGGGCGCACGGACCGGGGGACCGCGGCGCCGACGTGGTTTTCCAATGCCGGGGTCAGGCCGCGGCGCTGCACCTCGCTCTGCGCCTGCTCCGCCCTCAGGGCACCGTCATCGACCTGGCCTTCTATCAGGCCGGGGCGACGGAGGTACGGCTCGGCGAGGAGTTCCACCACAACGGGTTGAGCGTCCGGTGCGCGCAGATCGGCCGGGTTCCCCGCGGGCTCGCCTCGATCTGGGACCGGGAGCGGCTCTCCGCCGAGACCATCGAGCTGCTCCGGGCGTACGGCGATCGGGTGCGCGAGCACCTCATCTCCGCGGTGGTCCCGTTCGACGAGGCCCCGACCCTGCTCACCGACCTCGCTGACCGCCGCCGCCAAGAACTCCAATCCATCCTCACCTGCTGATCCCCACCCCACTCCTGACCCGCGTTGATCAAGAGGTTCGCGTCACCGGAAGGCCGGTTTGGTGACGCGAACCTCTTGATCAACGCGGGTCAGGAGTGGGGTGGGTGTTGGGTGTGGGGATTGGGTGTGGGGTTGGGTGAGGCGGGGGCGCCCGATGGGGTTCCGGTCGGCTACCGTTGCCCGTCATGGGCCTGTCACAGCGGTTGAAGAGCAGGGCCCGGCGCTTCCTCCAGCGCCCGGGCAGCACGGTGGATCTCACTCCGTTGCGCCGGTTGCTGCCGGCGATCGAGGCGCGCGAGCAGGAGTTGACCGGGCTCGATGACGCCGAGCTCACGGAACTCGCCGGCGCGGCGGACGACTACACCGAAATCTGCGCGATCGGCCGCGAGGCTGCCCGCCGCGCGCTCGACCAGCGGCCGTACGATGTCCAACTGCTCGGCGCGATGGCGCTGTTGTCCGGCAAGGTCGCCGAGATGGCCACCGGCGAGGGCAAGACGCTCACCGCCACGGTCGCCGCCTACGGACACACCCGGTTGGGCAACGGCCCGGTGCACGTGCTGACCGTGAACGATTACCTGGCCCGCCGTGACGCGGAG
This sequence comes from Plantactinospora sp. GCM10030261, assembly GCF_042666615.1. Classification (NCBI taxonomy): domain Bacteria; kingdom Bacillati; phylum Actinomycetota; class Actinomycetes; order Micromonosporales; family Micromonosporaceae; genus Plantactinospora; species Plantactinospora sp. GCM10030261. The sequence continues at coordinate 44,342 of NZ_JBHTDD010000029.1, forward strand.
TGGATGGAGCCGGTCTACCGGTTGTTGGGACTCACCGTGGGTTGGGTCAACGAGGCGAGCACCGCGGAGGAGCGGCGCACGGCGTACGCCCGGGACGTCACCTACGTCTCCGTGAGCGAGGCCGGCTTCGACTTCCTGCGTGACCAGCTGGTGACCGATCTCGATCAGCGGGTGCAGCCACCGCTGGCGACCGCGATCGTGGACGAGGCGGACTCGATCCTCATCGACGAGGCGCGGGTGCCGATGGTCCTCGCCGGCGCGGTTCCCGGTGAGCAGGACCCGGTGCACACCGCCGCCGCGCTGGTCCGTGGGCTGCGGGCCGACAAGCACTACACCGTCGCCGACGACGGCCGCAGCGCCGCCTTCACCACCGAGGGCCTGGCCGCCCTGGAGGAGCGGCTGGGCGGCCTCGACCTGTACGCCGAGGAGAACGTCGCCCAGCTCTCCGCGCTGCATGTGGCGCTGCACGCGCACGCCCTGCTGCGGCGGGACGTGGACTACATCGTCCGGGGCGGCACGGTGGAGCTGATCGACGAGATGCGGGGCCGGGTGGCGCAGCGACGCCGCTGGCCGGACGGCCTGCAGGCGGCCGTGGAGGCCAAGGAGGGACTGGACGCCAGCGCCGAGGGTGAGGTGCTGGGAACCATCACCGTCCAGGCGTACGTCGCGCTGTACCGGACGCTGTGCGGCATGACGGCGACCGCGGTGCTGGTCGGCGACCAACTGCGGGAGTTCTTCTCGCTCGAGGTCGCGGTCATCCCGCCGAACACCCCGTGCGTCCGGGTGGACGACCCGGACCGGATCTACGCCACCCGGGCCGAGAAGGACGAGGCGCTCGTCGACGAGATCCGGCGCTGCCACGAGGTGGGCCGGCCGGTGCTGGTGGGCACCCTGGACGTGAAGGAGTCCGAGCAACTCGCCGTCGGGCTGACCGCGGCCGGGGTGCCGTGCGTGGTGTTGAACGCCAAGAACGACGAGGAGGAGGCGGCGATCATCGCCGAGGCCGGTAAGTTCGGCGCGGTCACCGTCTCCACCCAGATGGCCGGCCGGGGTGTCGACATCCGGCTGGGCGGCAGCGACCAGGCCGACCGCGACCGGGTGGCCGACCTGGGGGGCCTGTTCGTCATCGGCAGCGGCCGGCACGACAGCCGTCGGGTGGACGACCAGCTCCGTGGCCGGGCCGGCCGGCAGGGCGACCCGGGCGGGTCGGTCTTCTTCGTGAGCCTGGAGGACGACCTGGTCGTACGTCACGCCGTCGACGCCGTTCCGCCGTCACCACGGATGCACGCCGACGGCCTGGTCACCGACGACCAGGTGGAGTTCGCGGTGGAACACGCCCAGCGGGTCGCCGAGGGTGTCAACCACGAGATCCACCGCAACACCTGGCGGTACAGCGTGGTGATCGAACAGCAGCGTAAGGCCCTCGCCGAGCGGCGGGAGCGGCTGCTGACCACGGAGGTGGCGGCGCTGATGCTGATCGATCGGTTGCCGGAGAAGACCAAGGACATGGACGAGGACATCCTCTCCCGGGCGGCCCGGTCGATCGCCCTCTATCACCTCGACCGGCTCTGGGCCGCGCACCTGGCCGAGTTGTCCGAGGTGCGCGAGGGCGTGCACCTGCGGGCGCTGGGCCGGCTGGACCCGCTGGACGAGTTCCACCGCTCGGCGGTGCCGGCGTTCAACGACCTGATTCCGGAGATCGAGCGGCGCACCGTGGAGACGTTCGAGGAGACCGAGTTCGACGAGGACTGGGAGCCGGACGACGCGAAGCTGGTGCGGCCCAGCGCGACCTGGACGTATCTGGTCCACGACAACCCGTTCGGCTCGGAACTGGACCGGCTCATCGCCTCGGTCGGGCGCCGCCTCCGCGCCTCCCGCTGACCCGGGGCCGGATATCCCGTCGATCTAGGGCAGATGGTCACTGTTTGATCTCCAATCACGACCATCTGCCCTAGATCGGCGGGGCGGGGTTCTCGGGGCCGGGCGGCGACACGCCGGGCGGCGGTACCCGGTGGACCGGCGTGGTCATATTTCCTGCCGATGGGCCGGCCGAACCTGCGGCGCGATGGTTTCCTCCTACCGTATTTTGGGAGGTCGTGGGCCGTTTTTTGCCCGGTTTCGGCCGTCCTTGGCCGGGGTAGTAGGCCGGGTCCGAGATCTGCGGGGGGAGAGCACGACGATGACGAAGTCGACCGAAAGAGGACGAGTGTCGCGCGCGGCGGTGCCGCGGGCCATCCTGCGGTGAGGCTGGAGACAGTCACGCCCGGCGGCGACGCCTTGGGCGTGGTGGAGACGGCCGCGCTGCTGCGCGAGTTGACCGCCGGCCTGATCTCCGCGAGTGACTTCGACGAGGCCCTCGATCAGCTGGTACGCACCTGTGGCGCGGCGGTGCCCGGGGTGACCTGGTGCAGTGTCACCATTCTGCAGGCGGGCCGGCCGGCCTCGGTGGCCGCCTCCGACGCGCCGATCCGGGTGCTCGACGAGGTGCAGTACGGCGGGGACGGGCCCGCGATGGCCGCCATCCGACAGCGGGACCTGGTGGTCGTGCCGGACCTGCGGGCCGGGGCGTCCTGGCAGCCGTGGACGGATCGCGCCCTGGCCCTCGGCGTGCACGGGGTGATCTCGGCCCCGGTGGACATCGACGACCAGGTCATCGGCTCGTTGAACCTGTACGCGCGGGCACCCGAAGCGCTGACCGAGCGACGGCAACTCACCGCGATGCTGCTGGCGGAGCACGCCGGGTTGTTACTGGCCGCGGTGCGGGACCGGGTACGGGCGGGGGAGTCGGCTCACGTTCCGCACCCACCGGCGACCCCGGACCCGGCAAGTGACGAGGTCGTGGGGCAGGCGATCGGGGTCATCATGACGCAGCGCGGCTGCCCGGCGGCGGACGCGTTGGAGGTGCTCCGGACCGCGTCCGACGCGCTGTCCATCCCGCTGTCCGAGGTGGCCCAGCGGCTCGTCGCGTCGGTGGCCCGCAAGAGCGTGGGTCGCCCAAAAGGGTGATGGTCGAACCGGTTGTTTGACGCCGCACCACCCGGGTAGCACGCTTGATGTCGGTGAGCGCACCGTCGGTGAGCGCACCCCCCGGGGAGGCACTGTGGAGAGCCGGTTGCGGGTGCAGGGGCACTCGATCCAACCGATGCTCGCCACGTTTCCGTTCGGTTTGTTCGCCTGCGCGACCGTGTTCGACATCTCGGTGGTGGCGGGCGCACCCGCCCTGCTTGGCAGGGTCGGATACTGGACGGCGCTGGCCGGCCTGCTGGCGACGGCGCTGACCGTCCTCGCCGGCATGGTGGAGTTGTGGGACACCGGGGACGGCGTGGCCCGGCGTGCCGCGCTCGCCGGCACGCTGACCGGAGTCGGCGCGGCCGGGTTGTTCACGGTCGTGTGCCTGATCCGGGCCGGCGCGGGGGAGCCGTTGTCACCGACCGGCGGCCTGGTGGTCGTCGAAGTGGTGGCGTTGGTCGTGGCGGCGGTGGGGATCGTCCGCACCGGACGGTCGGTCCGCCGGGTGGACCGTGGCCCGCGGGAGCGGGCCGGGTTCGAGGCGTTCCGCTCGGGTCCCGCCGGTTTCGTCGCCGGGGATTCGCCCACCCGTCACTGACCCACGGATCCCGGGTCCAGTGAGGGCGGTCGGTCCCGGGGTGCGTTACCGGGTGTCGGGCGTGTCGCCGCCCAGCAGGGCGAGCATCTCTGGCAGGTCGAAGAACGCGGCCGTCTCCGCGGCCGACGGGCTGCCGTGGTCCGGGTCGGCGCCGGCGGCCAGCAGGGCGGTCACCGACTCGACCGACCGGCGGAACGCGGCGGCGGCGAGCGCCGTCTGGCCGCGGTCGTTGGTTCGGGCCACGTCTGCGCCGCGGGCCAACAGCGCGCCGACCGTCTCCGGGTGGTCGTGGTATGCGGCGAGGATGAGCAACGTGTCGCCCTTGTCGTTTGTCATGTTCACCGGCAGACCGGCGTCGATCTGGGTGGCGAGTTCGGCGGTCTGGCCGCCGCGCGCCAGGTCGAACATCCGGTGCGCGAACGCCAACGTGTCCTCGTCCAACTCCTCCGCCATCGGCCCAGCCTAGTGCGGCAACGGGTCGCCGTTCGCGGGGACGCTGTTTCCGCCCCTGCGAGCGGCGCCGTCCCGCGTCCCACCGGTGCGGACGGTCCCCGATGGAGGGTGCGGATCGGCGCTACGCACGGGCATCTATCATCGGAACTGGCACCCAGCGCAAGCGTCCGGTTCCAATCCGTTCGTCGATTGTCACATTCATGCAACGCCGAGGGACCTTGACCCCCTTCGGGACGGCCGGAAGCATCGGTGCTGCGGCGTCCCGGGGCCGTGGAAATCCCGGATCAGCCAAGGAGGACCATGTCGGTCAGCTCCCCGTCGTCGCGTACCGGACGGCATCCGTCCCAACCGCCCGGTCCCGGCCGCCCGCCGGGTGCCCAGCGTCGCCCGGCCGCCGGTTCCGGTGGCCTGGCGGCCCTCACCGTCACCCTGTCCATCCCCCTGGCCGGGGAGGAGCCGCTCATCCCGGCCGCCCGTCGGTTGCTGGAGGCCGCGCGCGAATTGGTGGAGCGGGGTGAGGCGACGGTCAGTGGTCCCCACGGCGGGGAGCGCCGGGCGGATCCGCTCGCGGTGCGCACCCCGCAGGCGCCGCACGTTCCCACCGTGCACATTATGTCGGCCTCCCGGACGGTGCTGCTCGACGGCGAGAAGCTGCCGCTGACCCGGTTGGAGTTCGACCTGCTCATGCACCTGGTGGCCCACCCGCGCCGGGTGTTCACCCGGTTGCAACTGCTCACCGCCGTGTGGGGCTACGAACACGCCGGCGTGCGCACCGTGGACGTGCACATCCGCCGGTTGCGGGGCAAGGTCGGCGCCGAGGTCCCGCTGATCACCACGGTGTACGGGGTGGGTTACCGGCTGGCCGACGATGCCCGGGTGGTCATCGACTCCACCGGCTGAGCCGGCACCATGGACCGGTGAGGATCCGCCCGATCGCCCCCGACCTGCTGGTGAGCGAACTCGCCGACCGGATCGCCGGGGACCGCCCGGACTGCCGGCTGCGAGTCGCCGTCGACGGACCACCCGTCGCCGACCCGCGCCGTCTCGCTGACTCGCTCGTCGACCCGCTGCGGGCGCGCGGCCGGTCAGCGGTCCACATCCAGGCCGACGATTTCCTGCGACCGGCGTCGTTGCGCTACGAGCAGGGTCGGACGAACCCGGACAGCTACTACCTGGGGTGGCTGGACGAGGCGGCGGTGCGCCGGGAACTGCTCGATCCGGCCGGACCCGGGGGAAGCGGGCGGATCCTGCCCAGCTTGTGGGACGCGACGACCGACCGGGCCAGCCGGGCGGCGTACCAGACGCTGCCGGAACGGGCGGTGGTGCTGCTCAGCGGAGCGTTCCTGCTCGGCGGCAGCCTCCCGTTCGACCTCGTCGTGCACCTGGACGTGTCGGCGGCGGCGCTGCGCCGTCGGCTGCCGGCCGACCTGCGGTGGACGTTGCCGGCCTTCGAGCGGTACACCACCGAGGTGGATCCGGTCCGGCTCGCCGACGTGGCGGTCCGGCTGGACGACCCGCGCCGCCCCGCGGTGATCGACGACCCCGGCTGAGCTCGCCAGAAAGACCGTTTGACCGCCCTCAGTGGGGGGTACTCGGCCCGCTCAATGCGACGGGTACGTGTCCGGGAGGGGCCGGGCGTGCCCGCTTTGGGGGAGAGGCAGGTTTGCCCATGCTGGTCCAGGAAACGGTCGGTCGGACCCAGGCGGAGACGGAGAAGATCCGTGTCTCCCTCCGGGCCCGGTATGACGAGCTGACCGCGGAGTACGACGAGGCCGTCCTGCAGAACGAGACGATGCGGCTGGTCGAGGTGGGTGATACCGCCGGCGACGACCAGGCGGACCACGGCACCAAGACCGCCGAACGGGACACCGCCCGGTCGTTGCTGCGTGCCATCCTGGAGCGGCGTACCCAGTACGAGCACGCCCTCGCCCGGCTCGCCGAGGGAACCTACGGCTACTGCGAGGGCTGCTCCGCGCCGATCCCGGTCGAGCGGCTGGAGATCTTCCCGTCGGCGACGAGCTGCGTGACCTGCAAGCAGAGTCGGGAGCGGCGGGCGGCCTGACCGGTCCACCGACCGGGATCCGCGGTAGCGGTTGCCGGTCGGCCCGCCAGGGGGTGGACTTGGCGGATGGGCGCGATACACATCGGCACCGCCTCCTGGACGGACCCCACCCTGCTCGAATCCGGCTGGTACCCGGCCGAGGCGGACACCGCCGAGAAGCGGCTGGCCTACTACGCCGAGCGCTTCCCGCTGGTCGAGGTGGACGCCACCTACTACGCCCCGCCGGCGGAGCGCACGGCCGAGTTGTGGGCGGCGCGAACACCGCCCGGCTTCACCTTCAACATCAAGGCGTTCAGCCTGCTGACCGGGCACCCGACCCGGGTCACCGCGCTGTACAAGGACCTACGACCGGACACCGACAAACGTACCGTCTATCCGGACGGGCTCGCGCCGCAGGCGTACGAGGAGGTGTGGACCCGGTTCCTCGCCGCGCTGGACCCGCTGGCGTCGGCCGGCAAGCTGGGTGCCGTGTTGTTCCAGTTCCCGCCGTGGTTCACCATCCGCCGGGACAACAAGCAGTACCTGCTGGAGGTGCAGAAGCGGTGCGCGCCGCTGCGCGCCGTGGTGGAGTTCCGGCACGCCTCCTGGTTCACCGACGACAACCAGCGGGAGACGCTGGACTTCCTCCGCAAGAACGCCATCCCGTACGTCTGCGTGGACATGCCGCAGGGGCACAAGTCCTCGGTGCCGCCGGTGCTGGAGGCGACGGCGGATCTCGCGATGATCCGGTTCCACGGCCACAGCGACAAGTGGACAAGTAAGGACATCCACGAGAAGTTCGGCTATCGGTACTCCAAGGCCGAGCTGAAGCGGTGGGCGCCGAGGCTGCGGGAACTGGCCGACCAGGCCGACCAGACCCACGTCCTGATGAACAACTGTTACCGGGACTACGCCCAGGACAACGCCGGTACGCTTATCGACCTGTTGGACGGCGACCAGGCGGCCTGATCGGCGGTCCGGCAGGCGTACCCCGATCCCGGTGGGGTACCCGCTGGCGTGACGGAGGCACGGATCAGCGACCACGGCTTCCTGGCCGACGGCCGCACCGCGGCCCTGGTGGACCGGGACGGGTCGGTGAGCTGGTGGTGCCCGGCCCGATTCGACACCCCGTCGGTCTTCGCCCGGCTGCTCGACAACACCAGCGGCGGACACTGGTCGATCCGCCCCCGGGAGGCGTACCGGGTCGACCGGGCATACCTGCCGGACACGCTCGCCCTGCGCACCGAGTTCCACACCGCCCGCGGGTCGGTGGCGGTCACCGACGCGCTGGCCCTGGAACCGGGCGTGCGCGGCCACGACATCGGGATGCGGTCCCCGGGCATCCTCGTGCGTCTGGTCGAAGGGCTCACCGGCGAGGTGCCGATGGTGCTCACCTACTGTCCGCGCTTCGAGTACGGTCGGGTCCTCGCCTATCCGCTGCACCAGGACGGGGTTCTGGTGGCCACCGCCGGACCCACCACCCTCGCGCTGACCGCCAGTGTGCCGATGACGGTCACCGACGGCACGGCCACCGCCGAGTTCACCGTCGCCGGCGGGCACCGGGAGAGCTTCGGCTGCGCGTACAGCGCGACGTACCACGACCGGGACGTCAGCCGCGTGGACCCGGCGGCGCTGCTGGCCGAGACCGTTCGCGGCTGGCGGTCGTGGACCGGCCTGCACAGCTACGACGGACCGTACGCGGCGCTGGTGCGGCGCAACTCGCTCATCCTGCAGGGGCTCACCTACCAGCCCAGCGGAGCCGTGGTCGCGGCCGCCACCACCTCGCTGCCCGAACAACTCGGCGGTGACCGCAACTACGACTACCGCTACACCTGGCTGCGGGACTTCTCGCTGACCCTGCGGGCGCTGTGGGTGGCGGCCTGCCCGGACGAGGCCAACCGCCTGTTCACCTGGGTCGCCCGGGCGGTGGGCCGGGTGGACGGCCGGCAGATCCCGATCATGTGCGGCGTGGAGGGGACCCGGGACCTCACCGAACACCGGATCGACACGCTGCGCGGGTACGCGAACAGCTCGCCGGTGTGGGTGGGCAACGACGCCTGGCGGCAACGGCAGACCGACGTACCCGGGGAGGTGCTGGACGCGGCGTGGCTGCTGCGCGACTACCTCGACCCGAACGACGACGAGGTACGGGACCTGCTGCGGTCGCTCGCGGACCGGGCGGCCCGGGACTGGCCGGATCCAGACGCCGGCATGTGGGAGGCCCGTGACACCGAACGGCACTACCTGTCCTCCAAGGTGCTGTGCTGGGTGGCCCTGGACCGAGCGGTCGCGTTCGGCACCCGGATCGGCACGTCCGGGCAGGTGGCGCACTGGCGGACCGCCCGGGACGCGGTACGGCGCGCTGTCCTCGACCGGGGCTGGAACGACGCCGTCGGCGCGTACACCGGTGCCTTCGACTCGCCCGAACTGGACGCCTCCGTGCTCGTCATGCCGGTGGTCGGATTCCTGCCGGCGACCGACTCCCGGATGTGGGCGACGATCGAACGCGTGGAGCGGGTCCTCGCCCACGACGGGCTGGTCCGGCGCTGGGACGGGGACCCGGCGGGCTTCTTCCTGTGCTCGTTCTGGCTGGTGCAGTGCCTGGCGCTGGCCGGCCGGCGGGACCGGGCCACCGCCCTGTTCGAGACCGTGGTGGCCCACGCCAACGACCTGGGTCTGCTCGCCGAGCAGGTCGACCTGGACACCGGGGAGCAGTTGGGCAACATCCCCCAGGCGTTCTCGCACATCGGGTTGATCACCGCGGCGTGGTCGCTGGCCGAGGCCGCACCCGCGGCGATGGGCGTCGGGGACAGATTCACCCGGGCGGGGTGAGGCCGGCTCGTCCGATCACCCGGCAGGCTGGCGCCGAGGGCCATGCCCGACGACGAGCGCACCATGAGCACCGCGGGGGGATTGCCGTGAGTAACAAGCCGGAGTCGACCTTCGACACATCCGTGGACAAGACCAACCTGCTCCTCAAGGACATCGAGCAGGCGTACGGCTGGCCCAAGGAGCGGCGCAACCAGTCGTACGCGGCGTTGCGTACCGTGCTGCACCTGCTGCGTGACCGGATGCCCGTGCAGGAGAGCGCGCATTTCGCCGCCCAGCTGCCCACCCTGGTGCGGGGGATCTACTACGACGGTTGGGACCCGATGTCGGTGCCGGTCAAGCTCAACCGGGACGACTTCCTGTACGAGGTGCGCCGCAACTTCCAGTACGACGTGGAGGGTGGACCGGAGAGCCTGGTCCGTACGGTGCTGGAGGTGCTGCGTCGGCACGTACCGCAGGGCGAATGGGACGACGTCCGGTCCACCATGCCGAAGGATCTCGCCACCGTCATCCCCTAACCGCGGCCGGCGAGGCCCCGTAGCCGGACGAGGCCGGGGGCGGCGATCCGGCCGATCTCCCGACCGTCGTCCGGATCGTGCCAACTCACCACGTCGCTCTGGCCGACGTAGAGACGTTCCCCGTCCGGACTGGACACGAGACCGGTCACGGCTTCCCGGACCGACCATGTCGCGGCGACGCCGAGATGTGCGGGATCGACCACGGACACGGTTGTCCCGGCGGCGACGAAGAGCCGGTTCTGGTCGGCGGCGGCGTGCGCGGCACCCGGAAGCGGGGACATCGTGGCCGTCCGGTCCACCGTCAGGTTCTGCGTCGAGATGTCCGCGAGCGTCCCGGACGTGACGTCGGCGACCACCAACCGCTCGCCACCAGTAAACATAGCCATGGCATGGCCGTCCGCCGGTCCCGTCCCGAACGGGTGCGGCAGGTCGACGCAGTACGCCCAGGACTCGGCGAGGTGCAACGTGTGCACGAACGCGTGGACGTCGCTGGCGGGCCGGCCACTGACCAGGTCGCGGGTGTGCTGGTGGTCGGGCTGGTGGGTGTAGAGCGTGTACAGGACGGTGTGGGTGGGGGCGAGCACCGCCTGGCGTCCGTCGCCGCGCATCTCCTCCTCGGCGCCCGGCGGGACCGGCACCTTGGCGCGGGTGGAGAGCGGGCCGGGAGTGCCGGTGGCCAGATCGACGACCCGGACCCGGTACCGGTCCGGTGCGTCCGCCGGAAGCCACTCCAGGACGAAGAGACCCGACAGGTCGTTCGTGAAGGTCTCCGGCACGAAGTTGCCCCGCAGCTTGAGCCGGTGCCGGACACTTTCGCCATCGGTGATCAGCACTGGCGTCTCGGTCCTCGCGACGGGACGTCCCGTCGCGGCGGGGACCCCCTCGGGGGTGAGCGCCACCAGCGCACCGGTGGCCGAGATGGCCCGCGGCACCCACCGGCCAGGCAGCGTACGGCGGTCGCCGGCCCGGCCCGTGGCGGTGTCCACCCGCCAGAACGCGGTGTCCGCGCCGGCCGGCTCGCTGGCGTAGGCGACCCGCCCGTCGTCGGTGGCGACGGCCCGAGGGACCGGCCGGCGATCGCTCCCGCGCAGCATCTCCAGGCCGCCGGCAACCTCGACGAGGAGCGCGTCGGGGAGGGTCGCCGCGGTCGCGGATCTCGGGGTACGGGTGACGTCGCAGCCGACCAGGCCCGCCACGCCGGCGCTGCCGAGGACAGTCAGGACGGTGCGCCGGGAGATCGGTGTCGAAGGCATCATGACCCTCATGACACCGCCGGGCACCCCGGGGTTCCGGCGTCGGACACCACCCGAGACTCGCGGAACCCGGACGGCTCGGCCGGTGTCATGAGGGTGTTCCGGACGAGGAGGTTCCGCTGGACGACGATGCCGTCGCCCGCGCTCGGGCTGGCGACCTGGAGGCGTACGAACTCCTGGTCGCCCGGCACACCGCGGCCGCGTTCCGGACGGCGGTGCTGTTGGGCGCGGGTCCCGATGCCGAGGACGTGGTCCAGGAGGCGTTTGTGAAGGGTCACCGCAACCTGTCCCGCTACCGGGGTGAGTCGTCCTTCCGCTCCTGGCTCCTGGCGATCGTCGCGAACGAGACGCGTAACCTGCACCGGTCCCGCAGCCGGCGCGACGGCCTGGTGCTGCGGGCGGCGGCGACGAACCCGGAGCCGGGCGTCGCGGAGGACACCGCGGTCGGCGCCGTGTTGGCCGACGAACGCCGCGCCACGCTCGTGCGGGCGTTGCGCCGACTGCCCGACAAGGACCGCGAGGTTATCGTCTGCCGGTTCTTCCTCGACCTCAGCGAGGAGGAGACCATGACGACGCTGGGCTGGCCCCGGGGGACCGTGAAGTCCCGCACCTACCGGGCGCTGGCGAAGTTGCGCGGCCTGCTCGACCGCGAGGAGATCCGCCATGGATGACCTCGAACGGGAGCTGCGCGACCTCGCCGGATGGCTGGAGACCCCGGACCCACCCGACATGACGGCTCGGGTCCGTACCCGGCTCGCCGCCGCCCCCGCCGGTCGCCGTCACTGGCGGCTCTGGCGCCGCTGGCGTCGCTGGCGCCATTACCTGGCGGCGGCGATCGTCGCCCTGCTCGTCGCGGTGCTACCGCCGGGACGGGCGGCCGTCGCCGACGCCGTGACGGGCCTGCTGCGCTTCGCCGGAGTCCGCGTCACGTCGTCTCCCGCGCCGGCGCTGCCCCCCGGTACCCCGTCTCCGCTGCCGGCGCAGCGACCGGCGAGCCTGGACGAGGCGCGGCAGAACGTGCGGTTCCCGATCCGCCTGCCGGCGGCGTTGGGTCCGCCCGAGCGGCTGCTGCTCGCCGATCCCGACGACACCGGCGGTTACCGGGTGGCGAGCCTGCTCTACCGGGCCGGGGCCGTGCGACTGGACGCCTTCGACGGGCAGCTTGACCCGGCGTTCGCCAAGCAGGTCGGCGGACCGGAGGTGGAATGGGTCGAGATCAACGGTGCCCCTGCCGTCTGGGTCGCGGGACCACACCAACTGACCTATGTGGATCGCACGGGGATGACCCGGGCGGAAACCGCGCGGCTCGCCGGGTCGACCCTCATCTGGCAGGTGGGCGACGTGACCTACCGGCTCGAAGGTGAGCTGACGAAAGACGACGCCGTCGCGATCGCCCGTACACTTCGGCCATGATGGACAGGCCCGCGCGGTCGTCGGGGCGGCCGTGACGCGGCAACCCCGGCCAGCCGAGGACTCTCGTCCCGGCTGGCCGTGGCGGGTCCTGCTGGTCTTCGTCGGCGCCGTCCTGGTCTGGCTGTTCGTGCTCCACGGCACGCCGCTGGGCGACGAGTACGACCGCTCGACGCACGCCGCCCGGGCCGTCCTGACGACGATGCTCGTCGTTGCGATGGTGTGGGCCGCCCGCCGGTTCCTCGACCGTCGCCCCTGGGCCGGTCTCGGGCTGCCGTCCCCGCGCGCCGGCTGGCGCCGGCTGCTGCTCGGGATGGGCTGCTGGCTCGTTCCGGCCGCCGCCGGGTTCGTGCTCTGCCTGGGCTTCGGCTGGGTCGACATCACCCTGCGTGGCTCGGCCGGGGACGCCGTCGCGACGGCGGCGCTGCTGGTCGTACTCGTCCTGCTGTACGAGGCGTTGCCGGAGGAACTCGTCTTCCGCGGCTACCTCCAGCACACCCTCGCCACGGCACTGCCGGCCTGGCAGGCGGTCCTCGGGCAGGCCGCGACGTTCACCCTGTTCGGGCTGCTCATCGGGGCCGCATCCACCATCGACAGAATTCTCCTCCTGTTCGTCTTCGCGCTCCTTCTCGGCGGCTTCCGGGTCGCCACCGGCGACATCTGGGCGGGCCTCGGGTTTCACCTCGCCTTCCAGGTCGTCGCCCAGTTGTTCCTCGGCGAAGGGGCGGCCTTCGACGTCGACGGAGTCGGCGTGCTGAGCGTCGTCGCCTTCGGCGCCCTGCCCTTCGCACTGGGTTGGCTGGCCATGGAACGCCTCCACCGCAAGCGGCTGAACTGGCTGGCCCGCGAGCCCGACCCGGTGCGGTGAGACGGTGAGCTGGATCGGCGTGCCGAGGATCCGCTGCCGGGCCCGGACCGTGAGGTGTCTCAGGAGGAACCGGCGGGTGGCGCCAGTGGGGTGCGGCCGACCGGCAGTCCCTGCCGCCGGGCGAGCGCCGCGAAGGCCACCGCGTCGATGATCGCCGCGCCACCCGGATCGTTGTTGAAGTACACGTGGACGGGCTCGTCGGCGCCGAACCGCTCGGCGATGCGGCGTACCCAGGTGGTGAGGGCCGTCCGCCCGTAACGTGGCCAGGGCCGGGCCCGACCCTCGTGCATCCGCAGGTATCCCCAGTCGGTGGTGCGCCACAGCGGGGTGACCGGCCGGCTGTTCCGATCCGCCCAGGACAGCGCGGCACCGTGGACGGCCAGTGTCTCCCGGACCCGGTCGGTCCACCAACTCGGGTGCCGCGGTTCCACCGCGACCCGGACGGTGGTCGGGAACAGGCCCAGCACCCGGTCCAGGGCCGCGACGTCCGCCGGCAGGTTGGGCGGCAGCTGCAGCAGCACCGGCCCCAGTCGGTCGCCGAGCGCCGTGGCCCGGCCGAGGAACCGGTCGACCGGCTCCTCGGGGTCACGCAGCCGCTTGATGTGGGTCAGGAAGCGGCTCATCTTGACGGCCACGCAGAAGTCGTCCGGCGTACGGGACCGCCATTGCGCGAAGGTGTCCCGTTCCGGCAACCGGTAGAAGGCGTTGTTGATCTCGACGGTGTCGAACTTGGCCGCGAAGTGCTCCAGCCACCGGCGCTGCGCCAGCCCGGCCGGATAGAACCGGCCGCGCCAGTCGCGGTACTGCCATCCGGAGGTGCCAACACGGATCATCACGTTCCAGTATCGACGCGACCGGTGCCTCCCGCCATGACCCCGCCCCTGACCCCGTCGATCTAGGGCAGATGGTCGTGATTGGAGATCGACTAGCGACCATCTGCCCTAGATCGACGGGGTCAGGGCGGCGGGGTCGGGGCGGCGGGGTCAGGTTGCGGGGTGGGGGACGGGGGCTTGGCTCGGGGCGGGCCGGACCAGCGGGGTGAGCAGGCCGCTGAGCGCGATCAGCGAGCATCCGGTGCCCGCCACCAGCAGCGCGCCGGTGCTGCCGAAGCGGTCCGCGGCCCAGGTCAGCAAGGCCGCACCGATCGGGGCGGCGGCGTAGTGGATGGTCCAGAACGCCGACGTGACCCGGCCCAGCAGATGGCCCGGGGTCACCTCCTGGCGCAGCGACATCGAGCAGATGCCGGCGATCCCGATCCCGAACGTATACACCGTCGCGAACGCGGCCATCGTGGCGACGTGGCCGGCGAATCCCATCGCCACCACGGCAAGGCCGGCAAGCGTCTGCGCCGTGATCCAGCAGGCGCCCACCCCGAACCGGCGGCGTGCCCGGGCCACGATCAGCGCGGCCAGCACCGTTCCGCTGGCTCCCACGGCGAGGACGTTGCCCACGTGCTGATCGGACTGATCCAGATCGTGCTTGAGCCGGTAGATGAACAGGTCCGTGAGGCCCAGCATGAGGAACAGCGACAGGGTCAACAGGATGGTCAGCGTCCGCAGGACCGGGTGGCGCCACAGGAAGACCGCACCGACCGACAGGTCGCGTACCGCGACGGAGAGGGGGCGGGGCCTCCGGCGGCGACCGGTCACCATCGCCGTGACTGGCACGGGCCTCGGGCTGGTCGGGTCCGGCACCGCCGACTCGCGGTGCCGGGCGCGGGCCGGCCGGGGCCCGCGGGTGGTCAGCCGGACGAAGGTCAGACCCACCGCGGAGATCGCGAACGTCACGGCGTCAACCCCGACCGCGACCGCCGGCCCGACCAGTGCGGACACCACTCCGGCCAGCATCGGACCGAGCACGCTGGCGACCGCGTACGTGGCGGAGAGCCGGCCGTTGGCCTCGGTGATGTGCTCCGGGTCGACCAGCCCGGTCACCGCCGTGACGTAGCTGACCCGGAACACCATGCCCAGCGCGGAGCCGAGCGGGACCACCAGGTAGAGCAGCCACACCCGCGGCTCGGCCAGCCAGAGCAGCGGCACCGCCCCGTAGGCAACCGCGCGCAGCGCGTCGCAGGCGACCATCAACCGTCGCCGGTCCAACCGGTCCACGAGGACGCCGGCGAACACGCCGGTGACCACGGAGGCCGCGCCAGCGAGACCAGTCAGCAGACCCATCTGCGCGACCGATCCGGTGGCGTGCAGCACCAGCAGCGGTATCGCCACGAAGGAGAACGCGTCGCCGGCCACCGACAGCGCCTGCAACGCCCAGAAGAACAGGAAGTTCCGGTTGCTCCACAAGCTCGGCGGGCGGATCCCCGAATCCCCCATGCCCGGCGACGATACCGGAGTCCGTCGATGCCCCGTCCCCGCCGACCATCGGCTCGATCATGAACCGACGGAGGCTAGGCGGGTTTCGCCCAAGATCAACTCAATGTCGGCGAAACAGGGGTGTCCGGCCCGGTCCAACACCCCAACTTCGCCGACATCGAGTCGATCAATCCTGCGCGGTTAGCCGGTGAACAATTTGCTGGCGGTGATCAGGGTCTGCACGACGCCGTAACCGAGCAGCGCCAGGACCAGCGGCGTCGACCGGGTCCGGCCAGGCGGGGGTCGGGCGCCGGGCGGTCGATTCGCTGAGACGAACGGACGATCCGAGGGGATCGCCGGGCGCACCCGGCGTGGATCGGGATCGTTGGCGTGGTTAGACATGATCGCGCTCGGGGTACCAGCCGAGCATGGCGCCGCGACGCGGCGGACGGCCGCGCGAGGCGGCGGAACAGCAGAGGGGAACGCCGATGAAGTTGAACGACGACGACATTCGTGGCGTGGGCGGCACCGGTGCCGAGGGTCCGGCCGACGGTGGCGCGACGCCGGGTGTGCGGGACGGTGGTGCCGACGGTGGTGCCGAGGGTCCGGCCGACGGCGGTGCGACCCCGGGCCAGCAGGACGGCGGTGCCGACGGTGGTGCCGAGGGTCCGGCCGACGGCGGTGCGACCCCGGGCCACCAGGACGGCGGTGCCGACGGTGGTGCCGAGGGTCCGGCCGACGGTGGCGCGAACCCGGGTCAGCAGGACGGCGGTGCCGACGGCGCCGCGCGCTGACGGGCTCCTCCGATGACGACCGACGCGCCGGGCGGCCATGGCCGCCCGGCGCTCGACGACTCCGCCGCCGCCGCGCTGGCCCGGTGCGTGGCCGTCGAGCCCGACACGTTCGGCACGGCCCACTGGGGTCGGGGACCGGTGCTGTCCCGCGCCGCCGAACTGCCGAACCGGGCCGGCTTCACCGACCTGCTGTCCCCAGAGGACGCCGACGAACTGTTCAGCCGGCGCGGCCTGCGTACCCCGTTCCTGCGGGTGGCCAAGGACGGCCAGGTGTTGCCCGCGAGCCGATACACCGGTGGCGGCGGCGCGGGCGCCGAGATCGGCGACCAGGTCCTCGACGAGAAGATCCTCCAGGTGTACGCCGACGGCGCGACCCTGGTGTTGCAGGGACTGCACCGCACCTGGCCACCGCTGATCGACTTCGCTCGGGAACTCGGCCTCGCGGTCGGCCACCCGTTGCAGATCAACGCCTACCTGACGCCGGCCGGCAGCCAGGGCTTCGCCACCCATTACGACACGCACGACGTCTTCGTCCTCCAGGTGGACGGGCACAAGCGGTGGCGGATCCACGAGCCGGTGCTGCCCGACCCGCTGGAACGGCAGCAGTGGGGCGGCCGGGCCGACGAGGTGTCGGCGGTGGCCCGGGGCGAGCCGGCGCTGGACGTGGTGCTGGCCCCGGGCGACGCTCTCTACCTCCCCCGGGGCTGGCTGCACAGCGCCCAGGCGCAACGGGACAGCTCGCTGCACCTGACCGTCGGCATCCGGGCATTGACCCGGTACGCGCTGGTCGAGGAACTGTTGGGGCTCGCCACCGAGGACGCCCGGTTGCGCTCCACCCTGCCGTTCGGACTCGACATCGCCGACCCGGACCAGGTGGAGCCGGAACTGACCGAAACCGTGGAGGCGCTGCGGGACTGGCTGTCGACCGCCGACCCGGCGGCGGTGGCCGCCCGGCTGCGGCAGCGGGCCTGGCCGGCCGCCCGACCGGCGCCGATCCGCCCGATGGCGCAGGCCGCCGCGATCGATGGGCTGGCTCCGGACAGCCGGGTGACCCTGCGCCGGGGCCTGCGCTGGCGACTCGACCGGGGCGAACCGGGCCGGATCGTGCTGCGGCTGTTCGACCGGACACTGGACCTGCCCGAGCCGTGCGGTCCCGCGTTGCGCGCGGTGCTCGACGGTGGTGTGCACCGGGTGGCCGAGCTACCCGGCCTGGACGACGACTCCGACCGGCTGGTGCTGGTCCGCCGGCTGCTCCGGGAAGCGGCGCTGGTGCCGGCCTGACGACCGGGAGGGGATGGCGCTTGCCCACGCACTGTCGCTGGCGCGCGGTCTGGCCGGTGTGCCGGAGGCCGTCCGGCCGCGCCGGCCGGTCGCCCACGAGCGGCGATGCCTAGCGGAGCACGGCAACCAGAAGCGCGGTGGTCACCAGCCCGGCAGCCACCACCACCGCCATCGCGCGGGGACCGAGGGTGGCGTGCCGCCGGTCGGCGAGCCGCCGGGCCGGGGCGAGGCCGACCACCGGTCCGAGCAATGTGAGCACCAGGCCGATCACCGGCAGCCCCACCCGCAGATCCCCGCCGTACCGGGTGCCGACCATCCGGGCCGCCGCACCCAGACCGGCGGCCAGCGCCGCTCCCAGTACCCCGTAGACCATCAGCAGCGGATTGGCCGACGCCGGCAGGTCTCCGGGGCGACCGGCTCGCTCCAGCAGCGTCCGCACGTCGTCCAGCAGGTCCTCTGGATCGTCGGTGGCGGTGGCGTCGGCCACCGGCACCGGCGGCGCCCCCAACCGGGCGGGCGGGATGTTCAGCCGAGCCGGCAGCGCCTGCCACATCCGTCCCGCGTCGGCCTCCACACGTTCGGCCACCTCACGGGCGGCCGTCACCCGGGCGCTGGCCGCCGCGACCTCCCGCTCGGCCGCGTCGACCGCCCGCTCGGCCGCCGCGATCTGCCCCTCGTACCAGTCCCGCGCCTCGGCGCGCTGGGCCGCCGCCCGGCCGGACAGCGCCGCGAGCCGCCGCATCACGTCGGCGTAGCTATCCGTCACGGTTTCACCCTTGTTCGGGGCTGCGGGGCTCGCAAACCCGGCTCACTCCTCGCCCTCACGGTCCCACCCTTGTTCGGGGCTGCGGGGCTCGCAAACCCGGCTCACTCCTCGCCCTCACGGTCCCACCCTTGTTCGGGGCTGCGGGGCTCGCAAACCCGGCTCACTCCTCGCCCTCACGGTCCCGCCCGGTACGGGATGATGACCTGGCCGGTGCGGTGCGCCGACCGGTCGAAGAACAGGCCCCGCCACGGCCGGGGATACCAGTCCGGCCCGCCGGTGCCGGGATGCAACGAGGTCAGCTCCGAGCCCTGGACGTCGAGCGCCACCCAGGCGCCGATCTGGTCGGTCCGGGCCGCCGGTCCACCCAGGTCGGCCCGCATCCGGGCCACCCCGCGCCACCAGGCCAGCACGTGGGTACGCCGCTCCGGGCCGTCGTGCAGCACCTGCCGCAGGTGTTCCAGGCCGGTCCGTCCGTCGAGCTGGGCGCCGAGCTGCCCCGCCGCCGCGTCCACTGCGTACAGCAGCAGGTAGTGCGGCTCGGCCGGGCCGCCACGCAGCCCGGCGGCCGTCTCGGCGACCAGTTCCGGCACGGTCTCCTCGTCGTACCACGCCGCGTCGCCGCCGAGCGCGTCGTACAGCGCCATGGCCGCCGGTTCGGCGTCCGGGTCGAGGCAGGCCACCGAGTACCGGGCCGCGCCGGGAGACTGCTGGCGGTGCAGCGAACGCCCGGCGGCGTCCAGGACGGCGCACGCCTCCTCGACGCTGGTGCCGATCACCGCGAGGTTCCGCCCGGGTGCCCGGGGCAGCCGCAGGCCCGCCGACCGGGCCTGCACATCGATGATCTCGCCGAGCAGGGCGACGGGGGTGCGTACCGGCGCCGGCCGCTGCTCGCCGGGGTCCGCCTCGGCGGGACGCAGCGCCTGGAAGTCCGGGGCGTCGCGCAGCCGCGGAATGGCGTCGCCGTCGAACAGCCGCGCCGGTGTGGCCCGCGGCGGCCGCATCCGCCACAGCCGGTGCTGCACGTCCTGCCAGGTCTGCCAGTCGCTTGCCGTCGGGATCCGGGCGACCTGGTTGCCCTCCACCATTCCGGATTCGGCGTTCACCACCGCGTGGTGCCGGGGGAGGGTCTGTGCCGCGTCGTTGCGCTCCTCGAGGATCCGCAGTGCCTTGGGCATGGCGATCCGCAGGGTGAACTGGGCGACCAGGGCCGGCCGGCCCCACAACGCCTCGATGCCCCGGACGTCCTGCGACGCCAGCACCAGGTGGATGCCCTGCGACCGGCCTCGGCGGGCCAGGTCCTCCAGCAGGTCGGCGGCCTCCCGGGCGACGGCGTCCCGGCCGGCCAGCAGCATCTGGAACTCGTCCACTACGGCGACGATCCGCGGCCAGTGTCCGGTCGGGTCGACGACGCGCAGCTCGGCGAGCTTGGTGACCTCGTGTCGTTTGGCGGCCTCGGCGCGCCGGCGCAGCTCATCGGCGAGGAACCGGAGCAGGGCCAGGCCGAACTCCCGATCGGTGTTGACGTTGATGCCGACCAGCCGCAGGTGCGGTAGCCAGCTCGGGTCCCGTCGGCCCTGGGCGAACCGGGCGAACGACACGCCCTCCTTGAAGTCCAGCAGGTAGAACTCCAGCTCGGTTGGGGAGTACCGGGCCGCCAGCGCGCCGATCCACGCGAAGATCAGGTTTGTCTTCCCGGTGCCCGACGGTCCGCCGATCAGCGCGTGCGGGGGGTAGTCGCCGAGGGTCAGCCGCACCGGCCGGCCCTGCGGACCGTCTCCGATCGGGGCGGTCAGCCCGTTCGCGGAGTTCTCCCGCCACCAGGCGTCCGGCGGCGGCAGCAGGTCGGTGAACGGGGCGGGCGCCGGACCCGCGCTGACCCGCGCGGCGATCCGTCGGCAGGTTTCGGTGAGCAGCGCGGGCGGGGGCGCCGGGTCCAGGGTCACCGGCAGGCCCGGGTAGTCACCGACCTCGGCCGCGCCGGCTGACAGCCGCAGCCGGGTCACCGTCGGTACGTCCGGCAGGTCGAGGTCCCGGACCAGCAGGTGTACGCCGCAGGTGGCGCCGGTGCGGGCGATCCGGTCGAGTTGGGCCCGTTCGTGCCGGCTCGGCTCCTCGCCGCCCAGCAGCACGGCCACCCGCCACGGCTCCGGTCGGCGTCCGGTGGCGGCGGCCAGCTCACGGATCGAGAGGTACTCGCCGGCCAGGACCTGCTCGTTGATCCGGCGGATCTGGTCGACCAACTCGTCCAGCAGCCCGGTGAGTCCACCCGGTCCGACGAACGTGAGCAGTCCCGCGGTCGACAGCGGTGCGAATCCCGCGAGGCCGCCACCGAGGTGCTCCGGGTCGTACCCGACGAGTCGTACGGCGCCCGGTTCCGCCCGCCCGACGGCGCGCAGCAGCAGGGTGGCGGCGACGGCGTCGGCGCCGGCCGGGTCGTCGCCGGTGAGCTGGACGTGGCCGGCGTCGAGCAGCGGGACCAGGGCTGGCACCCGGCTTCCGGCGATCGGGATCTCGCCGATCCGCAGCGAACCGGGCGCCTCGGCCCGCGACGGCGGGGTCGGTCGCCAGTCCGCCCACGCCGCGCCGGCCGCACCGGGGGCCTGCCGGGCTGCGGCCGTCGCCGCCGCGTCGGCCAGCTCACGGAGCCGGGCGGCGTGCCGGGTCTCGATGTCGGCGATGCGGTGATCGCGCTGCTCGGCGGCCTGCCCGGGCACGCGGCGAGCCGCCCGTCGGGTCCGGCCGAGCCGGCCTGTGGCGGCGTCGAGGTCGGACCGGGCCGCGGCGAGCTGGTCCCGCGTCGCGCCGAGCGCGTGCGACAGCATGCCACGGACCCGGTTGACGAGCTGGGTCCGGACGTCAGCCATGGGTCTCCCGGAGGGCCGGCGGGTGTTCCGGGGGGTCGGACTGGCTGGACCGGGGCGGCGGCCGGTGGGTCCACGGACCGGCCCGCCGAGCCTCGTGGCTGGGCCGGCGGGGGGCCAGCGGCTCGGGGCGTCCGGTCCGCCCGAGCCGGTGCGCCAGCAGGCCGGCGACCACGCCGGCGGCGACCGCCGGGTCGGCCGGGTTGGGCCGGTCGGCGCGCTGTGCCGGCGGCGGCATCCGGCAGACCCGACTGAGCAGCGTCTCCAGAACCGCGGGCGGCAGCCCGGGCAGCAGGTCCCGGACACCGCCGGAGACCTCCCGGCGCAGCCGGGGGAGGTCCTGGGCGCGCGGCGGGTGACCGAGTAGTTCGGTGGCCAGCGTGCGCAGCACCGGCGGGGCGACCGCGGCGAGACCGAGTCCGACGTCGGCGTCGACCTGGTTGAGTTCCCGGCGCAACCGGGACCGGTCTCCGCCGGACACCCCGGCGGAGACGCGGCGCAGCAACTCGGCCGGGTCGGTGACCCCGCGGGACGGTTCGCCCGGTACGGCGTCCTTCTCGCCGGTCAACTCGTTCACCCGGGCGGGCCACCACCGGCGTACGGCGGTCGGTCCCACGGGTCGTGGCGCGGCCGGGGGACCCGCCCCGGCCCGCCTGCGCTCGTCGGACTCGGCGCGCCGCCGCGCGTCCTCCCCGATGGTGGGCGGCGGGGTGGTCCTGCCGTCACGCGCCAGCCCGATGGCGGCGAGGTACGTGGCGAGGTGTTCCTGGGCGACGAACAACGCCCGGCCAGCGGCCTCCAGATGTTCGGTGGCGGCGGTCAGTTCGGGGACGCCCATCGGATCGGCCGACTCCTGGCGAACCCAGCGCAGTCGGTCGGCGGCTTTGCCGAGCCGGTCCAGCGCCTGGCTGACATGCCCTACCGGCAGGTCCTCCGCGGCGGCCCGGACCAGGGCGCCCAGCTCCTCCACAATGGACATGTCAGTCAGAGGCTGGCGGAGTAGAGCTGGGCCTGCTCGACAGCGGCCAGCGTCGCCGACAGGCAGTCCTGGAGTTCCTGGTTCGCCTGCGACAGCGACGCGTGGGCGGCGGTGACCGTCTCGTGCCCGCTGCCCTCCAGCGCGCCGGCCAGGGTCTGCTGCGCCTCGGTGAGCTTCTCGCCGGCCGCCTGCACCGCGGCCTGACCGTCACCGATCTGCTGCAACGCGGCATCGATGGCTGACTTCAGCTCGGCGACGCTCGCCACTGCCGGACCTCCTGGGGGCGGGAAGGGCTCTAACCCTAGAGGCTAGTCGGCTTTGGGCGGAGAGGGCCCCAGCGGCGTGTTGCTACCCGGCTGTCCGGTCTCACCCCTGCGTCCGTTGACAGTCCGTTTGCCCGGTAGAACGCAGGGTGATTGCCCGGCCAGTCCGATAGGTCAGTTCTAGCGACCGAGGTCAATCCAACGGGGACCCCGGATCTCGGCGCCCAGCTCAACGACCCGGGCCCGTAGCTCCCGGTCCGCGGTCACCACCACCCGCCGGCGGGACGCCGGGGTGACGCGGACCAGGTCCACGATCGCGTCGTCACCGGACCCGGGCGCCGACACCACCCGCACCTCCGGCGTTCCCGGTACGCCCCGAGCCGCGCCCTCGACCACCAGCACCACCTCCACCGGCGGCGGCAGATCCGGATGGCCGGCCGTGGCCAGCGGTACCAACCGGTCACGCAGCCGCACGGCGGCACCCAGCCGATCCCGCCACCAGCCGTCCGGGCGGGACCCGACCACGTTCGCGCCGTCAACCACGAGCAATGCCGATTCCACCCGCCCAGCCTGCCAGTCCGGCCTCCGCCCGGACAGGACCACGGTCAGCGCGGCGCGGCGCAGGGCGGGGCGCCCCGGGCGCCGTGGGACGTTTGCCGCCGAACGCGTCGGGTAGCCGAGACCGTTCGGACGTGTCCGCGAGCAGGACAGGGGACAGCCATGACGGAGGGATTCGGGGCCGGCGGCTCCGATCCGTGGGACGAATTCCTGGCCCGCTACTTCGGCCGGGGAGAGGGGCCCCGGCGACCGGCCCACCGGGTGGACATCACCCGGTTGATGACGGCGGACGCACGGGAGCTGCTCGCCGACGCCGCCCGCCGGGCCGCCCAGCGGCGCAGTGCCGACCTGGACACCGATCACCTCCTCTGGGCCGCCCTGCAACGGGATCCCCTGACCGACCTGCTGCGCCGGGCGGGCGCCGAACCCGACACCCTGATCGCCGCGCTCGGCGGTCGGGGCGACGGGGCACCCGGCGGTGAGGTACCGCCCAACCTGTCGCTCACGCCGGCCGCGAAGCGTGCCCTGCTCGACGCGCACCAGCTCTCCCGGGCCATGGGCGCCTCCTACATCGGGCCCGAGCACATCCTGATGGCGCTGCCGCTCAACCCGGAGTCACCGGCCGGCCGGATGCTCGCCTCCAGCCGGGTGCAACCGGAGTCGCTGCAGGCCGCCGGCTCGGAGCGCGGCCGGGCGCCGGAGCGGCAGGACCGCGGGACACCCACCCTCGACCAGTACGGCCAGGACCTCACCGACCTGGCCCGGGCCGATCAGATCGACCCGGTGATCGGGCGGACCGACGAGATCGAACAGGCGGTGGAGATCCTGTCCCGCCGGACCAAGAACAACCCGGTGCTGATCGGCGAGGCGGGAGTCGGCAAGACGGCCATCGTGGAGGGCCTCGCGCAACGGATCATCGACGGTGACGTGCCGGACACCCTGCTCGGCAAGCGGGTGATCCAGCTCGACCTGTCCGGTCTCGTCGCCGGCACCCGGTATCGCGGCGACTTCGAGGAGCGGCTCAAGAAGGTCATCGAGGAGATCCGGTCCCACCGCGACGAACTCATCATCTTCCTGGACGAGATGCACACCCTGGTGGGCGCTGGTGGCGGCGGCAGCGAGGGCGGGATGGACGCCAGCAACATGCTCAAACCGGCCCTGGCCCGCGGCGATCTGCGGGTCGTCGGAGCCACCACGCTGAACGAGTACCGGCGCAGCGTCGAAAAGGACGCGGCGCTGGCGCGTCGGTTCCAGCCGGTGCTGGTGCCGGAGCCGACCGTCGAGGACACCGTCGAGATCCTGCGCGGACTGCGGGACCGGTACGAGGCACACCACCAGGTGCGGTTCACCGACGAGGCGCTGGTCGCGGCCGCCGAGCTGGCCGACCGGTACATCACCGACCGCTTCCTGCCGGACAAGGCGATCGACCTGATCGACCAGACGGGTGCCCGGGTGCGATTGCGCACCCGGACCCCGGACGGTGACGTGCGCGCCCTGGAGCGGGAGTTGGAGGAGGTCCGCCGGGACAAGGAGCAGGCCGTCGCCGACGAGCAGTACGAACGGGCGTCGGCGTTGCGCGACCGGCTGACCGGCATCGAGGAGCGGCTGCGTCGGGCTCGGGGCGACGGTGACGAACGGGTTCCCCAGGTCGGCCCGCCGGAGATCGCCGAGGTGGTCTCCCGGGCCACCGGTATCCCGGTCAACCAGTTGACCGAGGAGGAACGGGACCGGCTGCTGCGGCTCGAGGCGCATCTGCACGAGCGGGTGATCGGACAGGACGACGCGGTGCGCGCGGTCGCCGAGGCGGTCCGCCGGTCCCGCACCGGACTGTCCGACCCGGACCGTCCCATGGGGAGCTTCCTGTTCCTCGGTCCCACCGGGGTCGGCAAGACCGAACTGGCCAGGGCCCTCGCCGTGGCGCTGTTCGGCGACTCGGACCGGATGGTCCGGCTGGACATGAGTGAGTTCCAGGAGAAACACACCGTCAGCCGGCTGGTCGGCGCGCCGCCCGGGTACGTCGGGTACGAGGAGGCCGGGCAGCTCACCGAGCAGGTCCGCCGCCGACCGTACTCGGTGGTGCTGCTCGACGAGGTGGAGAAGGCACACCCGGACGTGTTCAACGTGCTGCTGCAGGTGCTCGACGACGGCCGGCTGACCGACAGCCAGGGGCGGACGGTGAATTTCCGCAACACCGTACTCATCATGACGAGCAACCTCGGCTCTGAGCTGATCATGGGTACTCAGCGGGCGGTGGGCTTCGGCACGGGGAACGGCTCGGAGAGCGGGTCCGACCAGGAAACCGCCGAACTGCGGGAGCGGCTGATGCGCCGGCTGCAGGAGCACTTCCGGCCGGAGTTCCTCAACCGGATCGACGAGGTGATCATATTCCGTCGGCTGGAGGACCGGCAGTTGCGGCAGATCACCGAACTGATGCTGGAGGAGACCCGACGGCGGCTGCACGCCCAGGACATCGAGGTCCGTTTCACGCCGGACGCGGTGGGTTGGCTCGCCGAGCACGGCCACCAGCCCGAGTTCGGTGCCCGCCCGTTGCGCCGGACCATCCAGCGGGAGGTGGACAACCGGATGTCCAGCATGCTGCTCGACGGCAGTCTGTCGCCGGGGCAGCGGGTCGAGGTGAACGCCCGGGACGGGCGGCTGACGTTCGACGTCGCGGTGGGCGCCGGTCACCGGGCCGCCCGGGATCCGGCCGTGCCCCGGTGAGCGGGTCGTGGTGACCGAACCGGGGGAGCCGGAGGACCCGGCGGCGGACCGCCAGATTCGGCAGGCGCCGACCGCCAACCCGAGGCGGACCCGGGTTGCGCCGCCGGATGCGGGGAAAGGCGGTGGGGAGACGCCGGGCGAACCGGACTCGCCCGGCTCGGCGGAGGGAGCTGACTGATGGCCCGCGAGCAGCGCGTGGAGGCCGAGGTGGAGCAGCTCTGGCAGGACTTCCACGACCACGTGAACGTGACCTCGGAACAGCTGCGCGGTTGGTTGCTGACCCAGGGGTCGGGGGAGGAGGCGTTTCCGTCGGGACCGGACCTCGCCCTGCCCGAGCCGGGACGGTCCATCCTGCACATCAAGGGCAAGCGCAAGGTCGATCTCACGCCCGACGACATCACGGTGATGCGGGACACGGTGGACGAGATCGACAAGCTGTTGGACGCCCGCCCGGCCGACGGGTCAACCGACGAGCGGTGGCGGCACGCGCTGCTGGACCTCGGTCACGACCCGCTGGCGGACCGCTGACGCTGCCGGCGACCTGACCCGCTCAGGACCGGCGGAGAAGTGGCCGGGTCAGGGCCGGCGGAGTCAGGGCCGGGGAATGGCGGCCGGTTCAGGGACGGGGAATGGGGGCCGGGTTAGGGCCGGGGAATGGGGGCCGGGTCAGGGCCGGCCGACGCTCGGGATCGGCAGGCCGGCGGCGTCGGTGGCCTCCTGCCGCTCGGCCCGGAGCAGTTCCTCGCGCGCCACCAGGGCGCCGAACTCGGCGACGTCGCCCGGGGACGGAACCTCTGGCAACCGGCGCAGGAACGCCTCCACGTCGCGGGACGCGGCGGTGTGCGCGGCGGCCGTCCGGCGCGCCAGTTCCCGTTCGTCGGTCACCCCGGTGCCCCGCCCGGGTGCCGTTCGGTCGTCGTCTCCGGTGGGATACAGATCCGTCATGCCGGTACGGCTACCCGCTGACGCCGGATGGATGCGGGGTCAGTGCCGCCGACTGCCAACGTCGATCATGAGGTTAACCAGCTTTCCGAAGATCAGATGGGTGGTCAACTTCATGATCGACCGGGTCACCGGCCTTCGGCAGGTCTGATCAGGCGGGCACCGGGTCGGCACCGAACGCCGGGTGGCGGCGCAGCCAGGCCCGGTAACCCGGGTTGCCGTCCACGAGGTCGGCGTACGCGGTGCGGGCCTCGGCGAGCACGGCTGGTGCGTCGGCGGCGGCCGGTGCGTCGGCGTGCCAGCCCAGCAGGGACCGCCAACGCAGCGGGGCACCCGCCAGCGGGCGGGTGACCAGGCCGGGCATCGGGCGGAAGCTCGCCTGGCAGGGCGCCACGGCGGCGCCGGCCTCCACCAGGTCCATGCAGCCGAGCAGGTCGGTCTCGTAGATCTGCTGGGGGGCGAAGCCGGCGCGGGCGCAGGCGGTCGCGAAGCAGTCGGTGAAGCATCCGTCGCCGGGTACCGAAACCCACCGCTCGTCGGCGAGGTCGGCCAGGTCGATCTCGTCCAGGCTGGCCAGCGGGTGTCGTTCGGGTAGTGCGACCGAGATGGTGTCCACGGCGACGGGCTGCCAGGTCAGGCCGTGGTCCGGGGCCGGGGTGGCGTCGCCGCAGCCACCGCAGAGGACGAAGTCCAGTCGACCGGAGAGCACCTGCTGCGCGAGTTCCGCCACGTACCACGAGGCCTGGGTGGTCACCTGGGCGTCCGGATCGGTGGTGAGCAGGCGGTGCACCAACCGACCCAGGATGGGACTGTTGACGACGCCGAACCGGTACGCGGTCGGGGTGTCGGCGCTGCCGGCGAGGCGGGTCGCCTCGTCCTGCAGGCCCTGGACGGCCGGGAGCAGCACCCGGGCCCGGTTGAGCACGAGGTCGCCGAGGGCGGTGGGCCGGGCGCCCCGGCGGTCCCTGTCGAACAGCGCGCCGCCGAGCAGTCGTTCGATGCGTTGGAGCTGGGTGGTCAGGGCCGGTTGGGCGAGCCCCAGCGTGGACGCCGCCTTCGTGACACTGCCCGCCTCCGCGATCGTGCAGACCACTCGTAGGTGTCGCAGCTCCAGGTTCATTACTCGACCGTAGGCCGAAAGGATGATTCTCCGGAAGGTCTCCAGTCGGTAAAGATTCACTGATCGAGGAATTCGGGTAACCGAAGGGCTGATCCACGGACCGACCGTAATGTCGCCATCACCCGTGGTCCCGGAGGAACTCCGGTGGTGCCGGCCCGAAGCTGCCGCCGTGCGACCAACCTGGGCTATCGATGCCGGCGATTCGCCTGCCGCGGCAGCGGCAGGTCCTCCAGGTACGTACGGCGCCGGGTGACGGCGTCGCGGACCTTGTCGAGCATGCCCACCGCCGGATGAACCACCCGGTTCCAGGGCGGGGTGAGGGGGGTGTGGGGGTGCGGCCGGGTCGGTGCGGCCTCCTCGGCGATCTCCACCCGGTTGCCCAGCCGGATCAGTTCCGCGTCGGTGGCCACCTGCCGCAGCGGCGGGAACAGGTCGGTCTCCGCCGCGGCGGCGTGCCGGCGGAGCAGTCCGGCCACCCGCTCCGCGCGCCTGTCGAATTCGGCGTCCGCCGAGGCGGTTCCGGTCAGCTCACGGAGCGCGGTCAGCAGCGTGATGTCGGCCGCCAGTTCCCGATCGGCGAGCGTCGGCCCGTCCGGCACCGCGACGCGCACCGTGGGATACAGGTACTGCTCCTCGGCGGACAGGTGCCGGACCACGGTCGCGGTGAGCACCTCGGCGAGCTGCCGACGACGTCCCGGATCAGCGGCGTCGTCGACCAGTTCGGCGCACAGTCCGTCGATCCGGTGGTGCTCGTCGGCAAGCAGGTCCACCATGCTTCGCCCGCCGGGGCGGTAGTCCTGCGCGGGCTCGCCGGTGTCGGCCGGCAGCGGCGGCAACGGAACCGTGCTCATGCGACCTCCCTGGATGCCAGCGGCTGGCTGCGGCGATACCCGGACCGCCGGCCGGCGAAACCGCCGGTGGCAGCGGGCAGTGTCGACGTGGGGACGATCTGCGGGTGGACCGAGGGCCGCTGCCCGCGCCCGGTGGATGCCGGCCAGATCCCGGACCGGCCGATCCTGGTATGAAGAAGCATGACCACCCACCCGGAAACCAGTCCGCCGGCCGCCACCGACGAGGTCGTCGAACTCTGTCGCGACCTGCTGCGCATCGACACGACGAACACCGGCGACGACGCCACCAGCGCGGGTGAACGTCGGGCGGCCGAGTACGTCGCGGAGAAGCTCGCCGAGGTGGGCGTGGAGTCGCAGATCCACGAGGCGGTGCCCGGCCGGGCCAGTCTGGTCGCCCGGATTCCCGGCACCAACCCCGACCGGAGCGCGCTGCTCGTGCACGGCCACCTGGACGTGGTGCCGGCCGACGCGGCCGAGTGGACGGTGCATCCGTTCTCCGGGGAGCAGCGCGACGGTTACCTGTGGGGGCGGGGCGCCGTCGACATGAAGGACTTCGACG
Organism: Plantactinospora sp. GCM10030261; assembly: GCF_042666615.1. NCBI lineage: Bacteria > Bacillati > Actinomycetota > Actinomycetes > Micromonosporales > Micromonosporaceae > Plantactinospora > Plantactinospora sp. GCM10030261. Next base: position 73,322 of record NZ_JBHTDD010000029.1, read on the forward strand.
CCATGATGCTGGCCGTAGTGCGCGACTGGCAGCGCACCGGCGCCCGGCCGGAGCGGGACATCGTCCTGGCCTTCACCGCCGACGAGGAGGCCGGCAGTGACCGCGGGGCGCATTTTCTCGTGGAGCGGCATCCGGACCTGTTCGCCGACTGCACCGAGGCGATCGGCGAGGTGGGTGGCTTCTCGTACACGATCAACAACGACCTGCGGCTGTACCTGATCGAAACCGCCGAGAAGGGCGTCGACTGGTTGCGGTTGACCGCCCGCGGCCGGCCCGGGCACGGCTCGTTCATCCACGACGACAACGCGGTGACCGCGCTCTGCGAGGCGGTCGCCCGGGTCGGCCGGCACCGGTTCCCGGTGGTCATGACCCCGACCGTGGAGGCGTTCCTGGAACACGCCGCCGAGGTGCTCGGCATCGAACTCGACCCGGACGACCCGGAGCTGGCGATCGCCAAGCTGGGACCGATCGCCACCATCATCGGGGCGACCATCCGCAACACCGCCAACCCCACCCGGCTGGCCGCCGGCTACAAGGACAACGTGATCCCCAGCCGGGCCTCCGCCACCATCGACTGCCGCAGCCTGCCCGGCCAGTCCGAGCTGCTCGCGGAGCAGATCCGCGAGCTGATCGGCCCGGACATCGAGATGGAGTACGTCCAGCGGCAGCCCGGGATCGAGACCACGTTCGACGGGGAACTGGTGGACGCGATGGCGGCCGCGTTGCGCGCCGAGGACGCCGGTGCGCGTCCGGTGCCGTACATGCTCTCCGGCGGCACCGACGCGAAGGCGTGGAACCGGCTCGGCATCCGGTGCTTCGGTTTCACCCCGCTGCGGCTGCCGCCGGACCTCAACTTCTCCGCGTTGTTCCATGGCATTGACGAGCGGGTACCGGTGGACGGACTACAGTTCGGCGTGCGAGTGCTCGACCGCTTCCTCCGCGGCTGCTGAACAGCCGGCGTCCGAGCCCACCGCCTTGCCCAACGCGAAGGGACCTGCACACCATGACCGACCAGCACGCCGAACTCGAAGCCGCCCTGGAGCGGGTGATCGAGGCCGCGCGAGCCCATCTGTCCGCGGTGAAGTCCGCCTCGGGAAGGGTTGATGACGACGACGTCTGGCAGGCGTACGTCGCGCTCAACAACACCTCCTACGAGTACGACGACCTGCTGCTCAACGCGTTCGGTGAGGTGACCCCGTGGGACGTCGAGATGATCGACCCGGCCGAGGCCGACGGGCGGCTCGGCGGCCCCGGAGCGGACGAGGACGGCGAGCCGACCGACCCGTACCCCCGGGTGCTGTCGGTGCGGCAGCGCCGCGACTTCCGGGTGCCGAGCGTCGCGGCGCTGGTCCGGGTGGCTCAGGCGGCCCGGCAGGCGTCGGTGCCGGACGATGACGAGCCGGTGCCCGTCGAGGGCGTTGGTGAGGCGGTGCTGGAGCTGCTTCAGGCCGGTGACGGCTCGCTGACCGCGCTCGACGTCCCGGAACTCGAACCGCTGGACGGGGTGGTGATGGTGAGCGAGGTGGGCACCCCGCTGGACCTGGAGGCGTACGACGACGAGGACGCGGTCGGCCCGTTCCAGCCGGCGGTGGACGACCGGCTGGTCGGTCGCCTCGACGAGCACCCGTTCGTGGCCGACGCGGTCGAGGAGGCCGAGCCGGCGCGGTGAGTGGGCCGGCGGTGGACGGGCCCGCGCGGGGGTCAGTACGACAGGCCCGGCTGCGGTCCGTTCACCCGCCGGCGGCGGAGCACCACCTGACGGGTGCCGTCCCGGAACAGCTGCACCCGGGCCAGTTCCCAGCCCGAGAACTCCGCCTGGATCGCCAGTTGCGCCGCCGCCGTCACCCGGTCGACATTCGCTGGTAACCGCAGCGGCGCGTATTCGTAGTCCATGGGCTCCATGCTGCCCATCGGGACGGCCGTCCGCCAGCCCCTGAACCGCCCGCCGCGGCCGTCGGGTCCCGCCCGCCGCGGCCGCCCGGGCGGACCGTTGTCTCAGCCGTCGGTCTCCGGATAACCCAGCGGCTGCGCGGACACGTCGTCCAGTGCCCGGGCGATCTCCGCCGGCAGGGTCATTCGCTCCACCTGCAGCGCGCCCAACAGTTGCCCGATGGTGCGGGCGCCGAGGATCGGCGCCACCACCCCGGGCCGGTCGCGGACCCAGGCCAGCGCCACCTCCAGCGGCGAGACACCCAACCCACCGGCGGCCGTGGAGACCGCCTCCACGATGCTGGAGCACCGTGGCTCCAGGTACCGCGCGACGAACCGTTCGTAGTGCGGGCTCGCGGCCCGCGAGTCCGCGGGCCGGCCGTGGCGGTACTTGCCGGTGAGCACCCCGCGACCGAGCGGTGACCACGGCAGCACGCCGAGCCCGAGCGCCGCGCAGGCGGGCACCACCTCCCGCTCGATGCCCCGCTCCAGCAATGAGTACTCCACCTGGGTGGCGATCACCGGGGACCGGCCGGGGAACGCCGCCTGCCAGGTCGCCGCCCGGGCGGTCTGCCAACCGGAGAAGTTGGAGACCCCCACATACCGGACCCGGCCGCTGTGCACCGCCTGGTCCAGCGCCGCGAGCGTTTCCTCCAGCGGGGTGTCCGGGTCGTACCCGTGTACCTGCCAGAGGTCGACGTAGTCCGTGCCCAGCCGACGCAACGAGGCGTCCAGGGTACGCAGCAGGTGGCCACGCGAGTTGTCGCGGCGACGGGTGGCGCCGGGGCGCAGGCCGGCCTTGGTGGCGATGAGCACCTCGTCGCGGGACACCAGCCCACCCAGCAGCGAACCGATCACCGACTCGGCGTCCCCGTCGCCGTACACGTCGGCGGTGTCCACCAGGTTGCCACCGGCGTCGAGGTAGCTCTTGAGCTGGGCGGCCGCGTCGTCTGCGTCGGTGTCCCGACCCCAGGTCATGGTGCCGAGCGCGAGCCGGGAAACCGCCAGCCCGCTTCGGCCGAGCGGTCGCTGCTGCATGAGACGAACTGTATTCTGCTTCGCCACCGCCCGATATCCTCGCTCCCGGTGAACCGCCGTCGAAGATCCGACTCCGGCGGGGAGGTTGCCTGGTCCGGCGCGTCGGGGCGGCCGGTGGTCAGGGGGCCCACCGCTATTGCGTACCCTGGTGCGACTCGTGGTGCGGGATGGGGAGGACCAGTGCGACTCGGGCTCAGCCTCGGATACCAGACGGCGTGGAGCACACCGGCGGACCACCTGGCGATGGCCCAGGAGGCGGACCGTCTGGGGTACTCGGTGGTGTGGGCGGCGGAGGCGTACGGATCCGACTCACCGAGCATGCTTGCCTGGATGGCCGGGCAGACCGAGCAGATCGACCTGGGTTCGGCGGTGATGCAGATCCCCGGGCGGACCCCGGCGATGACCGCGATGACCGCGGCCACCATCGACGCCCTCTCCGGCGGCCGGTTCCGGCTCGGCCTCGGCGTTTCCGGGCCGCAGGTGTCGGAGGGCTGGCACGGCGTCCGGTTCGCCAAGCCGCTCGCGCGCACCCGGGAGTACGTCGACATCGTCAACCTGGCCGTGGCCCGCAAGCAGGTCGAGTACGCCGGGAAGCACTACACCCTGCCGCTGCCGGACGGCCCCGGTAAGGCGCTGAAGCTGGGCTTCCACCCACCGCGCGAGCACATCCCGGTATACCTGGCCGCGGTCGGGCCGAAGAACCTCGAACTGGCCGGCGAGATCGCCGACGGCTGGTTGGCCATCTTCTACGCCCCGGAGTTCGCCGACGAACAACTCGCCTCGGTGGCGGCCGGACGGGCCAGGGCCGGCCGCGAACTGGCCGGCTTCGACGTGGTGCCGAGCGTCCCGGTGGTGGTCGGCGACGACGTGGCCTCCTGCGCCGAGTTGGTCCGTTGGTACGCGGCGCTCTACGTGGGGGGCATGGGCAGCCGCGAGCAGAACTTCTACAACCAGCTCGCCACCCGGATGGGCTACGGCGACGCCGCCCGCGAGGTGCAGGACCTCTACCTGGCCAAGCGCCAGCGCGACGCCGCCGCGGCGGTGCCGCTGGAGTTCATCGACCGGACATCCCTGCTCGGTCCGAAGGAGCGGATCGCCGACCGGATGCGGGCGTACGCGGAGGCCGGGGTCACCACGCTGTCGGTGACGCTGTTCGTCGCCGACCGGGAGAGCGGGATCGCCACCCTGCGCACCTGCGCCGAGGCGCTGGAGCTGTCCGGTGTTGCCGGGTGAGGGCGAGGAGTGAGCCGGGTTTGCGAGCCCCGCAGTCGCGAACGAACGGTGTGATTGGGTGAGCGCGAGGAGTGAGCCGGGTTTGCGAGCCCCGCAGTCGCGAACGAACGGTGTGATCGAGTGACGGAGCACGGCGCGCGAATCGTCGAACACCGCGCGTGGGTGTCTCATGGCGGCGCCGGACGAGACGAGGTGCCGGCGTGAGCTGGGTCGAGATCATCGTCTTGGGCATCGTGCAGGGGCTCACCGAGTTCCTGCCGATCAGCTCGTCGGCGCACCTGCGGATCACCTCGGCGATCTTCTTCGAGCAGGACGCGGGTGCGTCCTTCACGGCGGTCACCCAGCTCGGCACCGAGGCCGCGGTACTCGTCTACTTCGCCAAGGACATCTGGCGACTCACCCGGACCTGGGTGGTCGGCCTGTGGGACAAATCGGTCCGGCCGAGCCTGGACTACCGGATGGCGTGGTACGTGATCATCGGGTCGATCCCGATCGGGCTGTTCGGCTTCCTGTTCAAGGACCAGATCCGTTCCGCCGCCCGTAACCTGTGGTTGGTCGCCACCACCCTGATCGTCTTCGCGTTCGTCCTGGCGTTCGCCGAGTACTGGGGGCGGCAGACCCGGCTGCTCAAGAACTTCACCATGCGCGACGGCGTGCTGATGGGTCTCGCCCAGGCGATGGCGCTGATCCCCGGGGTGTCCCGGTCCGGCGCCACGCTCACCGCCGGACTGTTGCTCAACCTGACCCGGGAGACCGCGGCGCGCTACTCGTTCCTGCTGGCCATTCCGGCGGTGGTGATGTCCGGTCTGTTCAGCGTGCCAGACGTGTTCGACACCAGCGGTCACGCCCCGTCCGGGGCGCAGATGGTCGTCGCCACCGTGATCGCCTTCGTGGTGGGTTACGCGGCCATCGCCTGGCTGTTGCGCTTCGTCGCGCATCACACCCTGTACGTTTTCGTGCTCTACCGGGTGGCCCTGGGCAGCCTGGTGATCGCGCTTCTCATGACCGGCACCATCGCCGCCACCTAACCCACCCCGACCGCTCACGCCCACCCCCGCCCCGGCCCGGCCCCATCTTCGCGCGCCGATCTTGGACTTCTGGCTCGCGCAAACAGGGTCTAAGGGGGCATAACGCCAACCTCAAGCGCAAGATCGTGGGGCGTGGGCGTGGGCGTGGGGCGTGGGCGTGGGGCGTGGGGGTGGGGCGTGGGGCGTGGGCGTGGGGCGTGGGCGTGGGG